>JAYRMT010000058.1:0-14586 GCA_041912575.1 Fluviicoccus sp. | reverse complement strand
GCGCTGGACGCCCTGACCGGCAAGCCGTCGTGGACGTATGACACTCCGGTGCCTGCGCTGAGCCTGCGCGGCTACGCGCCGCCGCTCGTCCATAACGACCTGTTGCTGGTGCCGACTTCGGTGGGCAAGGTGGTCGCCCTGGCCGCCGATACCGGTATCGGCCAGTGGGAAGTGCAGGTGGCCGCGCCCAAGGGTCGCACCGAGATCGAGCGTCTGGTGGATATCGACGGGGATCTCGCGGTGACCGCCGACGGCAAGCTGGTGGTCGGCGGCTATCAGGGGCAACTCAGCGCCCTGCAGCTTGGCGAGCATCCGGACCCGCTGTGGGATCTTGATGCGTCCAGCCTGGGCGGTGTGGCGGTCGATAATGCCAACGCCTATTTCGCCGATACCGACGGCAAGGTCCGGGCGGTGGATCTGGTGACCGGCAAGGTCATCTGGAAGCAGGAGGCGCTGGCCTGGCGGCAACTGTCAAACGTGGTCCTGCTTGGGGACGCCCTGGCTGTGGGGGACGAGCAGGGCTACCTGCACCTGTTGTCCTCGTCCGACGGGCGCATCCTGGGCCGTGCGCGCACGCGCGGGCCGGTCACCCGGCTTGAAGCGGTGAACGGCCGTCTCCTGGCGTCGACCCGCAGCGGAACGGTCAGCACCTGGCGTCTGGAACGCTGATCCTTCCGGCGGCGGGACGCCCGGTCCCGCCGTCCTGTCCCGGGAAGCGGTTCTGCGCTAGAATGCCGCACGTTTCCCGATCTCGAAATTCTCCGCCATGAAGCCCGTCATTGCCCTGATTGGTCGCCCCAATGTGGGTAAGTCCACCCTGTTCAACCAATTCACCCGCACGCGCAACGCCTTGGTTGCCGACCTGCCCGGCCTGACCCGGGACCGGCAGTACGGCGACGCCGTATTCGAAAACAAGTCCTTCATCGTCATCGATACCGGCGGTCTGGGGGAAAGCGACGAAGGCATTGACGCCTACATGGCCGAGCAGTCGCGTACCGCGATCCAGGAAGCCGATATCGTGCTGTTCGTGGTCGACGCCCGCGCCGGGCTGCTCGGCTCCGACCAGAACATCGCGGACGAACTGCGTCGCCTTGGCAAGCCCTTTTTCCTGGTGGTCAACAAGATCGACGGCCTGCACGAAGAGGCGGCAACGGCGGAGTTCTACCGTCTGGGCCTGGGTGAGCGCATGTTCTGCGTGGCGGCCAGCCATGGACGCGGCCTGCATACCCTGCTGTCCGAGGTGCTGGCGCCGTTCCCGGAAGACGAGGAACCGGCCCCGCTCAGCGAGACCGGCGTCAAGATCGCCATTGTCGGGCGGCCCAATGTCGGCAAGTCCACGCTCGTCAACCGCCTGCTCGGCGAGGAGCGGGTGGTGGTCTACGATATGCCCGGCACCACGCGCGACAGCATCCATATCCCCTACGAACGTCACGGCCGCAAGTACACCCTGATCGACACCGCCGGGGTGCGCCGTCGCGGCCGGGTCAACGAGACGGTGGAAAAGTTCTCGGTGATCAAGACCTTGCAGGCGATCAAGGACGCGCATGTGGTCGTGATCGTGCTGAATGCCCGCGAGGGCGTGGTGGACCAGGACCTGCACCTGCTGGGGTTCGCGCTGGAGAGCGGGCGCGCGGTGGTGCTGGCGATCAACAAGTGGGACGGCATGGATGAATACGACCGCCGTCAGGTGAAGGACGCGATCAGCACGCGCTTCGATTTCATCCCGTTCGTGAAGATCCACCTCATCTCCGCGCTGCACGGGACCGGCGTTGGCGACCTCTATCCCTCCATTCATCGGGCCTATGAGTCAGCCATGCTGAAAGTGCCCACGCACCGGTTGACGCAGATTCTCGCGGATGCCGTAGAATCGCATCAGCCGCCAATGATTCAGGGGCGAAGGATTAAACTGCGTTACGCCCACATGGGCGGGCAGAATCCGCCGGTGTTCGTGATCCACGGCAACCAGGCCGAATCGGTGCCCAAAGATTACCAGCGCTATCTGGAGAATATTTTCCGGAAAGTGCTGAAACTGCAGGGAACGCCTGTCAGACTGGAGTTCAAGACCAGCGACAACCCGTACAAGGACCGTCCGAAAACCCTGACGGAAGCGCAGGCCGTGCACAAGCGCCGCCCCGTCCAGGGTTCCAGAAAAAGAGAAAAAAGACCCTAGTTTTCAGGACTCCTTGCATGAAAAAGCCGCTCGCTCTGGCGCTGGCCATTGCCGCCGTCCCCTTCGCCCAAGCCGATGACGAGGGGCTTCCCGATGACGGCGCCGACCTGCCGGTCGTGCTCTCCGCCACCCGCCTGCGCCAGTCGATCGTGGATGCCCCCGCAGCGATCAGCGTCATCGACCGCCAGATGATCGACCAGTCCGGCGTGCGCGAACTGCCGGAACTGCTGCGTCTGGTGCCGGGCATGGTGGTGGGCTATGACAACGGCTGGAACGCGTTTGTCAGCTACCACGGCACCTCGGCCGACATGGCGCGGCGCATGCAGGTGCTGGTGGACGGCCGCTCGGTGTACCAGCCGACCCTGGCCGAGGTGAACTGGGTCGGCCTGCCGCTGGAGCTTTCCGATATCGACCGCATCGAAGTGGTGCGAGGACCCAATGCGGCGGCCTACGGCGCCAACAGCGTGCTCGGCGTGGTCAACATCATTACCCGCCATCCGGCCGATCTGCCGACCGTGCGCGCCTATACGCACATGGGGGCGGACGGCATCCAGGACCACTACGCCAGCGGCAGCGGCTCGAAGGGCCCCTACAGCTGGTCGGTGTCGGTGAACAACCGGCACGACGACGGTTTCACGACCTTTTTCAATCGCGAGAACCTGAAGGATTCGGCCGGGAAGAATGTGCTGGACAGCCTCGGTCGCAAGATCAAGATCTTCACTCAACACCCCTTCGACGACGACAAGCGCGAGCGTTCGGCCTATGGCCAGATGGCGTGGGAACCCGATACGGAGACCAGTCTGCGCATGTCGGCGGGGCGTTCGGAACTGCGCGGACAGGAAATGCCGGATATCCGGCCGGATACCGACCCCGCCAAGATCACCAAGTCGGACATGACCAGTCGCCAGGACTATGTGTCCATGTTGTTCTCCAAGGATCTGGCGAATCACCAGCTGCAGTTGCAAGCGGACTATTCCGGCTTCACCAGCAAGGAGCACCTGTACGCCAACATCTGGCCGGCGCTTTTCCTGCCGGAGTTGCGGCAGATGTATCTCAAGGACCGGGTGTTCACCTCGGACTTCGTCAACGCGGCGGGCAGCGGCGATACGCCGGCCTTTTCCAGCGACCCCGCGATGTACATGCTCGAAGCCAAGGTGCTCTGCAAGGTGATGGGCGTTTCCCTGCCGGGCGCGCCCTGCAATCCGGCGGATGCCGACCCCAAGCTGACGCAACCGGTGCGCTATCAGGCGGATAACGAGAACAGCGAGTCGCGGACCGAGGCCGAGTTGCAGGACACCTGGACCCTGTCGCCGACCCTGCGCATGGTGTACGGCGCGGGCATCCAGACATCGAACGCCAATTCCGACGACTTTTTCGGCGGGCGGGTCGAAAACACCGTGTGGCGGGCCTTCGCGCATGGCGAATGGCAGTTCCGGCCGGACTGGCGGCTCAATCTGGGCGCCATGGACGAACATGACGATTATTCCGGCCACATGCTGTCTCCGCGCGCCGCCGTCAACTGGCGGTTCGCGCCCACCCAGTCCTTCCGCGTGGTGACTTCGCGCGCCTACCGGACCCCTGACCTGCGGGAGACCAGCTCGTACTGGCAGTACAACGCCACCACCGTGGACCGCAGCCTCAGCAAGTATGACGGGGCCTATTATTTCCTCGGGATTTCCCCGCACGGCTATACCTGCACCATTACCGATAATTTCGGCACTACTTATCCGAACAACACGGTCTGCACCAACGGCGCGCCGGTCGAGCGCATTACCTCCCGCGAAATCGGTTACTACGGCGAGTTCCCGAAACAGCATGTGCAGATGGACTTGCGGATTTACCATGACATCCTGCACATCAGCGAGCACAACCTGGAAATCGACGATTTCGTGCTGGCGCCGACCACGATGCACCATCAGCGCGGCATGGAGTTTTCCAGCCAGTGGCGGCCGCTGCCGAACTGGCGGTTCCTGCTCAACTACGCCTATGACGACATCACCGGCGACAATGACAACACCGACTTTGTCCCGCTGCATAGCGGCAATGTCGCCGCGTGGTACGATAATCCCGATGGTTTGCGCTCCAGCCTGACCTATGTGTTTTACAACCAGCTCTATAATGACTCGGATGGCGGCCTGTTTTTTGATCGTCTGGACTGGTCGCTGGGAAAACGGTGGCGGCTGGGCAAGCGCCAGCAGGTGGAACTGTCGTCGGTCTGGCAGATCCGTCTCACGGAAGACACCGAACTGCGACGCGCCAACGGTGCGCCGCGCGACAAGGTCTGGTTGGGGATGTCCTATACCTATGACCTGTAGGAGCGCCGAACAGTGATCTGCCGTGGCTAGGAAAAGGGAGCACAAAGGATGGTGCTGCGCATGAGGATTCTGGTCTTTCTGACCGGGCTGTTCTTGGTGTTCTGGCCCGGTGAGGCGGCGTTCGCCCTGATCCGGGTGCATGTCGTCGGGGGCGGCACCGAGGAGTCGGCGGAGTTCGTCAACAGTCTGCAGGCGTATCTCCGCGATGAGGGTGTCGTTACGGCGGGCGATACGCCCTCGATGCCGCCCGACGCCCTGGTTGTCCTGGGAACGGAAGCCTACCGCAAACTGCCTGAAAAACATCCGTCCTCGGTTCTGCTGGCGCCTTCCGGCAACGGTCTGGAACTGGCCAAGGGCGACAGCGCCGTGTACTGGTCCCCCAGTCTCTCGGCGCAGCTGGCGCTGATCCGCTACCTGCTGCCCGCCACCAACCGCGTGGGCATGCTGGTCAACAATCCCGATGACATGACCTGGGCGAAAGCGTTCCGCCAGTATGCGGCCGACCAGTCGGTCGATATCCGCATCCTGCAGGCCGACCGGCAGCGGCTGGCCCGTCAGGTCGCCGATCTGGCCGCGTCCTGCGATGTGCTGCTGGCGCAGCCGGACCCCGAACTCTACAACCGGGACACCATCCGCCTGGTGCTTCTGGCGGCATACCGGCAGAACAGGGTGTTTGTCGGCCCCAGTCCGGCTTTTGTCCGGGCGGGCGCGCTGGCCACCCTGTATGCGCCAACCCCCGCCATTGCCGAGGCGGTCGGCCAGAAACTCCTCGCTCTCGGCAAGTCCGGTCGCCTTTCACCGCCAACCCGGATACGCAACCTCAGCGTCAGCCTCAATCCCCAGGTCTCACGGGCGCTGGGTCTGGCGGTGCCCGCCATCAACGAGCTGGAGCGGCTCCTGCATTTCGAGGAGCTGCCCGCATGGCCGTGATGTCGAACTGGAGTCTCAAGCGACGCACCCTGGTGCTGGCCTTGGCGCCGGCGGTGTTGATGTTGCTGGTGACCATGGCGTACCACGTGGTGGCGCGCTTGCTCGACGCCAAGCACGAGTTGGCGCAATCCGGCGCGCTGATGGCGAGCCAGTTGGCGTCCTCGGCCGATTACGCCGTGATATCGGGCAATCTCGACAGCCTGGGCGGGCAGGTGCAATCCCTGCTGACACAACCCGGCGTGGTGTCGATCCGCATTTTTGATGCGGACCACCGGGTCTTGCTGGACAAGCACAAGCCGGGTTCGGCCAAGCCGAATGAACTGGAGCGCTTCCTCGCGCCGATCCGCCAGGAGCCGGTGCAACTGGACCGGGGCGACTGGCTGGTGAATGTGCCCGATCGCGGCGAGGTGCAGGTGCTGGGCGAGGTGGAGGTGGGTATCAGCCCGGACTTCATCCTGGAACGTGAACGCAGCATCGTCTTCACCAGCCTGTTCCTGGGGGCGCTGGCGCTGGCGGCCATCGCGCTGCTCGGTTCTGCGATGGCCCGCGATCTGGAAAACCCGCTGCGCGCCATCATCGGCATGGTCGGCGCGCTCAAGAACCGGCATTTCGAGGCGCGCGTGAACGTGGGGCAGGACGGCGAGCTCGGCGTGCTGGCTTACCACCTCAACCTGCTGGCCTCCATGCTTGAAGAGCATCGCAACCTGCAGATGAAATACACCGAGGAGCTGATCCTCTCGCGCACCCGCGCCGACAAGGCGAATCTCGCCAAGAGCGAGTTCCTGGCGATGATGAGCCATGAATTGCGCACGCCGCTGAACGCCATTCTGGGCAGCCTGCAATTGCTGTCCCCGTCGCGCATGGAGGACGAGCAAAAGGAATACGCCGGGCTGGCCGCGCACGCGGCGAATGACTTGCGGCAACTGGTGGATGACGTGCTCGACTTCTCCAAGCTGGACGAGGGGCGTCTGAGCCTGCAAGTCCGCCCGTTCAACCCGCGCGCCTTGCTGGACAAGCTGGTGGAGGATGCGCGCGGCGAGGCCGATGCAAAGCGGCTCGGGCTCAGCTTCCGTTTCGAGGGCGATGCGGGCATCTGGCTGCAGGGGGATCAGGTGCGCATCAGCCAGGTCATCCGCAAGCTGCTCGACAATGCGCTCAAATTCACTGAAAAGGGGCGGGTGGACGTGCATTTGCGGCTGACGCCCTACAGTGAGACCCACGCCCACTTCCAGTGCGAGATCTTCGATACCGGTATCGGCATCAGTCCGACCGCCTTGCCGATGATCTTCGAGCCGTTCATGCAGGTGGACCGTTCGCATAGCCGCCGTTATGGCGGCGCCGGGCTCGGGCTCAGCATTGCCGGCAAGCTGACGCGCCTGATGCAGGGGGATCTTCGGGTGGAAAGCGAGCCGCTGGTCGGCACCTGCTTCAGTTTCGAACTGGTACTCCCCCTGGCGCCGCGTCAGGGCGTGGGCGAACCCGACGCGCCGGAGGCCGCCGAGCGTCCCGCGGGCTATGACGCGCATGTGCTGGTGGTGGACGACAATCCCGCCAACCGCAAGGTGGCCGAGGCCATGCTGAAGGCGGCGGGCTGCACGGTGGTGACGGCGAGCAACGGCCGGGAAGCGCTGGAAAGCCTGCGTGCGGGCGGGATCGATCTGGTGCTGATGGATTGCCAGATGCCGATCATGGACGGCTACGAGGCGACGCAGGCCTGGCGGGCCGAGGAGAGCGGCCATCGGTTGCCGATCGTGGCGCTGACGGCCAACGCCAGCCCGGACAACGAGGTGACGTGCCTGGAAGCGGGCATGGACGCCGTGATCAGCAAGCCCTTCCGCCGCCGCCAGCTGGAGATGGTGCTCTCAGCCTGGCTGCCGGAGTAGGTCGACGGTCTCCCAGCGCCAGTCCGCCGTGACCGGCGCGTCCACGGCGGCGGTCAGCAAGAGCCCGCCCGTGCGCCGGTGCTGCAGTTGCAGCCGGTCGCCCGCATATTCCGGCGGGCACGCGCGCAACGCCAGCGTGACCGGATCGAAGACAATCCTTGCCATGTGATTCGCGAGGCCCGTTCCCCAGGCCTTCACGGTCGCTTCCTTGCAGGTCCACAACCGCAGGAAGGCTTCCCGCTGTTCGGACTCCGGCAGCCGAGACAATGCCAGGGCTTCGTCAGGATGAAAATAGCGCCTGGCCAGCGCCCGCCAGGGCAACGCGCGGTCCGCACGTTCCAGGTCGACGCCGCAGGCATGACCGCGCGCGAGCAGGCATACCGCATGTCCGTGGCCGTGGCTCAGGCTGAAGCGCCACGGGGTTTGCGCCGGATCGCCGACCAGTCGCCCCTGTTCGCGCCGGAAGCGCCAGCGGGCGATATTGTCCGCATCAAAGGGATTTTCCCCGCTCACCGTCGACAGCGCCCGGCGCAGCAGCAGGCGTCCGGCCAGTCTTTCACTCCGCGCGACCGGATGACGTCGCTGCTCCGCATTCGCGAGGTCTTCGGGCGGCAACAGCGCCTCCCACCGCTCCGCCGCGTCGGCGTCCGGCACGGCGGACAGGAACAGCCGCACCGCGACCGTGGTCACGGCGTATCGACCAGCAGCAGGGGATCGACGCGCGCGTTGTTGATGCTGACCGACCAGTGCAGGTGGGGGCCGGTCGCCCGGCCGGTGTGGCCAACCTTGCCGATTTCGTCACCCTGGCGGACGGTATCACCGGCCTTCACTTCGATCCGGCTCAGGTGACAGAGCATCGAGACAACGCCGTTCCCGTGGTCGATCAGGACGGTGCGGCCGTTGAAAAAGTAATCGCCGGTTTGCACGACCACCCCGTCCGCCGGGGCGCGGGCGGGAACCCCTTCGGGCAGCGCGATGTCCAGCCCGGCGTGCGGAGCGCGCTCCTCGCCGTTGAAGAAGCGTTTGAGTCCGAAGGGGCTGCTGAACGGGGCCTTGTCCGGCAGGCGGAAGGACGGCCAGCCGCCGTCGCGCGGCTGGAAGCGGCGGTAGACCGCGTTCTGCTCGGCCGCTTCGCGCTCGTAGCGCGCCAGTTGTTCCGGCGAGGGGTTCACATGATCGGGATTGGTCACGGTCAATCGCTGCTCGGGGTAGGCCTTGTCCGCCACCGTGAACGTCAGGCTGTCCGAGAAGTGATCGGCCCGCAATTCCACGGCCGCCTCGCCGGGTTTTTGCGCCAGCGGCAGGCCCACCACGGCCACCCGTTCCTCGCCCCGGGCGATCACCGGCGCGCGCATGCCGTTGAACCAGGCTTCCACCGACGGCGGCGCGTATTCGGGTACGGGGACGACGGCGATGCCGCCGGGAACACGGGTGTCCGGCGGCAGGGCGGCGGCCAGCGCGGGGACGAACAGGGCAAACAGGGAAAAGAGGGCTTTCATGGCAGGCCGGTCAGGTGTTAAATCGGCTATTCTAGGCATCATCCCTACCGCGACACCACGACGGAATGTAATGAAAAACGGACTCACGGGACTTCTGGTCCTGTTCGTCGCCGGGATCGGCCTGTACGCGGCCCATCCGGCTTGGCTGCAGCGGTTTCTCCCGCGCGAGGAGCCGCCCGCGGCGCATATTGATGTCTACGCCACCTGGGTGGATGCGGACGGCGTTCGCCATTTCAGCGACCAACCCCGCGAAGGCGGCGAGAAGGTTGTGGTCGATACCGGGCGCATCGGACGCCTGGAGCCTTTGCCGCCTGCGGAGAAGCCCGCCCAGGCCAAGGCGGCTCCCGACGCGGCCCCCGCCGACGGATCGTCGCTGACCCGCCTGTCGCGCGAGATGCAGGAGGCGCAAAAGAAGATCCGGGAAGCCCGGATGCGGCAATCCATGGGGGAAGAGCGCTGACGCGGCTTTTGCCCGCGCGCGCGGCGGCGTATAATTGCCCACTTTTCCCGCCCCCTGCCTGCGAGTGACGCGCCATGCTGACCATCGTCCAGGAAGCCCTCACGTTCGATGACGTGCTTCTCCTGCCCGCCTATTCCGAAGTCCTGCCCAAGGATGTCTCCCTGAAGACCCGCCTGACCCGCGGCATCGAGTTGAACATTCCGCTGGTTTCAGCCGCCATGGACACCGTTACCGAGGCCGGCATGGCCATCGCCATCGCGCAGGAAGGCGGCATCGGCATCCTGCACAAGAACATGGACATCGCCGCCCAGGCCGCGCAGGTGCGTCGCGTCAAGAAGTACGAGGCGGGCATGGTCAAGGACCCGATCACCGTCGGTCCGGACACCACCATCGCCGCGCTGCTGCAGCTGACCCAGGCCCACAAGATCTCCGGCGTGCCGGTGGTGCAGGGCGACAACCTGGTCGGCATCGTCACCGGGCGCGACGTGCGTTTCGAAACCCGCCTGGACCAGCCGGTGTCGGCAATCATGACGCCCAAGGACAAGCTGGTCACCGTGAAGGAAGGCGAGTCATCCGAGAAAATCAAGGCGCTGCTGCACCAGCACCGCATCGAGAAGGTGCTGGTCATCGACGACAACTTCAAACTCAAGGGCCTGATCACTGTCAACGACTTCCGCAAGGCCGAAATGTACCCGAACGCCTGCAAGGACGAGCAGGGCCGCCTGCGCGTGGGGGCGGCGGTCGGCACCGGCTCCGATACCCCGGCGCGCGTCGAGGCGCTGATCGAGGCGGGCGCGGACGTGATCGTCGTCGATACCGCGCACGGGCATTCCAAGGGCGTGATCGACCGCGTGGCCTGGATCAAGAAGAATTTCCCGGCCATGCAGGTGATCGGCGGCAACATCGCCACCGGCGACGCCGCGCTGGCGCTTCTGGACGCGGGCGCGGATGCGGTCAAGGTCGGCATCGGCCCGGGCTCCATCTGCACCACCCGTATTGTCGCCGGGATCGGCGTGCCGCAGATCGGCGCCGTGGACGCCGTGGCCCGCGCCCTGAATGACCGTATCCCCCTGATCGCCGACGGCGGCATCCGCTTCTCCGGCGACATCGCCAAGGCCATTGCCGCCGGGGCCAGCGTCATCATGGTCGGCTCGCTGCTGGCGGGCACCGAGGAAGCGCCGGGAGAGGTCGAACTGTTCCAGGGCCGTTACTACAAGGCCTATCGCGGCATGGGCTCTCTGGGGGCGATGAGCGGCCAGACCGGCTCCAGTGACCGCTACTTCCAGGATGCCTCCGCCGGGGTGGAGAAACTGGTGCCGGAAGGCATCGAGGGCCGCGTGCCCTACAAGGGACCGATGAGCGGGATCATCCACCAGCTGATGGGCGGCCTGCGTTCGTCGATGGGCTACACCGGCTCCGCCAACATCGCCGAGATGCGCACCAAGCCCAAGTTCGTGAAGATCACCTCCGCGGGCATGAAGGAATCGCACGTGCATGATGTGACGATCACCAAGGAAGCGCCGAACTACCGGGTGGGGTGAAGCCTGGATGAATGTCCGGGGGACATTCATCCAGGCTGAACGCCGCGCCGGGACGCGCGGCCGGAAAGACGGCACAGGGACGTGTTCATACTCCAATTCCTCCAGGTCGGGCTTCCCCGGCCTGTTTCTTTCAGGCAAAGACACCATGCATCTCGACATCCACGCCCACCGCATCCTGATCCTGGATTTCGGCTCCCAGTACACCCAGCTGATCGCCCGCCGCGTGCGCGAACTGGGCGTGTACTGCGAACTGCGCGCCTACGACATGACCGAAGCGGAAATCCGCGAATTCAATCCCAAGGGCATTATCCTGTCCGGCGGTCCGGAGTCGGTCACCGAAGCCGGATCGCCCCGCGCGCCGGAAGCCGTGTTCACCCTGGGCCTGCCGCTGCTGGGCATCTGCTACGGCATGCAGACGATGGCTGAACAGCTGGGCGGCAAGGTCGGCACCTCCGACCTGCGCGAATTCGGCTATGCGGAAGTGAAGATCGACAAGGAAGACGCCTTCTTCGCCAATATCCACGACCGCGCCGGTTACCTGGACGTGTGGATGAGCCACGGCGACAAGGTGGTGAAGCTGCCGGAAGGCTTCGACGTCACCGCCAGCACCCCCAGCTGCCCGATCGCCGCCATGAGCTGCGACGCCAAGCGCTTCTACGGCATCCAGTTCCATCCGGAAGTGACGCATACCCTGCAGGGCGAGGCGTTGCTGCGCCGCTTCGTGCGCGAGATCTGCGCCTGCGACGACCTGTGGACCCCGGCCCGCATCATCGAGGACACCATCGTCCGCGTGCGCGAGCAGGTCGGGAGCGACCAGGTATTGCTCGGCCTGTCCGGCGGCGTGGACTCTTCCGTGGTCGCCGCGCTGCTGCATCGCGCCATCGGCGACAAGCTCACCTGCGTTTTTGTCGACAACGGCCTGCTGCGCAAGAACGAAGGCGACATGGTCATGGAGATGTTCGCGAAGAACATGGGCGTACGCGTGATCCGGGTCGATGCCGAAGCCGAGTTCCTGGGCAACCTGGCCGGGGTGGCCGATCCGGAACAGAAGCGCAAGATCATCGGCAAGACCTTCATCGAGGTCTTCGACCGCGAGTCTTCCAAGCTGGCCGCCGGCGGCGTCAACTGGCTGGCCCAGGGCACCATCTACCCGGACGTGATCGAGTCCGCCGCCAGCAAGACCGGCAAGGCGCATGTCATCAAGTCGCACCACAATGTCGGCGGCCTGCCCGAGAACATGAAGATGAAGCTCGTCGAGCCGCTGCGCGAGCTGTTCAAGGATGAAGTACGCCGCATCGGCCTGGAGCTGGGCCTGCCTTACGACATGGTCTACCGCCATCCCTTCCCGGGTCCGGGTCTGGGCGTGCGCATCCTGGGCGAAGTGAAAAAGGAATACGCTGACGTGCTGCGCGAGGCCGACGCCATTTTCCTGGAAGAACTGCACAAGGGCGGCTGGTATCACCGCACCAGCCAGTCCTTCGCCGTGTTCCTGCCGGTGAAGAGCGTGGGCGTGGTCGGCGACGGCCGCCGTTACGCCTGGGTGATCGCGCTGCGTGCTGTCGAAACCATCGACTTCATGACCGCGCGCTGGGCGCACCTGCCGTACGAGCTGATCGAGAAAGTGTCGAACCGCATCATCAACGAGATCGCCGGGGTGTCGCGGGTAGTGTACGACGTGTCGTCGAAGCCGCCCGCCACCATCGAGTGGGAATAAGGAAAAAGGGCCGCGAGGCCCTTTTTTCTTGGACGGCGTTCAGACCGCCGCCAGCGCCTGTTCCAGGTCGGCGATGAGGTCGTCAATGTGCTCGATGCCGATGGACAGGCGCACCGTGTCGACGGTGACGCCCGCCTTGACCAGCTCCTCCGGACCCAGCTGGCGGTGGGTGGTCGACGCGGGGTGGCAGGCCAGCGATTTGGCGTCGCCGATATTGACCAGCCGGGTGAACAACTGCAGCGCATCCTGGAAGCGCGCGCCGCCTTCGATGCCGCCCTCGACGCCGAAGGTCAGGATGCCGGAGGGCTTGCCGCCCATGTATTTCACCGCCAGCGCATGGTCCGGGTGATCCTCCAGGCCGGCGTAGTTGACCCACTTCACTTTCGGATGCGCCTTGAGGTATTTCGCGATGGCCAGGGTGTTTTCGGTGATACGGTCCATGCGCAGCGGCAGGGTTTCCAGACCTTGCAGCAGCAGGAAGACGTTGAACGGGCTGATCGCCGCGCCCATGTTGCGCAGCGGCACCACCCGCGCGCGGCCGATGAAGGCTGCCGCGCCGAAGGCCTCGGTGTACACCACGCCGTGGTAGGACACGTCCGGCTGGTTCAGGCGCGGGAAGCGTTCCTTATGGTCAGCCCAGGGGAATTTGCCGGAGTCCACAATCGCCCCGCCGATGGAGTTGCCGTGGCCGCCAATGTACTTGGTCAGCGAGTGCACGACGATGTCCGCGCCGAATTCGATGGGGCGTAACAGGTAGGGCGAGGGGACAGTGTTGTCGACGATCAGCGGCACGCCGTGGCGGTGGGCGATCTCGGCGATGCGTTCGAAGTCGGTGATGTTGCCGAGCGGGTTGCCTATCGACTCGACGTAGACGGCTTTCGTCTTCGCGTCGATCAGTTTTTCGAAGCTGGCCGGGTCACGGTAGTCGGCGAAGCGCACGGTGATGCCGAACTGCGGCAGCGTGTGCGCGAACAGGTTGTAGGTGCCGCCGTACAGCGTGGCGGCGGAGACGATGTTGTCGCCCGCTTCGGCGATGGTCTGGATGGCGTAGGTAATCGCCGCCTGGCCGGAGGCCAGCGCCAGCGCCGCCACGCCGCCCTCCAGCGCCGCCAGCCGTTTCTCCAGCACATCCTGGGTCGGGTTCATGATGCGGGTGTAGATGTTGCCCGGCACTTTCAGGTCGAAGAGGTCGGCGCCGTGCTGGGTATTGTCGAAGGCGTAAGAGGTCGTCTGGTAGATCGGGACCGCGACCGCCTTGGTGGTGGGGTCGGGGGCGTAACCGGCGTGAACGGCAAGGGTTTCGAGCTTCATGGGGCACCTGGGCGACTGTCGGAAAAGCGATGGATTACCATATGCCGTCTAGTGGTATTAGTGAAGTAACTTTTCCCTATGTGCTTATTCATCCGGGCGCATGACGGGCAGCGCTTTCCGGCGCGGATATCCTGCGGCACAATGCGCATTTCCCGGATTGCATCCTTCTTGCCATGAGTGCCGCCGCCAAGACCGCCAATGCCGAAGCCGCCTTGCTTGAGTTGATGATGTTCTTCATCCGTCACAGCCTGCCCGGCTGGCCGGCCAAACTCTCCGAGGTGCTGGAGCACCTGCGTGAACAGCGCGCCATGGAGGCGCTGGACGTCATGTCCCGGTTCCCTTTGCTGGGCGAATACGGGCTTATGCAGGTTGAGGTCAGTTATGAGTACGGTTACCGCGCAACCGACTACGCGGCGGAGCAGGCGCACTTTCAGCGGCTGCTGGAGCAATATCTGAGTGCCATGAACAATTTGCGCCTTTACCTGCGTTCCGGGGTTGACCGACCCCTGCTGGAAATCTATGTCGACCGACACTGAGTCGTCGCTGCCGGCCTTCAGTCCGGCGGACGAGGCGTTCATGCAACGCGCGTTGGCCCTCGCAGCGCAAGGAGCGGCCCGGGGCGAAGTGCCGGTGGGCGCGGTGCTGGTTTCCGCGGAGGGCGAGGTGCTGGGCGAAGGCTATAACCAGCCGATCCTCGCACATGACCCGACCGCGCATGCCGAGGTCGTCGCCTTGCGCGCGGCAGCGGAGCGCATCGCCAATT
>JAYRMT010000057.1:0-14853 GCA_041912575.1 Fluviicoccus sp. | reverse complement strand
GTTCGCCGGTCGCTTCGGCGTAAGCTCCGGTATGCAACTCGATGGTGGGCGCGCCGCAGTCGATCGCCGCATCGATCTGGCGGGGGTCGGGATCAATGAACAGGGAAACATCCATGCCCAGCGCACCCAGTCGCTCGCAGGCCGCCTTGACCTTGTCGATCTGGCCGAGCACATCCAGCCCGCCCTCGGTGGTCAGCTCCTCGCGCCGCTCCGGCACCAGACAGACATGCTCCGGCCGCACGGACTCGGCAAACGCCAGCATCTCGTCCGTCACCGCGATTTCGAGGTTCATGCGTGTCTGCAGCATCTCACGGAGCAGGCGGACATCGCGCTCCTGGATATGTCGGCGATCCTCACGCAGATGCAGGGTGATGCCGTCTGCGCCCGCCTGCTCCGCCAGCAGCGCGGCATGCAGGGGTTCGGGATAACGCGTACCGCGCGCCTGGCGCAGGGTGGCGACGTGATCGATATTCACGCCCAGCAGAATGCTCATGACTTGCTCCTCAGCCAGAGTTCCCGGCTCTTGAGTGGATGTGCGCCCAGATGCTCGCCCAGGGCATTACGGAGGATGTGTTTGGCGACGCGACGGGCGGAGGGTTCGCGGTAATCGTCAACGGCTATGGCCAGCAAATCAGTACCCGGCCAACCGGTCGCGACAGGGACAAGCCCCTCGCGGCTGCGGTAATCGTATCGGACATCGGGCAGGACGGGCTCACCGTCCGCATCGCGCCGGAAATCGAGCTCATACCCGATGACGGCCAGCAACTGCATTTCAAATCGCCGGAGCAGCGGCTCGAGCCGGTCCGGGTCATGCAGCCCCTCCAGCACTTCGCCGTAAAACGCAAACAACAGGGGCTGAGGCTCTTCCGGCGGCAACAGTCGGACCATCAATTCATTGAGATAAAACCCGGCGAACAGCGCGTCGCCGGTCAACTCGCGCGGCAGCCCGGCCTGCTCGCAGGTTGCCAGGGTCTTCAATGCGCCGCGTCCGCGCCAGGTCACCAGGCACGGCTGGAACAGGGGGACCGCGTCGCGCCCGACCGCGCTGAAGCGGCCATGCTCCAGCGTCCAAATTTCCAGCAGGCGGCTTTTTTCCTTGTAGGCGCGGGCGTGCAGCACATAGGCGTGACACAGCTCGCGCCCGGGGATCATATGTCGCCGTAGCCCAGGCTTTTCAGGGCCCGCTCATCGTCGGACCAGCCACCCTTCACCTTCACCCACAGCGTCAGCATCACCTTGCGGTCGAACAGACGCTCCATATCCTGCCGGGCCTCCTTGCCAATCAGCTTCAAGCGCTGTCCGCCGTCGCCGATGACAATCGCTTTCTGCCCGACACGCTCGACAAAGATGCTGCTGTCGATACGGATCAGGCGCCCCTCCTCCTGGAAGCTGTCGATCTGTACGGTCAGGTCGTACGGGATTTCGTCGCCGAGCTGGCGCATGATCTTTTCCCGGATCATTTCCGCCGCAAGGAAGCGCTCGGAACGATCGGTGACCTGGTCTTCCCCATAAAGCGGCGGGGCATAGGGAAGGTACTTGCTGACCAGCTCATGCAGGGATTCCAGATTGTGGCCGCGCAAGGCGGAGACCGGCACCATTTCCGCGAACACTCCCTTCTGGTTCAGGGTCGCAAGGTGAGGCAACAGTTTGCCCTTGTCGGCGACGGTATCCACCTTGTTCAGCAACAGGATGACCGGCGTGCGGATTCCCTGGAGTTTTTCGAGCACCAGTTCGTCGTCAGGCGTCCATTTCAGCCCGTCCACCACGAACAGGATCAGGTCCACATCCTTCAGTGCGGACACCGCGGCCTTGTTCATGTAACGGTTGATCGCGCGGACTTCCTTCTTGTGCATCCCCGGCGTATCGACATAGATTGCCTGCACCTTCTCGCGCGTCACGATGCCCAGAATCTTGTGGCGGGTCGTCTGCGGCTTGCGCGAGGTGATCGACAGCTTCTGTCCGAGCAGGTGATTCAGCAGGGTCGATTTTCCCACGTTGGGCCGTCCGACAATGGCGACGAACCCGCAGCGGAAATCCTCCGGGATTTCCGTGGCCGGGGATTCGGAAAAAAACTGGTCGATCACATCGCTCATGTCGGGAGTCCAAGTCGTTGGAGAATAATGACTGCGGCGGCCTGTTCCGCATAACGGCGGGTGACGCCCACGCCTTGCGCCGGCTCCACCCCCTCCACTTCGCAACGGACGCGGAAATGCTGGTCATGGTCAGCCCCGGAAACCTCCAGCACGGTATAGCCGGGCAAGGGACGCTGGTTGGCCTGGAGGTATTCCTGCAGCCGGCTTTTCGGATCTTTCAGGACCGGAGCCTCTTCTATCTGGCGCAAGCGCTCGCCGAACCAGCGCAGGATGGCCTCCCGGCACACCGTCACATCGCCCGCATCTAGGTAGAGGGCGCCGATGATTGCTTCCAGCGCATCCGAGAGAATCGAGTCCCGGCGGTATCCACCGCTTTTGAGTTCGCCGGAACCCAGACGCAGAAAGTCCCCCAGCTGGAACTCACGCGCCACGGCGGCCAGGGTTTCCTGACGAACCAGGGTCGCGCGCATGCGGGTCAGGCGACCTTCTTTTTCCTTCGGAAAATTGACATAAAGGAAGTCGGCTATCACCATTCCAAGGATGGCGTCGCCGAGGAACTCCAGACGCTCATTGTTCTGGCTGCCGCTAACGCTGCGATGCGTCAACGCCAGTTCCAGCAATGCGACATTGCGGAACGCGACCCCAAGACGGCGCTGGAGAAGAGGGAGTCCGGGCATTACTGGGAAATACCCTCGGGGCGCTCGCTGGTGTACGTTTTCTTGAAATGTACGACCACATCCAGGTTGGCGACGAGGCTCTTGCGCTCCTCGTACTCGAGGTCGATGATCAGTTTCTTTCCGTCACGACTGATCTTCATGATGTCATCCACTTTCTTCTCGCGGAAATTGTTGATCTGCATCCGATTTTCAAGGCCTTCCTTGAATTTGTCCGTACTTAGCTCATCAATCTGCGGCTCTCGGAACATGGCGACCAACATTTTGTCGATGGTCATATAGTCCATGTAGATCGGACCGACCACGGCGCCGACCTTGAGCGCAAAGGCAAACACGCTCGCCGCCACCACGACGCCCCAATAGGAAATGCCTTGTTGATGATGTCTCATGCCTCACCCCTCTCGTCTTTATTATGGATAATGGCCTTATCGCACCGAGCCGTTCCGCGCGAAGCTGGGCGCATGCAAACCGGGCTCCTTGTGGACCCAGACATAAAACGCCTTGCCCACGATATTGGATTCCGGCACCGGCCCCCAGTAGCGGCTGTCGTTACTGTTATCCCGGTTATCGCCCATCATGAAGTAATAACCCGGCGGCACGACCAGATCGACCAGCTTGCGGCGGCTCTCGCTGCCGACTTCCTGGCGGGTGATGTGCTTAACGTTACCCAGCGTTTCCTCGTAATACAACTCCCAGGGATCAATCTCCGGCTCCTGACGAACCAGCTTGCGCGCCATCAATTCGCCGTTCACGAAGAGGTCCCCGTTCTCGGCGGTACGGATATGGTCGCCCGGCAGCCCGATGACGCGCTTGATGAAGTTCATGCTGGGCTTGGGCGGGAACTTGAAGACCATGATGTCGCCGCGCTGCGGCTTGCCGACCGGTACCAATTCCGTGCCCAGCACCGGCAGGCGCAGACCGTAGGCGAACTTGTTGACCAGGATGTAATCACCCACTTCCAGGGTGGGCAGCATGGAGCCGGAAGGTATCGTGAACGGCTCCAGCAGGAAGGAGCGCAGCAACAGCACCACCGCCAGCACCGGAAAGAAGGAGTGGGCGTACTCGACAAGCAAGGGCTCCTTCTCCAGCAACTGGCGGGGCTGGTCATAGGTGTCCCCGGCCAGCAACTCGCAATAACGGTTGCGCTGACGACGGGTCAGAAGGAAATCCAGGCCCCAGAACAGGCCGGACAGGACAGTCGCCAAAACCAGCACCAACGAGAAATCGATATCCATCCGCCCGAGGAAAACACAGCCGAACAGGCCGAAGAGGCTGAAGGTCGCCGCGTTTCGCACCAGGACAGCCAGCGGATTCGGCGCGCTCAGGCGGATCTGCATTTCCGCCGCGTTGAGGCGCTCGGCGCGGAAACCTTCCAGGATGTCCTTCTGGCGCCTCGGCGTGAGGAAATAAGTCTCCACCGACCACACGACCAGCGAGACGGCCAGCACGACCAGCAACAGGCCAAACACAGTTTCAAGAGTCATCGTTCATGTTCCCGGTTATCGGCCTGGATTACTTGTCCACCTTGAGCACCGCCAGGAAAGCCTCCTGGGGAATCTCGACACTGCCCAGCTGCTTCATGCGCTTCTTGCCTTCCTTTTGCTTGGCGAGCAGTTTCTTCTTGCGCGACACGTCGCCGCCGTAACACTTGGCCAGCACGTCCTTGCGCATCGCCTTCACTGTCGACCTGGCGATGATCTGGCTGCCGATCGCCGCCTGGATCGCCACGTCGAACATCTGGCGGGGAATCAGCTCCTTCATTTTTTCGACCAGCGACAAGCCGCGCGGACGGGCGTCGTTCATGTGGGTGATCATTGCAAGGGCATCGACCTTGTCGCCGTTGATAAGCACATCCACCTTGACCAGGCGGGAAGCCTCGAAACGGACAAAGTTGTAATCGAGCGAGGCGAAACCGCGCGAGGTGGACTTCAGCCGGTCGAAGAAGTCCATCACCACTTCCGCCATCGGCACTTCGTAGGTCAGCGCGACCTGATTGCCAAGGAATTTCATGTCCTTCTGCACCCCGCGGCGGTCTTCGCAGAGCTTGATAACGTTACCCAGATACTCTTGCGGCACCAGGATGTGGCATTCGGCGATCGGCTCGCGCAACTCTTCCACCGTGCCGCCTTCGGGCATCTTGGAGGGATTGTCGATGTACGCCAGTTCGCCGTTCTTGCGCACCGCCTCGTACACCACGGTCGGCGCGGAGGTGATCAGGTCGAGGTTGTATTCGCGCTCCAGGCGCTCCTGCACGATTTCCATATGCAGCATGCCGAGGAAGCCGCAACGGAAACCGAACCCGAGCGCATCGGAGGATTCCGGTTCGAAGAAAAGAGCGGAATCGTTCAGCTTGAGCTTCTGCAGGGCCTCGCGGAACGCTTCGAAATCGCTGGAGTCGATCGGGAACAGGCCCGCGTAGACTTGCGGCTTGACTTGCTTGAAGCCCGGCAGGATTTCCACTTCCGGCGTTGAGGACAGGGTCAGCGTGTCGCCGACCGGCGCACCGAAAATATCCTTGATGCCCGCGATGACGAAACCGACCTCGCCCGCTTCCAGCACGCCGGTTTCGGTATGCTTGGGCGTGAATACGCCGACACTGGTCACCGGGTGACTTTGTCCGGTGCTCTTGACCAGGATCTTGTCGCCTTTCTTGATGCGGCCGTGCTTGACGCGCACCAGCGACACCACGCCGAGATAGTTGTCGAACCAGGAATCGATGATCAGGGCCTGCAGCGGCCCCTCGCGATCGCCGACCGGCGCGGGAATGCGCTGGATCAGGTCCTCCAGGAGCTCGTCCACGCCCAGCCCGGTCTTGGCGCTGACGCGGCAGGCGCTTTCCGCCTCGATACCGATGATTTCCTCGATTTCCTTGATCACCATGTCCGGTTCTGCCTGCGGCAGGTCGATCTTGTTCAGGACCGGCAGCACTTCCAGACCCTGCTCGATGGCGGTATAGCAGTTGGCGACGGACTGTGCCTCCACTCCTTGAGCGGCATCCACGACCAGCAACGCCCCCTCGCAAGCGGCGAGCGAACGACTGACTTCGTAGTGGAAGTCGACGTGGCCGGGCGTGTCGATGAAATTCAGCTGGTACTTCACCCCGTTGCGGGCGTTGTAATACAAGGTCACCGAATGCGCCTTGATGGTGATGCCGCGCTCACGCTCCAGGTCCATCGAATCGAGCACCTGCTCCTGCATTTCGCGGTCCGCCAGTCCGCCGCACATCTGGATGAAGCGGTCGGCCAGGGTCGATTTGCCATGGTCGATGTGGGCGATAATCGAAAAATTGCGGATATTGGCGATGTCGGTCACGGTACCGGCCTGGCTGGAAAAAAGATGCGGCATTCTACCCGAAGGCCGCGGAAAGACCAAAGAATACCCGAGCCGGAAGGGCCGGGACGTAAGCATCCGTAGCGGGTCTGGCGGATTCCTGTGTCCGCTGTCCGTCGCCTGCCGCTATAATCCGCAACTCCCTGATTCTCGAGCCGTGTCCATGCTCTCCTTTGCCCCCCAGGCCGTCCTCTTCGATCTCGACGGCACCCTGGTCGACACCGCGCCGGACTTTGTCCGGGTCCTCAACGCCATCCGCGTCCGTCATGGCCGGTCCGTCCTGCCCTACGACACCGTGCGCGCCGTGGTGTCGGCGGGAGCAAGAGCCATGGTGCAAACCGGGTTCCCGGAGTACGGCCTCGAATCCCCCGAATTCCTCGCCTTGCGCAACGAATTCCTCGACCTGTATGCGCAGGAACTGGCCGTGGAAAGCCGCCTGTTCGACGGCATGACCGCCGTTTTGGCGGCGCTGGAAGGACGGCGGATTCCGTGGGGGATCGTGACCAACAAGCCCCGGGTCTACAGTGAACCCCTGCTGGCCGGGCTGGCGCTGGACCGGCGCTGCGGCGTGCTGGTCTGCCCGGACGATGTCAGCCGGACCAAACCGGATCCCGAACCGATGCTGCTGGCGTGCCGCACGCTCGCGGTGGAGCCTTCGCGTACGGTGTACATCGGTGACCATGTACGCGACATCGAGGCCGGACGCAATGCGGGCATGCCGACCATTGCCGCCGCCTGGGGCTATATCGCGCCCGGCGAGTCGGCGGATGACTGGCGGGCGGACTGGCGGGCCGACCGGGTCGAAGACCTCGTCCGCCTGCTGGACATTTCCCCGCTATAATTCAAGGATACTCACGGAGACACCGACATGACGCAAACCGGGATTGGCTATCAGGCCCCTGACCACCTGCTCAAGGACCGGGTGATCCTGGTCACCGGCGCCAGCGACGGCATCGGGCGCGCCGCCGCGTTGGCCTATGCGCGCGCGGGCGCGACCGTGGTCCTGCTGGGCCGTGAGCTCCAGAAGCTGGAACAGGTTTACGACGCCATCGAAAATGCCGGCGGCCCGCAACCGGCCATCATCCCCATGAACTTCAGCGCAGCGACCCAAGCCGATTTCGACCAGCTGGCGGTCAGCATCGAGACTGAACTGGGACGGCTGGACGGCGTGCTGCACAGCGCCGGCGTGCTGGGCGACATCACCCCGCTGGAAATGTACGACCCGGACACCTGGGATGACGTGATGCGCGTCAACCTGCGCGCGCCTTTCATGCTGACGCAGGCGCTGCTGCCGCTGCTCAAGCAGTCCCCCGATGCCTCGGTGCTCTTCGTCAGCAGCAGTGTCGGCCGCAAGGCCCGCGCCTTCTGGGGCGCCTACGCCGTCTCCAAGCACGGCATTGAGGGCCTCAGCACGTTGTTCGCCGAAGAACTGGCCAACACCTCGCGCATCCGGGTGAACTGCATCAATCCGGGAGCGACACGCACCAACATGCGCGCCCGCGCCTACCCGGGCGAAGATCCCTTCACCCTGAAAACCCCGGACGACATCATGCCGGTTTTCCTGTATTTCATGGGACCGGACAGCACGGGCGTCACCGGTCAGTCCGTGGATGCCCAACCGAAATAAGCGCAGACCGCGCTCATGAAAAAGCCCCGGCACGCGGGGCTTTTTCATGAGCATCCGGGCTTAACCGCCCACGTCATCGTAATCCGGCACATCCTGCGGGCTGTCCGCCTTGCCAAGACCATCACGGCGCTGCTGGCGCAGGAAGCCGCCGCGGCGTGCGGGCAGCGGCTTTTCCTGCATGCGCTCCGCACGCCGCTTGGCCAGACCGTACAGGCCGGTTCCCGTGCGCGGCTTCAGCTTGACCAGCGCGGTCAGGCCATCGATCTCTTCCTTGTCCAGCTCGGTCCAGCGACCGGTATGCAGATGACGCGGCAACGAGACGGTGCCGTAGCGGATACGCAGCAGGCGGCTGACGCGCAGGTTCTGCGACTCGAAAAGGCGACGCACCTCGCGGTTGCGACCTTCCTTGACCACGACCTGGTACCAGCGGTTGATGCCCTCACCCCCGACTTCGAAGAAGGACTCGAATTTGGCGGGACCATCTTCAAGCATCACCCCGTCCAGCAAGGCCTGACGGACGCCCGGCGTGACCTCGCCCATGACGCGCACCGCGTATTCGCGCTCCACCTCGTTCGAGGGGTGCATGAGACGATTGGCCATCTCACCGTCATTGGTGAACAGCAGCAGGCCGCTGCTGTTGATATCCAGACGGCCGACCATCACCCAGCGATCGCCGCGCAGGGGCGGCAAACGGTCGAAGACCGTCGGGCGGCCTTCCGGATCATGACGGGAGCAGATCTCCCCCTCGGGCTTGTAATAGATCAGCACCCGGCGGCGGGTTTCTTCCTCGACGGTGAAATGCACCTTGCGGCCATCCACGCGCAGTTCGTCACCGGCTTCGATGCGTTCGCCAAGGGTGGCGATGCGTCCGTTGACGCTCACCCGCCCTTCGGCAATGGCCTCCTCCATGTGACGACGTGATCCCAGCCCGACCCGGGCCAACACTTTCTGCAACTTCTCGCTCATGGCTTAGCCTGCATTCTCTGTACCAATAGGTGCCTCTGGTGACGCCTCTTGTGATTGTTGTGGCGGCGTCAGGTATTGTTCTAGTTCGCGGGAGATCAATTCCAGATCACGGACCTCCGCCAACGGCGGCAGGTCCGACAGGCTCTTCAGGCTGAAGGCGTCCAGGAACTGCCGAGTCGTGGCGAACAGCGCCGGCCGGCCGGGCACCTCACGGTGACCGGCAACGACGATCCACTCCCTGTCCAGCAGGCTCTTAACGATCTGCGGACTCACGGCCACGCCGCGGATCGCTTCGATTTCCCCGCGCGTAACCGGTTGACGATACGCAATAATCGCCAAAGTTTCCAGCATGGCGCGCGACATCCGCGCCGGCTTTTCCAGCCAGAGCTTGCCGACCCAGGGCGCATAGCGACTCCGGATCTGAAAACGCCAGCCCGAACCGACCTCGACCAGCTCGACCGCCAGATCGCGGTAATCCCCCCGGATCTCCTCCAGCAGGCGGTTCACCTCACTCCGGGATGGCCGCTCATCCTCACCGAAGACCTGCAGCAGGCTGTCCACCGGCATCGGCGTCGGGCTGGCGAAAATCGCCCCTTCGATAATCCGGCGCGCCAGCAGGCGGTCTAGGCCCATGCGGCCTCCGCCGGATCACAGCGCCTGACCTGGATCGGCGCAAAGACCGACTCCTGCACCAGCTCGATCATCTTCTGCTTGAGCAGCTCCAGCAGGGCCATGAAGGTCACGACCACGCCGATGCGCCCCTCATGGCGCAGGAAAAGCTCATGGAACAGCACGAGCCCGCCTTCCTCCAACCGGGAAATCACTTCGCGGAGGCGCTGCTCCAGCGTCAGTCCCTCGTTGGCGATGACATGGCTCTGCCGCAAATCGGCGCGCCGCAGGACATCCCGCATAGCGGCCAGCAAGGCCGGGAAATCTCCGGCCAGCGGCTCGTCCTCAACCACGATCTTCACCGGCGCGTCCGCCTGCGCCGTGAATATTTCGCGGCCCTCCTGCGGCAGGGCGTCCAGATCCTCGGCGGCCTTCTTGAAGCGCTCGTACTCCTGCAAACGACGCACCAGCTCCGCGCGCGGATCTTCCTCTTCCTCGCTCGCGGTTACCGGCTTCGGCAACAGCATCCGCGACTTGATCTCGGCCAGCAACGCCGCCATCAGCAGGTACTCCGCCGCCAGATCCACATGCAACACCGTCATCAGCCCGATGTAGGCGATGTACTGGTCGGTAATCCGCGCGATCGGGATGTCCAGGATATCCAGATTCTGCTTGCGGATCAGGTACAGCAACAGGTCCAGCGGTCCCTCGAAAGCCTCCAGGATCACCGCCAGCGCGTCCGGCGGGATGTACAGGTCCTCGGGAATGTCGGTCCATGCCTCCCCGTAGACCTTCGCGGGGGTATCGGACTGTACCGTCTGCGCCGTTGCCATTGCCTGCTCCCGGCCGCTTCCGGCCTAGCGGTACCCCAACCCCATGGCCGCCCGGACGTCACGCAGGGTGTCCTCCGCGACATCCCGCGCCTTTTCGGCGCCTTCGGCCATCAGGCTGTAAATCAGTTCCGGTTGCGCCTCGTACTCCCGGGCGCGTTCGCGCATCGGCGCCAGCTCGGCGTTTACGGCGTCGATCACCGGCTTCTTGCACTCGAGGCAACCGATGCCGGCCGAACGGCAGCCTTGCTGGACCCATTGCTTCGTGCCGTCATCGGAATAGATTTCGTGCAATTGCCATACCGGGCAGACATCCGGGTTCCCGGCATCGGTACGGCGGATGCGTTGCGGATCGGTCGGCATGCGGCGGATCTTCTGGTCGACGCCATCCGGCTCCTCACGCAGGGCGATGGTATTACCGTAGGATTTCGACATCTTCTGACCATCGAGGCCGGGCATCTTGGCGGCGGGCGTCAGCAGGGGTTGCGGCTCGGGCAGGATGATCTTGCCACTGCCTTCCAGCGATCCCAGCAGTCGCTCCTTGTCCCCGAGCGTAATGTTCTGCTGGTCCTGCACCAAGGCGCGCGCGGTCGCCAATGCCCCGGCGTCGCCGCTTTCCTGAAACTTGCGGCGCAGGTCGACATAGACTTTGGACGCCTTCTTGCCCATCTTGCCGATGGCAGCTTCAACCAGCTCCTCGAAGCCGGGCTCACGACCGAACAGATGGTTGAAGCGTCGGGCCACTTCCCGGGTGAGTTCGATATGCGCGACCTGATCGGCCCCGACCGGGACCAACCCGGCGCGGTAAAGCAGGATGTCCGCGCTCTGCAACAGGGGGTATCCCAGGAAGCCGTAGGTGGCGAGGTCCTTCTCCTTGAGCTTTTCCTGCTGGTCCTTGTAGGTCGGCACGCGCTCGAGCCAGCCCAGCGGCGTCATCATCGACAACAGGAGATGCAGTTCGGCATGTTGCGGCATGCGCGACTGGATAAACAGCGTCGCCGCCTTGGGATTGACCCCGGCGGCCAGCCAGTCGACCACCATGGCGTAAACACTACGCTCGATAATGCGCGGATCATCGTAGGTCGTGGTCAGCGCGTGCCAGTCCGCCACGAAGAAAAAGCATTCATGTTCATACTGGAGACGGGCCCAGTTCTTGAGAACCCCGTGATAGTGGCCCAGATGAAGCTGTCCGGTCGGACGCATCCCGGAAAGCACCCGGGACGGCGAGGAGATCACACTCATGCATTTTCCCAATAACACGACATTTTAATCATTATAACCGGTGGGCATTCCGATTCCGACCGGATTGTCGGACGTTTGTCCGGCATAAAAAAAGGCAGACCGTTAAGTCTGCCTTAGAATATAAACCACCATCAACAAGGAGAAGAATGCAAAACCTGCATCCAGCCCGTCTTCACTCCATAGAAGTCGAGCCACCTAACGACTATAGGCGATTCTTCCTGGGTTGACAAGCCCCCTACGGCGAAATCCGAGTCACGCTCAGAAACCCGAGACATCGCCCGCGCCGTGGCGGAGAATCTCGATGCCGTTCGGGCCGGACAGGTCGACCACGGTGGTGGAGATCATGGCGCCGAAACCGCCATTGATCACGAGATCCAGCTGCTTGCCGAGTGTCTCGTAGATTTCCTCCGGGTCATAGAGAGGGGCCTCCGCACCCGGCAGTTGCAGGGTTGTCGTGAGCAGGGGCTCGTTCAGCTCGGCCAGCAGGCTCTGACAGATGGGGTGATCGGGAACCCGAAGTCCGATGGTCTTGCGCTTGGGATGCATCAGGCGGCGCGGGACTTCGCCGCTCGCGGTCAGGATGAAGGTATAGGCTCCGGGCGTGTGCGCTTTCAGCAGCCGGTACGTGGCGTTGTCGACCTTGGCGTAGGTGGCGATTTCCGACAGGTCGCGGCACATCAGCGTGAAATGGTGTTTTTCGTCAAGCTCCCGCAAGCGGATGATCCGTTGCAAGGCGTCCTTGTCGCCCAGATGGCAACCCAGCGCGTAGGCCGAATCGGTCGGATAGGCGATCACCCCGCCCTCGCGGACAATGCTCACCGCCTGCTTGATGAGGCGCAGCTGGGGATTGTCCGGGTGAATGTGGAAATACTGGCTCATGCCGCGCATCCGGGGGGAAATGACAAAGGGGGCATAGTGTAGCGGATCAGAATGCCGAGGACACCGGTTCGCAGCCCGCCGGCAAGTCGGGAAACCGGCCGAGATGAATCCAGGGCATGTGCGCGCCGTGGTAATCGCTTCCCTGGGAGGCCAACAAGCCGTTACGCTGCGACAATTGCGCCAGTTGCGCCACCACGTTTGGCCGTTCATTGGCGGTGGCGACCTCCATTGCCCGGCCTCCGCATTCGCGGAACACGCCGAGCAGGCCCCGCAACCGGGTGGCTGACATGGCGTAACGCGCCGGATGCGCCAGCACGCTGACGCCGCCCGCCTCTTCGATCCAGCGGATGGCCGTCGGCAGGTCGACCCAATTGATCGGCATGGCGGCGGGCTTTCCCGTCCCCAAATACCGGTCGAAGGCCTGCTGCAGGCTGCGCACCTTGCCGTTCACGAGCAGCGCCTGGGCGAAATGCGTGCGACCGATCCGGTTGGCGTCGCCGTCCGCGCGCGCCAGCACATCGTCCCAGGTGTCGCCCAGACCAAGGCCTGACAGCCGCTCCGCGATCGCCCTCGCCCGCAGGCCGCGCGCGCCGGCCTGAATCCGCAGCCCTTCGCGCAGCACCGTATTCTCGGGATCGATATTCAGGCCGACCACATGCAGCAGGGTTTTCTCCCACATGACGGAGATTTCGACCCCGGGGATCAGCGTGATTCCGGCGGCATGCGCCGCGACACCGGCCTCGGCCAGGCCTTCCACCGAGTCATGGTCCGTCAGCGCCAGACGGGTCACGCCGTTGCGGGCGGCCAGTTCGCACAAGGCTGCCGGGCTCAGGCTCCCGTCGGAATAGATGCTGTGGGTATGAAAATCGTCAGTCGGCATGACAGGACCGGGAAAGCTGTTTACCATTCCCACTTTAACAGAATCCGGCCCCCTCCCCATCATGAAAGCGTGGATCGACTATATTCCCCTGATCCTTTTCTTCACGGCCTTCAAGCTGTTCGGAATATTCCCCGCCACCGCCGTGCTGATCGGCAGTTCGGTGCTGGTCTACGGCGCCCTGTGGCTGAAGGAGCGGCATCTGGAGAAAAGCCAGTGGTTCACCCTGTTCGCCACGCTGGCGTTCGGCAGCATTACCCTGCTGCTGCACGACGAGACCTGGCTGAAGTGGAAGGCGCCGGTGATCAACTGGGTCTTCGCGCTGGTGTTCCTCGGCAGCCAGTTCGTCGGCGACACCCCGATGGCGAAGCGCATGCTCGGCCAGGCGCTGGAAATGCCGCCCGCATTGTGGAAACGCCTGAATCTGGCCTGGGTGGCCTTCTTTGTTTTCTGCGGCGCGGCCAATGCCTTTGTCGCCTTCCATTTTCCCGCCTACTGGGTCGATTTCAAGGTCTTCGGCAGCCTCGTGCTGATCGTCGCTTTCATGGCCGCGCAACTGGCCTTGCTGTCGCGTTATTTCAAACCGGAAGAGAAAGCCTGAATGTGGTACGCCATTATCGCCGAGGACGTCCCCGGCTCCCTGGAGCGCCGGCTGGCGGCGCGTCCGGCGCATGTCGAGCGCCTGAAAAACCTCCTGGCCGAAGGCCGTCTGCTGCTGGCCGGTCCGCATCCCGCGATCGATAGCGAGGATCCCGGCGAGGCCGGATTTACCGGCAGCCTGGTCATTGTCGACTTCCCCTCGCAGGAGGAGGCCAGACGTTGGGCCGGCGAAGATCCCTATGTGGCTGCGGGCGTGTATGAACGCGTAACAGTCAAGCCGTTCCGGAAAACGCTGCCATGAACATGAGGACGGTCTGGCTGTTGACAGCGATCATCTCACTCCCGGCCCTGGCGCGGGAAACGGATGACCCACTGGATACGCCGCCGTCTGTCCCCGCGCCGGAAAAGCCGGTTGCCGCCAAGCCGGAACCGGCCGCCGGATCGCGAATGCCGACTAGCGAGGCACCGACAGCGAACCGCGACGCCGCGCCGACCGCTTCGTCCACTTTGCATAATGCACCGACCGCCTCGCCTGCCGCCGCCAAAGCGGTGAAGCCGGGGCAGCCGCCCGTTCCGAACCCGGCAAAACCGGTGAGCATCGCTCCCGCGCCGAAACCGGTTGACGCGAAACCCTCCAAGCCGGGCGCAACGGTCAAACCGACCGATGCCGCCGGTGCGGCCAATCCGCCGCATGCGTCCGCAACACCGGCAACGAAACCGGCGGCGAAGAATCCCACGCCCAAAACCGTGACGCCACCGGCCGCGCAGGGCGTGGCGCCCCCGACACCCACCCCGCCAGTCGCGGCTACGCCCCTGCCGGGCGCATCGAGCCCTGACGCCAAAGGCAATATCGTCCTTTCCGCCGCCGAATCGCCGGAACAACGCCGTCAACAGGCGCTGCTGGCGAATGCCGAGCGGCTGGATCGCATCAACCAGGAGTTGCTGACCCGAAACACCGCGCTCCAGCAGCAAGCTGAAACCGCCACGCTAAAAGCGCGTGTGCTTGAAGACGACCGCAGCGCCGAAGGCGTGCGCAACGGCGCGCTCGCCGTGATTTCCGGCTTCCTGCTGGGCTGGTTTTTCCGGGGGCTGCGCGGCAGTGACCGCCGCTCATGGTGATCGAGCC
>JAYRMT010000056.1:0-15000 GCA_041912575.1 Fluviicoccus sp. | reverse complement strand
TCAGGCCTTCCTGGGAAAACCGCGCCAGCGGATCCTGCAACGCGCCTGCATCAAGTCCGACATCCCGGAAAAGCCGCTCCGGCTCCAGGCCGAGTCCGGCCGCGAAGCCGGACAGGCTGCGCACCCAACCCGATGATGACGAAGACATGCGGACTCCCGGCGGCGGGACTGGTCCGCACGGCCAATTCGTATAATATAAAGGAATCAAATCACGCGCAGGAAAGCCAGGGAACGTCATGCTGACCCAACGGCCGGTGAATGCGGACCGGCGGAACACGACGCCGGGGCACGGGACAACGCGCCAATGACCGTTCGCGCCGCTTCCCGACTGACCTATTCCCGCACGCAATGGATAGGTTTCAACATCCTGATCGCCATGCTGTATTTCAGCACGGGTACGGTCGGGCTGTCCCTTGCCTCGCCGCCCGGCTACGCCACCGCGGTCTGGCCGCCCTCCGGCATCGCGCTGGGCGGCGTCCTGTTGCTGGGTAACCGCATCCTGCCGGGCATCCTGATCGGTTCGATGATCGCCAACCTCATGGTTACCATCAAGGGGTCCGGTCTCGGTCTGCTGGATGTCGCCTGGCTGCCGCCCGCCTTCATTGCCGTCGGCGCAGTGATGCAGGCGGCCGCCGGACGCTGGCTGGTGCGCCAGTTCGCCCCGCTCCCCGAGTCGCTGGAATCTCCGGGAGCCACCCTTCGCCTGCTTGCCCTGGGCGGGCTGGTGTCGACGCTGGTCAACGCCACCTGGAGCATCACCCTGCTCTACCGGCTCGGGATCATCGCGCCCGGACGCGCCTTCCAGAACTGGTTCACCTGGTGGCTCGGCGACAGCATCGGCGTCTTTATTTTCACGCCGTTGGTCCTTGCATGGGCGTTGCGTGCGCCCTGGTTCCAGCGCGCGCGCGCGCTGGTCGTGACCCTCGTGCTGACCTGCTCGTTCGGCCTCTCGGCCCTGGCGTTCACCCTGGTGTCCCGTCTGGAGGCCGAGGACCGCGTCAGCCGCTTCCAGGCCGCCAGCGACCGCCTAGTCGCGGCGCTCGACAGCCAACTGGCCGACTATTCGGACATGGCGCTGCAGGTGCGCAGCCTGTACCTCAGCAGCCAGTTTGTCGATCGTCAGGAATTCCGTGACTTTGTCGCCGCCTGGATCACCCGTCATCCCGAGGTGCGCAGCCTGAACTGGGCGCCGCGCGTCATGCTGACGGACCGGCCGGCATTCGAAGCCCGGCTCGCGCAGGAAACGGGGCAGCCCGGCGGCATTCTCGACCGGACTCCGCGCGGCGCACCCGCCGCGGCCGCCAGCCGGGCCGAATATTTCCCGTTGACATATGTGGAGCCGTTTGCGCCCAATCGCGGCGCGCTGGGCTATGATTTGCTGGTAGATCCGGAGCGACGGCAAACCCTGGAAAACGCCGCCCGCCTGGGCGTTCCGCGCCTGACACCGCCGCTACAACTGTTTCAGAGCAACGCCGGGCCGCAGCCCGCGTTCGTCCTTTACACCCCGGTATACCAGCACGGCAAGCCGCCGGCTTGGGAAAACCTGCTGGGTTTCCTGTCTGTCGTGCTGGAGCCTGAAAGCGTCCTGGAAGGCTTCTCACGCGCACACCTGCCCCCCGGATACCGGCTGGTGGTTATCGACACGGGCTCGGGCAAGACGCTTTCGGGCGCCATGCCGTCAGCCCACCTGCGCGCCACCGCCCGGGCGATGCGACTGCATCTCGCTTCGGAAACGGCGGTCGGCGGGCGATCCTGGCGCATTGAAATCTGGCCCGATCCCGACAGCATCTCGGGATACGAAAGCTGGATGACCTGGGCCGTTCTCACCACCGGCCTCATCTGCACCGCCGTGCTGGTCATCCTGGCGCTGCTGATTGCCGGACGGCTGCATCGCCTGGAAAACGGCCGACGCACGGCGGAAACCCGTCTGGAAGCCTTGCAGACCCGGCTGGATCGCCTCAAGAAACAGGCCCGAACGGAACAGCGGATGTTCGGACGCCTGCTGGCCGACATCGACCGGGAACTGCGGCCGCCGCTGAACGCCATGATGGGCTACGCGGCCTTGGCGAGCGAGCAGGGCGCTCAGCCCCGCCAGGAGCAATGGGCCGTTCGCATCCTGCACAGCGGCAAGCAACTGGCGATCCTGCTGGACGACCTGTGCGACCTGTCCTGCATCAAGGAAGACTGCCTGACTCTCGAAACCCATCCGTTCCGGCTGGAAGACCTGCTGGACAGCCTGATGCAGAACGCTGGGCCCAGGGCCGCCGCGCTCGGCATCCGGTTGCGGCTGGAGGTGGCGCCGGACATTCCCGATCGCCTTGGCGGCGACATCCGGCGATTGGGGCGCCTCTACGACCTGTCGGTCAGCCTCGCCCTGGCGGCGACCTCCGCATCGCTGCTGATCGTACGGCTGGAACGCGGCGATGCTGCCGAAGGCTTCCTTCGCCTCGACCTCCTCCTGTCCTCCGACGGCTTGCGGCCCGACATGACCGGCCTGACCGGCCCCCAGGAAACACCCGCCGTGCATGCGGACGACAGTCGGCTTTCGCAGCATCTGGCGCGCAATCTGGCGACCGCCCTTGGCGGCAAGTTCCAGACGTTCCGCGCGGGCAGCCGCACCGGCGTCTCCCTCGCCCTGCCCTGCGCCCTGGCCCCGCTGACCTCCGGGGAAACGGCGCCCGGCCCGCTGGCGGGACGATGCATCGAGCTGGTCTGCGACGAGCACGAGCGCGCGGAGTACCTGACCGAACTCCTGCAAAGGCTCCATCTCCGCGTGATCCGCCGGCGATCCACCGACAACGCAAGCGCACCGGGCAGCGACGCCCTGCCTGACCTGGTCGTGCTTGACGTTCCGTCACTGGGCGACAGCCTGGGCCCGTTGATCGCCCGGTTGACCGCCCCGGGGCCCGCGCTGTCGCCGCGTCTCTGCCTGCTGGCCGACCTGGCGCCCGACCATCTCCGATTCCCGTCGATCGACCTCGCCGGACTGACGCCGTCCACTTTGCGCGCGGGCCTCATACACGCGCTGGCGGAGGACAGCCTGCACCAGGCGCCCCCCGCGCCAAACCGGCCGGACAACACCGCACCCTCCTGGGAACAGGCGGACCCCGCCCGGCTGGTTGAACAACTGGAACAGCTGGATGTGCTGTTGCGACGACACAGTTTTGACGCCCGCGAAGCCTTCGAGCGCCTGCAGCCGACCTTGGCGCAGCGGTGGCCGCAGCCCGCGCACGAACTGGCGGTCGCCTTGGCACGCCTCGATTTCCCCCAAGCCAGACTCCATCTGGCGGTGATTAGCGAACTGCTGGAGACAACGGATGACTGAAACCGCCACGCCACGATCGGTCGTTCTGGTCGTGGACGACAATCCGCTCAACCTGGAGCTGGTGCATGAAATGCTCTCGGGCGACTACGAAGTGCTTTTCGCGACCTCGGGTCACGAAGCGCTGGAAGTGGCGACCGCCTGCCAGCCCGACCTTGTATTGCTGGATGTCCGCATGCCCGGGATGGACGGCCTGGAAGTCTGCCGCCGCCTCAAGGCCGACCCGGCAACCCTGCATATTCCGGTGATCTTCGTGACCGCGCTGTCCGACAACGACAACGAAGAAGCCGGGCTCAAGGTCGGTGCGATCGACTATGTCAGCAAACCCTACAGCCAGGCGATCCTGAAGGCGCGCATCGCCAACCAGCTGGAACTGAAGCGCCACCGCGACCTGCTGACCCGGCTGATTCGCCTGGACCCCCTGACCGGCATCCCCAACCGACGTCATTTCGACGAATTCCTGGAGCAGGAATACCGGCGCGCCTTCGCTGCGGGCAAATCGCTGGCGCTGGCCATGATCGATGTGGACCTGATGCGCCACTACAACGCCGCCAACGGCCACCAGGCGGGCGACGAGTGCCTGAAGCAGATTGCCGCCGCCCTGCAACGTACACAGCACAAGGGTTCGGAACAGCTCTTCCGCTACGACAGCGACGAGTTCGCGCTGGTGCTGCCCGACCTCGCGGCCGACAGCGCGCTGCAATTGACCGAGGCGCTGCGCGCCGCCGTGGCCGCCCTGCGGATTCCGGCGCCCGGCGAAGGATCGGACCCGTTGTCCGGTTCGGTTGTCACGGTCAGCGCCGGCGTCGCCGCGATGATTCCCCAGGCCGGCGGTCTGGCTGCCGACCTGCTGGCGGCGGCGGAATACGCCCTGTTCCGCGCCAAGGCGGCCGGACGGAACCATTGCGAGCCGGCCTCCGGCGAACTCTGATGGCGGGAGGCCATCCCCGGCGGAGCCCGACTCTGCTAAGATAACCGGCTGTCTTTCCCGTCAGCCCGTGAAGGACAGCCTCCCGCCCAGGTCGAAACCGGTTACCCCATGCTGAAGCGTATTGCCGTCCTCTGTTTCCTGCTGCTCTGCGGCGGCCCGGCCCTTGCCGCGCTCCCCGTCAAGCTGACCATCCTCAGTTACCATGAAATCGCGGAAAAGGATAACGCGCTGGTGCCCGCCTACACGGTGACGCCGACCAACTTCGTGCGTCAGATGGACTGGCTGAAGAACAACGGGTATCACTTTGTCAGCATGAACGATGTGCTGGCCGACCGCGCCGGGCGCAAGCCGTTGCCCGAAAATGCCGTGCTCATCACGTTTGACGACGGCTATCGCTCCGTCTACACCCATGCCTACCCGGTCCTGAAGCTCTTCAATGCGCCGGCGGTGATCGCCCTCGTCGGCGGCTGGCTGGAAAGCAAGGACGGGCAGGTGAACTTCGACGGTCGCTCGATTCCGCGCAGCGACCTGCTGTCGTGGGACGAAATCAAGGAGATGTCCGACAGCGGACTGATCGAGGTGGCGAGCCACACCCACTCACTCCACCAGGGCATTGCCGCCAATCCCCAGGGCAACATGCAACCCGCCGCCACGGCACGGCGCTGGATCGCTGATCAACATCGCTACGAAGACGAATCCGCCTACCTGAAACGGGTGACGGATGATCTGCGCCGGAACAATGACCTGCTGCGCAAGCATCTGGGCAAGTCGCCGCGCATCGTCGTCTGGCCTTATGGCCGGTACAACGAGGAACTGCGCCAGGTCTCCGAGCGTCTGGGCATGCCGATCGGCCTGACCCTGGACGACGGCCCCAACACCGCCGACACACCGCTGTACGGCCTGCGCCGCATCCTGGTCGAGCGCACGATGGCGCTCTGGGACCTGAACCGTGAAATCGACCTGCGCAACCGTGATGTGCCGGACGACGGCCGCCCGGGCAAGATCATGCACGTCGATCTGGACTACATCTACGATCCGGACCCCAAGCAGCAGGAGGACAACCTGGGCCGCCTGCTGGAGCGCATCGTGGCGATGGGCGTGAACACGGTCTACCTGCAGGCCTTCGCCGACCCGGACGCCGACGGCGCCGCCGACGCCGTGTATTTCCCGAACCGTCACATCCCGATGCGCGCCGACCTGTTCAACCGCGTCGCCTGGCAAATCGCCACCCGGACGCCGGTCAAGCGCATTTACGCCTGGATGCCGATGCTGGCTTGGGAGCCGCCCGCTTCCGAACCCGCAGCCGCCGACAAGGTAGTGACGGCCTCGAAAGGCGACGGTTCGCACCTGAACATGGGTTACCCGCGCCTGAGCCCCTTCTCGCCGCGCGTGCGCCAGATGATCAAGGAGGTCTATCAGGACCTCGGCCGTTCGACCCCGATCGACGGCATCCTGTTCCACGACGATGTCACCCTGTCCGATTACGAGGACGCCAGTCCGATCGCGCTGAAGACCTACCAGTCCTGGGGATTGCCGGGCAACATCGATGAAATCCGCCGCAGCGACGATTTGCTGGGCCGCTGGACCATTCTCAAGATCAACATGCTGGACAACTTCGCCATGGAGCTGGCCAAAGTCGTGCGGGATGAACAGCCGGGGCTCAAGACGGCGCGCAACCTCTACGCCCAGGTGGCTCTCAACCCGCACTCGGAGGTGTGGTACTCTCAGGCCTTGGAGAATTCAATCAATAATTATGACTACACCGCGATCATGGCCATGCCTTACATGGAGCAGGCCGCCGACCCGATGCGCTTCCTCCATGACATCGTTGACCGGGTCAACGCCTATCCCGACGCCATGAGCAAGGTCGTGATCGAGTTGCAGACCGTGGACTGGCGCAACAATGACCAGCCGCTGCCGGGGAAGGAACTGGCCGACACCATCCGCGCGCTCTACAGCTGGGGTGTCCAGCATGTCGCCTACTACCCCGACAACCTGTTCCTGAACAATCCGGATCCCAAGCTGCTGCGGCCGGTATTCGACAGCCGGCCCAACCAGCCCGCTCCGGCGCCGATCCCCTAGGACACGACGATGACGCTGACCACCGCGCTTCATACGCTCTGGCAGACCTTGCTGGGATTCGTGTTCTATTACCCCCTGTTCATGTCCTGGCTCTGGATGATGGGCGCCATCCTCTTCTGGTGGCGCTTCGAACGGAAGTCCGTGGTCGGCCGCGAACCAGAGGATACGCCGCCTGTCAGCATTCTCATCCCCTGCTTCAACGAGGGCGCGCACGCCGAAGAAACCATCAGCCACGCCCTGGCGCTGGATTACCCCGACTTTGAAGTCATCGCCATCAACGACGGCAGCCGCGACAACACCGGCGAGGTGCTGGACCGTCTCGCGGCGCGGCACCCGCGCCTGCGCGTGGTGCATCTGGCGCAGAACCAGGGCAAGGCGCTGGGCTTGCAGGCCGGCAGCCTCATGGCGAAACACGAGATCCTGATCTGCATCGACGGCGACGCCCTGCTCGATCCGCAATGCGCGCGCTGGATGGTGCGGCATTTCGTCGAGGACCCGAACGTGGCGGCTGTGACCGGCAATCCGCGCATCCGCAATCGCTCGACACTGCTCGGGCGCATCCAGGTCGGCGAATTCTCCTCGATCGTCGGCATGATCAAGCGCGCGCAGCGCAGTTTCGGTCGCCTGTTCACGGTCTCCGGCGTCATCACCGCCTTCCGCAAGTCCGCCGTGCACGAAGTCGGCTACTGGAGCGCGGACATGCTGACCGAGGACATCGACATCACCTGGAAGCTCCAGCGCAACGGCTGGGACGTACGTTTCGAGCCCAAGGCGCTGGTCTGGATACTCATGCCGGAGACCCTGCGCGGCCTGTGGAAGCAGCGCCTGCGCTGGGCCATGGGCGGCGCGCAAGTGCTGCTCAAGAATTTCGATGTCATCCTGCACCCGCTGGAAAACCACATGTGGCCCTTGCTGCTGGAGCTTTGCCTCAGCCTGCTCTGGTCCTACTGCATGCTCATCCTGCTCCTGCTCTGGCTGGCCTCCCCCCTGCTGCAGGGCACGCTCGCCCCGCACATCACGTCACCCCTGGTGCCGCAATGGAGCAGTGTCATACTGGGTACGACCTGCCTGCTGCAGTTCGGCGTCAGCAAGTGGCTGGACAGCCGCTACGATGAAGGTCTGGGCCGCAATTACTACTGGATGATCTGGTATCCCCTGGTGTTCTGGATCATCAATACCGCCACCACCGTAGCCGCCTTCCCGCGCGTGCTGCGCCGCGATGAAGGCAAGCGCGCGCGCTGGGTCAGCCCCGACCGGGGCGCACACCTGCCGAAGGCGAAGAAGAAGAAAAAGAAGAAAGGCGGCAACGCCTCCGGAGAGGCCTCGTGAACGAGAAGCTGATCATCAATGCGCGCGACAAGATCGGACTGGGCCGACGCCTGCTGTCCGATGTCTCGACCGCGCTGATGTGGCTGGGCTGGATCTGGCTGTGGTTGCCTTTCGCGCGGAAGTTGCACGAAATGCTGCGACTGGGCATCGGCTTCGGCCCCGCCGCGATCGAGGTGCTGAAAACCGTTTCCCCGGTGTCCTGGGATCACGCCCTGCTCGCCCTGACCGGCACCTCGGGCTTGCTGCTGCTGTGGTCGCTGCTGCCCACGCGCAAGGTCCAGGGAGCCCACGAAGCGCAATCCCTGGGCGACTATGCCGAGCATTTCGGTCTGGAGCCCGACATGATCGAGACCGGGCGAGACGCGCGGATCTGCATCATTCACCATGACGATCACGGCCACATTATCGGCATCGAACCCCGTCAACCCGACTGAAAACAACAAGGGCTCCCGTGGGAGCCCTTGTTGTTTCCGGCCGCACGCTCAGTGCGTGGCGGCCTTCTCTTTCTTGCCCTTGGCAGGCACCGCCGTCAGGGCGGGCTTCTTGCACGTCACGAAGCGGTAATCCTCTTCCTTGACCTTGCGGGTTTCCAGCCAGTACTTCCAGGTCGACCATGGCCAGATGGTGAAGTTCTTGCCGTCTTCCTGCTGGTACCAGCTTACGCAGCCGGTACTCCACACCGTGCCCTTGATATTGTCCTGCACATGGCGGTTGAACTCGCGCTGGGCGGAGGCCTTCACGTCCATGTAGGTCGCACCCTTCTCGCGCATCAGCCGGGTGCACTCCAGGATGTAATGGACCTGCGCCTCGATCATGAAGATGATGGAGTTGTGGCCCAGGGCGGTATTCGGCCCGACCAGCTGGAAAAAGTTCGGGTAGCCGGTGGTGGTGATGCCATAGTAGCTTTCCGCGCCGTCCTTCCAGTCCTGCATCAGGTCGTGCCCCGGCAGACCGGTGCAGGGGAAGTCTTTCATGTAGACGCGCGGATCGACGATGAAGCCGGTGCCGAGAATGATGCAGTCCGCCGGGCGTTCGATGCCGTCGCGGGTAACGATGCTGTTCTCCCGGATTTCCTGGATGCCGTCGGTCACCAGTTCCACATTCGGACGGTTGAACATCGGATAGTACTTGTTGGAAATCAGCACGCGCTTGCAGCCGAAGGTGTAATCCGGCGTCAGCTTCTTCGCCAGCGCCTTGTCCTTGACCTGGAAGCGGATGAACACCTTCACCAGCTCCTGGATGGCGCGCGCCGTCGCCGGACGGAAGGCAGGCCAGACGCGGGACTCGTTGCTCCAGTACAGGCGGGCGCGGTGCACCTTGCGCAGCAGCGGGAACTTCTCGAACAGGGTCTTCTCGATGCCGAAATAAGTGCGCTCGTCGCGCGGGATCACCCAGGCCGGAGTACGCTGGAAGACATAGAGCTGCTTGACCTGCGGGGCGATTTCCGGGCAGTACTGGATCGCGCTGCCGCCGGTGCCGATCGACACCACGTTCTTGCCGGTCAGATCGTAATCGTGATCCCATTGCGCGGAATGGAACATCTTGCCCTTGAACTTCTCCATGCCCTTGATCTTCGGGACCTGCGGCACATGGAGCGGCCCGGACGCCAGCACCACGTGGCGGGCCTGCACGGTCTCGCCGCTACCGGTCAGGACAGTCCAGATGCCGGTTTCATGATCAAAGTGGGCGCCCGTCACCTCGGTGTTGAACTTGGTGAAGGCCTTGAGGCCGTATTTTTCCTTCACGGACAGGATGTAATCCTGGATTTCGTACCAGGGCGCATAACGCTTCGACCAGTCAGCCTTGCCCTCGAAGGAGAAGGAATACAGGTGCGACTGCACGTCGCAGGCCGCCCCCGGGTAGCTGTTGTCGCGCCAGGTGCCGCCGACTTCGCCGCCCTTCTCGACGATCAGGAAATTGCGGTTGCCCTGCTCCAGCAGCTTGATGGCCATGCACATGCCGCCGAAACCGGCGCCGACAATGGCAAAGTCCAGCGGATTGGTCTGGGCGGGGATCGGGGGACGACTGGTCATGGAGCACCTCGGGTGGCATCGTTATTGGTACGGACGTACTGATACTAATGGCCACAAACAGTCCATGGATATGCTAGGCTTCACTCATGGATTGATAATTCCGGCCAGAGATCGGAAATGAGCACACGTTCGGTATTGGGTCTCGTCTACACCCTGCAAGGGCTGAAAGCCATGGGCGCCAACATCGCTCCGGTGCTGGCGCGCTACCGGATCGACCTGGACCGCCTGTCGCCGGATGCGGAAATTGACCGTTCGCTGGAAATCCGCATCTACAACGAAATCCTCCCCACCCTCTCCGATCCGGCCATCGGGCTCAGGATCGGCACCCAGATGAGCCTCGCGGGCTACGGCCCCTTCATCATGCTGCTGATGACCTGTCCCAATGCCTGGGAAGCCTTTCGCGCGGGGGTGCACTTCCAGCAACTGACCTACATTTTCGGGGAGTTCGCGCTGGAGCCGGGCGAAAAGGAAACGGCCCTGTGCTTCCGTCCGATGCCCCTGCCCCCGGCCTGCCGACGCTTCCTGATCGACCGTGACATGTCAGGCACCTACCAACTCACGCGGGATATCCAGACGCATATCGGACTGGACATCCGCCCGGTGTGGGTGGACGTCCCCTACGAGAAACCGAAGGACTGGAAGCTGTACGAGGAGCGATACCAGTGCCCGGTGCATTTCGATGCGCCGGTCGCGCGCTTCGCGATCCGTAACGAGGACCTGTCGCGCAAATTCCCGGCCGCCAATCCCACCGCCTATAACCTGTACCGCCAGCAATGCGACAAGTTGCTGGCGCGGCGGGCCAACCAGCTGTCCGGGTTGGGTCGGCAGGTGATGGAGTATCTGGATCTGTTTGTCGAGGACTACCCGTCCTCCGAGGAGGTCGCTGCGGCGTTCAGCCTGTCGGAGCGCAGTTTCCGGCGGCATCTGGGAGAAGAGGACACCTCGTTCCGCAAGTTGCTGGACCAGGTGCGCTTCCGCAAGGCGAAACAGTTGCTGGCGGATACCGCGCAATCCATGGAGTCGATTGCGCGGCAACTCGGTTATGCGGAGTCAGCCGCGTTCATCCATGCCTTCCAGCGTTGGGCGGGCACCAGTCCGGCAGCGTTCCGGGCGATGGGAAAAAAGACTTAACGGGGATCAGGCGTCTTTCCGCGTTGCAACAGGAACGCCAGCGAGAGCAGCGCGATCGTGCTCTCCAGCGCCAGCAGCATCAGCATGAAGGGGTTCGGCACGCCGTCCACACTGACGCTGACCACCCGCCCGAAGGCCAGTCCGCCGACCAGCAACGTTTGCATCAGCAACGCAGATCGGGTCAGCGAGGGCACAAAGGCGCCTGCCAAGAGGAAGAAACCGATCCCGATCTGCAAGCCGCCGTAATTGGCGCGCGCTTCGTTGAACGCGCTCACGGACGCGGGGACGATTTCGACCGGGGCCAGTGCGGCCCGGGGATCATGAAAGGTCGCGATGCCGATGTAGATGAAGGCCAACGCACAAAGCAGCAGGAACAACGTGACCAGACGGGGCATGACGGGCCATCCGCAAACAGGGGTGGCCCATCATGGCGCAAGACGGGCGCGCTGCCCAGCCGGACAAAGTCATTTCATCATCATAATACCAACGGCCGACAGCACCGCCTTGAACGCCAACGCCGTCACCGGCCCTGCCACCGCAGATTTCAATCCAGCAAGTGCCCCGGTAAACCTGACGCTGGTCGTCCACGTTACACGCGTGCCGCCCGTCACGGATTCAAAGAGGAACTTGCCGTCCAGATGCTCGAAATGGGGCCGCACTTCCAGAATGTGGTAATCCATGCGGTACGGCCGTTCGAAACGGGTGATCTCCTCGCGGAACCACACCGGCCAGGCATTCACCTCGCGGATCGCACCCACGCCATCGGGGTCCGGTCCGGCGGCGGGAATGACAATACGGATGCCCTGCCCCAGCACCGACGGCAGCCGCGTGGAGTTGGTGACAGCCTCGAACACCGCCTCGATGGGCGCCTTGAAGGTATGGTGCACGGTCACGGTTTTCATGCGACGGCCTCCGATGCAATCTTCTCCACCCGCACCCGGATGCGCTTGGTATGCGGACAGCCGGTGTACGGATCACGGTCCATCAAATCCACCAGTTCGTTGATCGGCACCCCGGTCTGCTTCAGTTCGCCGGTCACCGGATCGGGATACCGCTGCCCCAGCATGTTCGGCAGGTGCAGGTGTCCGGGCTGCGTGCCGGCGTCGATCTTCACCGGTGCGAACACCTCGCCGCGCCGCGAGCGGATGCTCACCCGTTCCCCCGCCTGCAGGCCCAGCGCCTCGGCATCCTCCTTAGCCATGTACAGTGCCGCGTGCGGTCCCTTGCCCTTGCGCCAGGCCGGGTCCTGCATGATGGTGTTGGCGGTGAAGCCAGTGCGCAGGCCGCCGTTCAGCACGAAGGGCCAGGCCGGGTCGACCGGCTCCGGCTCCGCGCCCATCAGCCGTTCCAGGTCACGGGCGTAATCGGTGAACCACACGCGCACCTTGCCGTCCTTGAAGCCATTGTAATACTCCAGGTTGCGCTCCAGCTCGTAATGGCCCAGCAGCGCACCCTCGGGGTGATCCAGCAGCTTGCGGAACAGCGTCAAGGCCAACGCCAGCGGGTTGCGCACGCCCTTCAGCTCCGGCAAGGCGCGCACGATCTGGTCGCGGCGGGTGGCGGCATAACCCAGCACCGCCAGCCAGACATAGGCCAGCATCGGGTTGGGCAAGGTCGGGCCGAGGGTTTCATAGGTCAGGTAGGCGGAGCGCGCCACCACGTTGCCGACGCCGCCGGTGATGCCCGCCGCCGCCACGCTGTTGACCGCCGCCAGATACGCCGCCATGCCCAGCGGCGTGTCCGCCTTGCGCGCCAGTGTGTGCAGGAAGGCGGGCGCAGCCGTGGCGACGCCCATCGCCCGCGCCAGCCGGTAGTAAATTTCCACCTCCGGCAGGGCTTCTTCCGGACCGCTGACCACCGGCGGCCGCACCTGCGGCGCGATGACATCCTTGGGGAAGATCGACATTTCCCACTTTTCGTAACCGGTCGGCGCAGGCAGCACATAGTCAGCCATCCACGCGGTTTCGCTCATCGCCGGGTCAATCACCACCAGCAGTTCCAGTTGCGCGAAGGCTTCGCGGAACCGGTGCGTGTCCGGGTAGCTGGACAACGGATTGGCCCCGTCGCAGATCAGCGCGCGAATGCGGTCGGGGTGAGACGTGGTGATCTCCTCCGGCAAGATCGCGGGCGGAAACTGGGGGATGGGCAGCAGCGCCGGAATCGCTTCGATGGAGGAAGCCAGCGCCTGCGTCATTTTCTCCATATAAGGCATGGGCGGGCCGAACAGTTGCACGAAGACATTGCCGCCCTTGCGCCCGTAATTGCCGGTCATCAGCGACAGCACGCGCACCAGGAAGGAAGTCAGGGTGTTGTGCTCGGCGTGTTCCAGCCCGAGGTCGATGGAAATGGCAGCGGGCTTGATGGTGGCCAGTTCGCGGGCGGTGGCGCGGATATCGGCTTCGTCCAGCCCGCTCAGCAGCGCCATGCGGGCGATATCGACACGGGCGAACAGTGCGCCCAGCCGCTCGAAATCCTTGACCTTGGACTGCAGGAAAGTCTGGTCAAGCAAACTGTCCTGCACAATGACCCCCGCCAGCGCCAGCAGCAGGTACACATCGCCGGAGGGCTTGATGCGCAGGTGACGATCAGCCAGCCGCGTGGTTTCGGTGATGCGCGGATCGACGGCGACCATGCGCCGGTCTGGGTCGCGGAAGATATCCTTCAGCGCTTCTTTGGGGTTGGCGCCCTGATTGCTGATATGCGGGTTGGAACCCATCAGCAGCAGGAATTTGGCGTGGTGCTTGTCGGGCACAAGGTAGATGTCGTTGCGGCCGCGGATCATGCGGCGGTCGTTCAGCCAATGCTGGGTCTTTTCCTGCGCCAGCGCGGTGAACACCATCGGCGTGCCGAGGCCGAGCATGAGGGGAATGGCCCCCAGCCCGGCGGAATGGTTGCCCTGCCCGCCCAGTCCGGCGAAGGCGATGGCGCGCGGGGCATGGGCGGCGCGGATGGTATTCAGCTTCGCCGCAATTTCGGCAATGGCCTGGTCCCAGCTGATGCGGGCGAAGGTGCCGTCCGGCTGCTTTTTCAGGGGATGGGTGACGCGCTGCTTGTGCCCGACGTAATGGGCAATGGCGTAGGCCTTGTTGCAGGAATAGCCCTGCGTGGCGGGATGGCTGTCGTCGGCGCGCACCTCGACGATGGTGTTGTCCTTCACGTCCACGCGCAGGCCGCAGTTGTGCGAGCACAGCGCGCAGGCGGTAGGCAGGTTGTCGGCGTTGGCGGGCACGGCGGCGGGGCCGGTTTGAACGTGGGCGATGGCGGTCATGCAAATGCTCCGGTGCGCGGCGGGAATGGCGCCTCAGGCGCCGTTACGATCCAGGAAGGCCAGCTTGCCCGGCTTGCCGGCCCACTGCTCGTGGTCGGGCAAGGCGTCGCGCGACTGCCGGATGTTCGTCCAGTTCGGATGTTTCGCCAGCTCGGCGTTCAGCGCGATCATGCCCTGCTGGGCAGCCGGCACTTCCTCCTCGGCGCGGATGGCGTCGATGGGGCATTCCGGTTCACACAGGGCGCAATCGATGCATTCATCCGGGTGAATCACCAGGAAATTCGGCCCTTCATAAAAACAGTCCACCGGGCAGACCTCGACGCAATCGGTATGCTTGCAGCGGATACAGTCTTCGAGCACGACAAAGGCCATGATGAAACACTCCGGGATGAGGATGTCCCGATATTAAGTTCCAAAAAAGAACCTTGTCAATCGACAATGGCGCCATCGTGGATGATGACGACAGCCGGTTATAATCCTCCCTCCCGCTTTCCCACGGTAACCCGTCGATGCCCGCCACTCCCGATACGTCGCCCCCCGTCCTGATCATCGGCGGAGGCCCGACCGGCCTGATCGCAGCGGAAACCCTGTTGCGCCAAGGGATCGGGGTGGTGCTGTGCGACGCGAAACCCTCGGTGGGCCGCAAATTCCTGCTCGCCGGGAAAAGCGGACTCAACCTGACGCATGCCGAGACATTGCCGGAATTCCTCGGCCGTTACGGCGAGGCCGCCGCCCGCATGGAACCGATGATCCTCGCGTTTCCGCCGGAGCAGTTGCGCCGGTGGTGCGCCGATCTGGGCATTGCCACCTTTACCGGCAGCTCCGGCCGGGTCTTTCCCGAAGGCATGAAAGCTACGCCGCTGCTGCGCGCCTGGTTGCGGCGCTTGCGGGAACTCGGTCTGGA
>JAYRMT010000055.1:0-15190 GCA_041912575.1 Fluviicoccus sp. | reverse complement strand
AGCGCGGGCGGAGCGAAGCGGAGGAGCCGGCGGGGCGGAGCCCCAAGAGGCGGTGCGCGCCCTCGCGCGCGTGGTTATAAATTTGGTTAAATTTAGGTTATATGGTTAGAGGGTCTGAAAAACACGTGTAATTTATTGTTTTAACTAGATTTAGTGGAAGTGGCTTGCCCCTCAAGTGTCAATAGTTTCGCCCCTCAAGTGTCAATAGTCAGCCCCTCAAGTGTCAATACTTCGGCCCCTCAAGTGTCAATAGGGGGTTAAAGCAAGCCCCCCAAGTGTCAATAGTTTGGCCCCCCAAGTGTCAATAAAATCAAAAAAACCGCCCCTCAAGTGTCAATAGTGCCCTGTTGCCTGTGGATAACTTCCAGATTTAGCCCCTAGCGCATAATCTCGCCCCTCAAGTGTCAATAGGTGTTGCCATTCGGCCTGATAATCCCAGTCGGCGTTTCCACAACCAACGGTACACCGCCGGCAGCAAAAACAGCGACAACAACGGCGCCGTGATCATCCCACCGATCATCGGCGCCGCAATCCGGCTCATCACCTCCGATCCCGTGCCGTGCCCGATCAGGATCGGCAGCAACCCGGCTAAGATTACCGCCACCGTCATCGCCTTGGGACGAACCCGCAGCACCGCGCCCGCGCGCAGGGCCTCGTCCAGCGCCTCTACAGTCAACGGCTTGCCCGCCGCCTGTCGTTCGGCAATCGCGTGGCGCAGGTACAGCAGCATGATGACGCCGAACTCCGCCGCCACGCCCGCCAGCGCGATAAAGCCGATCCCCGCCGCCACCGACAGGTGGTAGCCTAGCACCCACATCAGCCACACGCCGCCCACTAGAGCGAACGGCAGGGTGGTCATGATCAGCACGGCTTCGGTGACTTCGCGGAAAGTCAGGTACAGCAGCACGAAGATGATCAGCAGCGTGGCGGGCACCACGATCTGCAGCCGCGCCAGCGCACGCTCCAGGAACTCGAACTGGCCGGAGTAACTGATGCTGACCCCGGCATCGGGCCGTACCTCGCGCTGTACCGCCGCCCGCAGGTCGTTGGCCACCGCCGCCAGATCGCGGCCGCGCACATCGACATAGATCCAGCCGGAGGGGCGGCCGTTCTCGCTTTTCAGCATCGGCGGACCGTCCTCGATGCGGATGTCGGCCACCGCGCCCAAGGTGATCTGCTGCCCGGCGGGCGTCAGCACCGGCAACTGGCGCAAGCCTTCCAGCGAGTCACGCCAGGCGCGGCCGTAACGGACATTGATCGGGAAGCGGGCCAGGCCTTCCACCGTTTCGCCGACATTCTCGCCGCCCACGGCGGAACGGATCACCGACTGCACATCCTCCATGTTCAGGCCGTAGCGGGCGGCCTCGACGCGCAGGATATCCACCTGGATATAGCGGCCGCCGGTCAGCCGTTCGGCCAGCGCGGAGCTGACGCCAGGCACGCGGCGGGCGATGGCTTCAATCTGCCGGGCCGTTCGCTCGATCGCAGCCAGGTCCGGCCCGGACACCTTCACCCCGATCGGGCTCTTGATGCCGGTGGCCAGCATGTCGATGCGATTGCGGATGGGCGGCACCCAGATATTGCTGAGGCCGGGAACCTGCACCGCGCGGTCCAGTGCTTCCACCAGTTTGTCCGGGGTCATGCCGGGTCGCCATTGTTCGCGCGGCTTCAGGCGGATGGCGGTTTCAAACATTTCCAGCGGCGCGGGGTCGGTGGCGCTTTCGGCGCGGCCCGCCTTGCCGAAGACGCCCGCCACTTCCGGCACGGTGCGGATCAGGCGATCGGTCTGTTGCAGCAACTCGCCCGCCTTGGCCGCCGACAGGCCGGGCAGGGCGGAGGGCATGTACAGCAGGTCGCCCTCATCCAGCGCGGGCATGAACTCGCCGCCCAGCCGCGCCAGCGGCCACAGCGCCGATAGGCAGGCCAGCAGCGCGACCGCGACAGTCAGGCCGGGCCGGTGCAGCACCCGGTCCAGCGCGGGGCGGTAGGCGGCGATCAGCACCCGGTTGACCGGGTTGCGGGTTTCCTCGGGGATGCGGCCGCGAATCCAGTAGCCCATCAGCACCGGCACCAGCGTGACTGACAGCCCGGCGGCGGCGGCCATGGCGTAAGTCTTGGTGAAGGCCAGCGGCGCAAAAAGGCGGCCTTCCTGCGCTTGCAGGGTGAACACCGGCACGAAGGAGAGGGTAATGATCAGCAGCGAGAAGAACAGCGCCGGGCCAACTTCGGCGGCGGCCTCGGCAATGACCCGCCAGTGTTCCGGGCCGTGCAGGGTTTGCCCGGGATGACGGTGTTGCCAGGCTTCCAGCCGCTTGTGGGCGTTTTCGATCATCACCACGGCAGCGTCCACCATCGCGCCGATGGCGATGGCGATGCCCCCCAGCGACATGATATTGGCGTTGAGGCCTTGCGCGCGCATCACGATGAACGCCGCCAGCACGCCCAGCGGCAAGGTCAGGATCGCCACCAGCGCCGACCGCAGATGCCAGAGGAAGAGCGCGCAGACCACCGCCACCACGACGAACTCCTCCAGCAGCTTGTGCGCGAGGTTGTCGACGGCGCGGTCAATCAGGGGAGCGCGGTTGTAGGTGGGGACGATCTCGACGCCGGGCGGCAGGGAGGCTTTCAGCGCGTCGAGCCGGGCGGTGACGGCGGCGATAGTGTCGCGGGCGTTCTTGCCCGAGCGCAACAGCACCACGCCGCCCGCGACCTCGCCATCGCCATTGAGGTCGGCAATGCCGCGTCGCATCTCCGGACCGAGCTGCACGGTGGCGACATCGCCCAGCGTGACGGCGACGCCGCCGGGGCTGACGCTGAGCGGGATGGCGCGGAAGTCGTCCAGCCCGCGCAAATAGCCGTTGCTGCGCACCATGTATTCGGCCTCGCCCAGTTCCAGCACCGAGCCGCCGCTTTCCTGGTTGGCGCGTTGCAGCGCCTCGATCACCCGGCCGTGCGGGATGCCGTAGGCGGCCAGCTTCACCGGGTCGGGCATCACCTGGTACTGCTTGACCATGCCGCCGATGGACGCCACCTCCGCCACGTTCGGCAGCGCCTTCAGCTCGAAGCGCAGGAACCAGTCCTGCAGGGCGCGCAACTGGGCGAGATCGTGAAGGCCGCTGCGGTCCACCAGCGCGTATTCGTAGATCCAGCCGACGCCGGTGGCGTCCGGTCCCAGCGCCGGGCGCGCGGCGGCGGGCAGGCGGCCCTGCGCCTGGTTCAGGTATTCCAGCACGCGCGAGCGCGCCCAATACGGGTCGGTGCCATCCTCGAACAGCACATAGACAAAGGAGTCGCCGAAAAACGAGTAGGCGCGCACCGCCTTCGCGCCCGGCACCGACAGCAGGGTGGTGCTGAGCGGGTAGGTGACCTGGTTTTCGACGATTTGCGGCGCCTGGCCGGGCAGGGAGGTGCGGACAATCACCTGCACATCGGAGAGGTCCGGCAAGGCGTCTACCGGCGTCTGCCGTAGCGACACCAAGCCCCAGACCAACAGCCCGAGCGCCGCCAGCAACACCAGGAAGCGGTTATGCACCGACCAGTGGATAAGGCGGGCGATCATGGCCGTGCCTCCCCGATCTCGATGCGCACGATGCGCGGCTCGTCCCCGTGGGTGTCGAGGAAGAAACGGATGTGCTGGCCCGGTTTGAGGCCTGTGGTGTCGACGCCGGATGCCACGGCAAAGGGCATGGTCATGGCCGGCCAGTTCAACGCGGGGATGGCGTCGTGCGACAGGGTGATTTCACCGGGACTGACCGCTTCCACCACGCCGCGCGCGCTCACCGGCGCGGGCGCGGCAGAGGGCTTTACCCCGGTACGAACCGGCCCTCCCGCCGCCAACCGGGTCAGTACGCCTTGCAAGCCGGCTTCGGAGTCGATCAGGAACTGCCCGGAGGCCACCACCTGGTCGCCTTCGGCCAGCCCGGACAGGATTTCGCTGCGCCCGTTGGCTTCCGCGCCCGGCGTCACTTCCACAGGCTGGAAGCGGCCGCGTCCGTCGGCCAGGATGACCACGGTGCGGCGGCCGGTACGGATTAGCGCTTCGGCGGGAATCAGCAGGCTGTCGCGGCCGGCGGTTGTCAGGCTGACGCGGGCGACCTGGCCGGGCCGCAGGCGGCCGTCCGGATTGGGAAAGGCCAGCCGCACGCGCACGGTGCGGCTCTGGGCGTCGGCCTGCGGCAATATCGTCTGCACACGGCCGGTCAGCGGGCTGTCCGGTTCGGCGACCAATCGGGCGGTGGCGGCCATGCCGGGTTGCAGCCGTGCGGCCAGCGCCTCGGGCACCGCGGCCTCCAGCCAGACCGTACCCAGGCCGTTGATCCGCGCCACCGTCATGCCCGGGCCGAGTGTCATGCCCTGCCGGGCCTCCAGGCTCTGGATTACGCCGCTGATCGGGGCGGTCAGCGTGTAGAGCGGTTGCGGCTTGTCGTCGCGCTCCACGGCGCGGATCAGGTCGTCGGGCATGCCCAGCAGGCGCAGCCGTTGCCGTCCGGCCTCGGTCAGGCGTTCGTCCCCGGCCTGTTTCAGCGCCAGGAACTCGGTTTGCGCCCCGGCCCATTCCGGCACCAGCACGGTCAGCAAGGGTTCCCCGGCGCGGATCAGGTCGCCCGCTGCACGCGGGGGCGCATGCTCGACAAAGCCGCCCGCACGCAGCTGCACGATGGCGCTATCCCGTTCGTTGAAGCCGATGGCGGCCGCGACCTCCAGCGGCAGGGCGAGACGGCCGCGCTCCGCCGTCGCCAGCCGGATGCCCAGGTTTTGTTGCACCCGGCTGTCGATGGCCACGCCGGGGGCGGCGGGCGCGGCGTCGGCGTATTTCGGCAGCAGCTCCATATCCATGAACGGTGACTTGCCGGGCTTGTCGAAGTGCTGGTCCGGCTTCATCGGATCGTACCAGTACAGGATGTTGGCGCCGGCCGTTGCTGTCGCCGCCGGGGTGGACGCGGGACGGGCGTGGCGTTCGCCAAGGACATAGCCCAGGCCGCCTCCGGCGGCGGCCGTCAGCAGCAGGAGCGGGATCAGGCGGCGGGTGGAAGCAGTCATGGCGCGGTGTCCTCGCGGGGTTTCGGATCACGTTGGAAATGGAGCCGGGCCGCCAGCCGTCGGCGTTCCCCGGCCGTCGCCAGCGCTTCCAGACGCAGTTCATGCAGTTCGCGGCGGGCGGCCAGCAGTTGGGCGGGGTCGGCGCGGCCGGCGGCATAGGCGGCGGTCAGCAGCCCCAGACGTTGCCGGGCCAGCGGCTGGGCCTCTTCGCTCAGCCGTTGCGCCTGCCGGTCCAGCGCCGCGTAGTCGGCAAGGTCCGATTCCAGATCGGCTGCATGCTCGCGCTCGGCGTCCCGCCGTTCGCTGTCCAGCCCGGCCAGCGCGGCGCGGCGGGCGGCGATCAGCGGCGTCTGGCGCTGCCGGGGAAACAGCGGCAGATCCACCGTGACTTCCATCGAGATCATGTCGTCGTAAGCCCGGCCGCGCTGCTGCCAGGTCAGCCCTACGCCCCAGTCCGGACGTTGCGCCGCCTCGGCTTCATGCAGCTCGGCGGCGGCCAGCGCGGTCATCGGGTCGTAGACGGCCAGGGCGGGGTGGTGGCGCAGGTGCTCGCGCAGCCTGACCGGGTCCACCGGATACTCCGGCGCGTCGCCGTCCGGTTCGAACGGCCCCGGACGGCCCAGCAGGCGGGTCAGCCGGGCCTCCGCCTTGCGCCGGTCGCGTTCCAGGCCGTCGCGCCGGGCGGCCAGCGCCAGCGCTTCCTGCCGGGGCATCAGCGCCTCCGCCGCCGACGCCTTGCCGGACGCCAGCTGCGCGTTCATGACCGCGCCCCACAGCCGGTTTTCCGCCTCCAGGTCCGCCAGCAGGGTCAGTTGCGCGCGCAGGCTGTCCAGGGCCAGCCAGGCGTCGGCGGCTTCGCCCGCCACTTGCGCCTGCACGCCCGCCATTGCGGTGCGCGCCTGTGCTTGGCGGGCCTCGGCGGCCTCGCGGCGGGCGCTGCGCTTGGCCGCATTCGGGAACTCCTGCATCAGGCCGTATTTGCGCATGGTCATGCCGTCCGCGCCGGTGCGGAAACGGTCCGGGCCGGAGACAGGCAGGTTCTCGACGCCCAGCACCGCCTTGGGATCGGGCAGGGCGTCGGCGGCGATCCGTTCGGCATCGCGGGCGGCAATCTCGGTTTCCTGCCGCTGGATCGACAGGGCCTGTCGGGCGGCGTCGCGCAGGGCGTCGTCCAGCCGCAGGGGCTCGGCGTGCGCGGGGGCGAGGCTCAGCCAGAGACCCGTCACGGGCAACAGCAGGAGGCGAAGCTTCATCAGCGGCTCCGGGAAACGGGGATATGGGAGAAGCGAACGATCAGGAGCGAGTGTCGTCACCCGGGATCGGGCGGCGGCAGATCCAGCCGGAAGCAGGTGCCGTCTCGATCCGAGGTCACGCTGATTTCACCGCCATGCGCCTGCACGATGCTACGCGCAATGGCCAGACCCAGGCCCGCGCCCTCATCCTGTCGCTGCCGCGACGGGTCGGCGCGATAAAACCGGTCGAACAGGCGGGGCAGGTGCTCGGGCGGGATGGGGTCGCCGTGATTGATGACCCGGACCGATACGCCTGTCGCCGTGCTGTCGAGACGCAGCGCGACCTCGCTGCCGGGGTCGGCATGGCGGATGGCGTTGGACAACAGGTTGCCGAGCGCGCGCCGCAGCATCAGCGCGTCGCCTTGGGTCCGGCCTTCGCCGGTCACGGCCAGCGTCACCGGCTTGTCGGCGGCCAGCGCTTCATAAAACTCGCACAGGGCGTCGATTTCCCGGCGCAGGTCCACCGGCTTGCTGTCCGGGATCACCAGCCCGTGCTCGGCCTTGGCCAGGAACAGCATGTCCGCGATCATCCGGCCCAGCCGCTCGAACTCCTCCAGGTTGGAATAGAGGATTTCCCGGTATTCGTCCGGCGACCGTTCACGGGCCAGCGTGACCTGGGTCTGGGTCATCAGGTTGCTGATCGGCGTGCGCAACTCGTGCGCGAGGTCGGAGGAAAAGGCTGACAGCCGTTGCAGGGAATCGCCCAGCCGGTCGAGCATGGCGTTGAAGGCGCGCGCCAGCGGTTGCAGTTCGGTGGGCACGGCGTCGGCGGGCAGGCGCTCGTCGAGTCGGTGCGCCGAGATGCCTTCCGCGACTTCCGCCATGCGCCGCACCGGTCGGAAGCCGCGTCGCGTCACGGCCCACCCGGCCGCCGCCATCAGTAATAGGCCGCCGATGCCGATAGCCAGCAACTCTCGCTCGAAGGCGGCAAGAAAGCTGGCGTGGTGCCGGGTATCGGTGGCAATGGCGACCGTCAGGGGTGCTGTGTCACCACCATCCTCCAGTTGCGCCACCAGTCCCCGGAAGTCCTCGCCGTCGTCACGCCAGGTCAGCAGGGGTAGGAGCGCAGTTCCCGGCAGCGCGGGGTGGTCCAACAGGCGGTCGGGAATACGGGCATGGCCGTTGACCAGCCAATCGCGTCCCTGCGCGTCGCGCACCCGTACTGAGAGGTCGTGATGACCGACCAGCGCGATCTCCAGCTGCCGAAGCGCTTGCTCGCGGTCGGCGGGCGTGCGCACGCCGTCGAGGATATGACGGATCAGTTCCAGCTTGCCCTCCAGCGCAAAACGGTCCTGTTCCCCGAAATGGTGCTGCACCGAGGCGCGGATAAACGTGCCCATGACGAGGAATACCCCGGCCGCCAGCACCGTGAACAGCAGGCTGGTGCGGACCGTCAGCGACCTAGACGGCATAGTCGTCCTCCGGCGGTGCTTCCAGCACATAACCCATGCCGCGCACGGTGCGGATCAGCTTGGCCTCCTCGGCGTCGACCTTGCCACGCAGGCGCTTGATCGCCACCTCCACCACATTGGTGTCGCTGTCGAAGTTCATGTCCCAGACCTGCGAGGCAATCAGCGAGCGCGGCAGGATTTCCCCCTGCCGCCGCATCAGCAGCTCCAGCAGCGCGAACTCCTTGGCGGTGAGGTCGATACGGCGATGACCGCGGGTAGCCCGGCGACGCAACAGGTCCAGCTCCAGATCGGCGACACGCAGGACATCCGGCTCGCGCGAGCGGCCGCGCCGCAGCAGGGTGCGTACCCGCGCCAGCAACTCGGCGAAGGCGAAAGGCTTGACCAGGTAATCGTCCGCGCCCAGTTCCAGCCCCTTCACCCGGTCCTCTACCTGGTCGCGCGCGGTCAGGAACAGCACCGGCATCATCAGGCCGGCGTGACGGATGCCTGCCAGCACCTGCCAGCCGTTCAGCTCCGGCAGCATGACGTCCAGGATCACCAGGTCGTATTCCCCGGACAGCGCCTGATGGCGACCGGAGAGACCGTCCTGCACCCAGTCGGTGGTGTAGCCGGCCTCGGCGAGGCCTTGGCGCAGGTACTCCCCGGTTTTGGCTTCGTCTTCCACCAGCAGGATTTTCATAAGTCAGGATCTTTGCGGTTTTGCTGTGCAAACCATACCAGCTCAGGCCGCACATGGCGGCAAGCTGACAAAAATGTAATGCCGGCGTCAGGCAGACGTCCCGAAGGCAGCTGCATTCTGAAGACGAGCCGCAAGACATCTACTCTGGAGATACCCACTATGAATACCCCGACCTCATCCCGTTCGTTTTCCCGCCGTTCCGGTGTCCTCGTGTTGGCTGCCGCCCTTCTGGCGGTGCCGACACTCTCTATCGCTGGCCCCCAGACGCTGTATCACAGCTGGGTCATGCGCGGGCAAGTTCTCTCCCAGGAGAGCGGCAAAGTCGTGCTCTGCATCGGTAAGCGCGACAACGCCGAAGTCGGGCAGGAGTTAGAGGTGATCCGCCAGTCCGTGGTGCCCGGCGCGAAGCGCACCGAACCCAATATCCGCCGGGAGACCGTCGGCAAGGTCCGGATCAACCGCATTTTCGATGAGCATTACTCGGAAGCGGAGGTGATCCAGGGCGAGCCGAAGGTCAACGATACCGTCGAGCTGGAACGACATTGACCTGTTCGGACAGCCAAGATGAGCGCGAGATGACAGGAATGTCATTTTCGCGTCAGCGGCCTGTCCGGTTGCTGATGGCATGATTGCAATCAATCACCAGACAGGCCGGAGGAGCCCTCATGCGTAACCTATTCGGCATCGGTATGTGGCTACTCGCCGTAATAGCCGTCGCCGCTCCGACCGCCGCAAGCCGCCCCCCTACCTTGCCGGGTTATCAGAACTGGAAACCTCCGGTCGTGGCTGGCTGGCGGGAACTCAACCGCCGGGTTACCCCGGCTGGACTCTTCCCGGACACCCCGGCTAGCGATGCGCCGGATTCGGTCTCGGCGGAGATGCCGGACATGCGTCATGGAGACCACAAGTGATGCCGGCCCATCGGAGACTTAACCGTGCCATCCTGCTCAGTCTGTTGACCACCGGGCTGGGAGCGTGCGCCGCGCTGGCTCCCGATGGCGGCGAATCCGCCGTGCGCGCCGCCGCTGCGGAACGCTTGGGTACGTCCATCTCGGTTTCAGGCAGTACCGAAACATTGGTCCAGCGTCGCAACGACCTGCTATCCCGCGAACTGGACGGCGACAGCGCCGTGACGCTGGCCCTGCTCAACAGCCCCGCGCTGCAACGCCTGTTCGCCGACCTGCGTCTGAACGAAGCCGAAATCGTCGCTGCCAGCCGCTTGCCCAACCCCCGCCTGTCACTGGCCTCATTGCGGCAGGGCGGTGACCGGGAAACCGATCGGGCGGTCTCGCTGGATCTGATTGGCCTGCTGACCACACCCCTTCGCGCCTCCTTGGGCAAACAACGCCGGGACGCGGCGCGACTGGCGGCCGAACAGTCAGTGCTGGCATTGGCCGGGGACACCCGGCTGGCCTATGTTGAGGCCGTCACCGCCCGCCAGAGCGCCGCCTACGCCGCCGACATTCTGAACGCCGCCGAGGCAGGCCAGACCCTGGCACGGAGACTGGCCGAAGCCGGAAACATCAGCCGTCTCGACGCTGCCCGTGAACAAGCCTTTTATGCCGAAGCCGCCGCCCGGAAGACACGCGCCGATCGCGATGCCGCGAGTGCGCGGGAGGCCTTAATCCGCCTGCTTGGCGTCAGCGACCCCTCCACCGTGCGCTTGCCAGAGCGCATGCTGCCGCTACCCGCCTCGCCGCGTGAACTGGCCACAGCCGAGCAACAGGCGCTCGACCAGCGGCTGGACGTCCAACGCGCCAGACAGAACGCTGCCAATACCGCGCGCGCACTCCATCTGACGCAGGTCACCCGCTTTATCAACGTGCTGGACTTGGGATACCAGGACAACCGCTTCAGCAATCAGCCCGACCAGCGCGGTGTAGGCATCAGTTTGGAGCTGCCACTGTTCGATTTCGGCCGCACCCGCGCCGCCGAGGCGGAGGCGGTGTATCGCCGGTCGCTGGCCGAGGTCGCCGAAACTGCGATCAATGCCCGGAGTGAGGCCCGGGAGGCCTATACCGGTTATCGCGCCGCCTATGACCTGGCGCGGCATTACCGCGACGAAGTGGTGCCCGTACAGCAACAAATCGCTGACGAGGTGATGCTGCGCTACAACGGCATGCTGATCAGCCCCTTCGAACTATTGGCCCAAAGCCGTGAGCAGATCGCAGCCAGCGAATCCGCGCTGGATGCTCTGCGTGATTTCTGGCGCGCCGATGCCATTCTGGCCTCCACCCTGCAGGGGCCAATGACCACTATGACTGCGGGAGCCGCCCCATGACCACCCGACGAGACTTCCTGCGCGGCGCTAGCACGTCCGCCCTGGCAGCCGGACTGGCATCCCGCGCCTGGGCGGGCATTCCCGAGGCGATGATCCAAGACAAGCCCGGAACTCAAGGACCACTGCATCCCGTGGACGGCCCGTCATACCGCCCGGTCGTCACACTGAACGGTTGGACCTTGCCTTACCGCATGAAGAACGGCTTCAAGGAGTTCCATCTGGTCGCCGAACCGGTGGTGCGCGAGCTGGCCCCCGGCATGACGGCGCACATGTGGGGCTACAACGGCCAGAGTCCGGGACCGACCATTGAGTGCGTCGAGGGCGACCGGGTACGGATTTTTGTCACCAACAAACTGCCGGAGCACACCACCATCCACTGGCATGGCATCCGCCTGCCGTCCGGCATGGATGGCGTCGGCGGATTGTCCCAGCCGCAGATCAAGCCAGGCCAGACTTATGTCTACGAGTTCACCCTGAAACGCTCGGGCACCTTTATGTACCACCCGCACGCCGACGAGATGGTGCAGATGGCGATGGGCATGATGGGCTTCTTCGTCGTTCACCCGAAACGGCCGGACTTCATGCGCGTGGACCGTGATTTCGTATTCCTGCTCAGCGCCTACGACATTGACCCCGGCAGCTACACTCCGAAAGTGTCGACGATGACGGACTTCAACCTGTGGACCTTCAACAGCCGTGTCTTTCCGGGCATAGACCCGCTGATCGCCCGCAGCGGCGACCGGGTGCGCATCCGGGTCGGCAACCTGACCATGACCAATCACCCGATCCATCTGCACGGCCATGACTTCGAAGTGACCGGCACCGACGGGGGCTGGGTACCGCCCTCGGCACGCTGGCCGGAAGTCACCACTGATGTCGCTGTCGGCCAGATGCGCGCCATCGAGTTCACGGCGGAGGCCGGGGACTGGGCGTTTCACTGCCACAAGTCGCACCACACCATGAACGCGATGGGACACGGCCTACCGACCATGATCGGCGTCCGCCAGGACGACATTGCTGAAAAGATTCGCAAGCTGACGCCGGATTTCATGGGTATGGGCAGCGCTGGCATGGCCGACATGGCCGAAATGGACATGCCGCTACCGGACAACACCTTGCCGATGATGAGCGGGCAGGGCCCCTTCGGCCCGCTGGAAATGGGCGGCATGTTTACCGTGCTCAAGGTGCGGGATAACCAGCCGCCGGGCGATTATCGTGATCCGGGCTGGTACGACCATCCGCCGGGCACAGTCGCCCGGCTTTATACCGGCGAGGAGCCGGCCGCCGTGCGCGCGGAAACACCGCCGACGGCCACCACCGATGTCCGCGTGCGCAAGCCCGGCGGACACATGAATCACTGATCAGCACTGCCTCCGACGTGGGGAAGGAGAAATACGATGCAACTGCGTAACCCCTGGCTGGCCGCCGGCCTGCTGACCTTAACCGGTCTGATGACCCAAATCGCGATGGCGGAAGGGCAGCCTGCCGCCCCGGCCCCCACTGCCCGGGCTGCCGACAATGCCGTCACCGACCGTTATACCCTGGGTGAAATCCGCAAGGTGGATTCTGCGCAGGGCAAACTGACCATCCGCCACGGCGACATCAAGAACCTGGGGATGCCCGGCATGACCATGAACTTCAAGGTCAAGGATCCGGCGATGCTGGGCCAGGTGCAGGTCGGCGATGCGGTTCGCTTTGTGGTCGAGCGGGTAAACGGCGGTCTGGTCATCACCGAATTGCAGAAGGCTGCCAAGTAACATGAGCAAGCAATCGAAAATTCTGATGGCAGCCGTGGTGCTCGGTCTGGCGGGCGGTCTCGGCTTTGTATATTCCGGGGTCTATTCCATCGGAGCCGATGTGCCGCACTGGAAACCCGTCGAAGCGGCGATCACCGTGTTCCGGAACCGCGCGATCAGCGCCCATGCGCAAGGGATAACAGTCCCGAACAACCTGGAAGACCCTGAGATGATTGCGATGGGGGCCGAGCACTACAACGCCATGTGCGCCGGTTGCCACCTGTCCCCGGTACAAACCGACTCGGAAATCCGGCCCGGCCTTTATCCACAGCCGCCGGAACTGTCCAAGCACGGAATCCAAAACCCCGCCGAGGCCTTCTGGGTCATCAAGCACGGCGTCAAGCTGACCGCGATGCCCGCGTGGGGGCCAACCCATGACGACGAGGAAATCTGGGCGATGGTGGCGTTCCTGCGCAAATTACAGACGCTGGATGCAGCGGCTTACCGGCGTCTGACCGGGCCGGGTGGCGGGGCGGACGGAGACCATGATCATGGTGACCATCCCCACGGTGCGCCTGATGCGGCGGCGGGCCATGCCCATACCCACTGACGCCCCGCCAAGCGGGGCAAGGAGTCCATCATGAACCACCAAGAGCATACGCCGCACCCCCATCCGCCGTTTCTGACATCGCGCGGGGCCGTCGCCCTGGTCGTGATGAGCGTGGTCGCCTTTTTCTTCCTGTTCGAAGAGCACCGGGCGCACCTGCTGGGGTTATTGCCCTATCTGTTCCTGTTCGCCTGCCCGCTGATGCACCTGTTCATGCACCACGGACATCACCACCACCATCCTCGGCAACAGCCGCCCCGGCAGGATGATGCCGGAGACCGCTCATGAACGCCCATCACGAAGCCGCCTACGGTTTATGGTCGCTGGTCTTCCTCAACTCCGCCGTGTTCATCATCTTTGCACACAGCTTCTTCAAGCCGCAAACAAGCCGCGACTGGCGCACCTTCGGTGCTTTCTCGGCTTTCATTGTCGCGTTGTTCGTCGAAATGTACGGCTTCCCGCTGACCATTTACCTGTTCGCGGGCTGGTTGCAGACCCGCAATCCCGGACTCGACCTGATGTCCCATGATGCCGGACACCTCTGGGCGACCATGCTCGGCGAGAAGGGCGACCCGCACTTCGGCGTGCTGCACATCGCCAGCAACATCCTGATCGTGGCCGGATTCTGGCTGCTCTCCGCCAGCTGGCATGTGCTCTACCATGCCCAACGTGTTCAGGTGCTGGCGACCGGCGGACCCTATACCCGGATCCGACATCCCCAATACCTGGCCTTTGTCCTGATCCTGTTCGGCTTCCTGCTGCAATGGCCGACGATCCTGACCTTGCTGATGTTCCCGGTCCTGCTGGTCATGTACGGCCGGTTGGCCGTGACCGAGGAGCGGGACATGGATACCAGGTTTGGCGAGGCCTGGCGGGCCTATGCCGCGCGGACTCCTCGTTTTCTGCCCGACCTGTCCCCCCGGACAACCTGACCCCTGATGGAGAAACACACCATGAAACGCCACCTGTTGCTGTTGCCGCTGATTGCCGCGCTGAGCGGTCTGACCTATGCGGAAGACGCCGCCAAACCCGCGATGAGTGGGATGGGCGGCATGGACATGAAGTCGATGGGCGCCAAGGGCGATATGAAGTCCGGCGGCGATACCAAGCCGGGCGGTGACATGAAAGCCATGCACGACATGCACGAGAAGTGCATGGGCGAGAACAAGGCCGCCGATAACGGCAAGGGCATGGACGACATGAAGGCGATGCATGACCACTGCATGCAGGCCAAGGACGACAAGAAACCGGCGGATCAGCCCGTGAAGAAACCGAAGCACCGCAAGAGCGGAAAGGCCAAGCCGGAAGCGGCTCCGGAACATGACCACAACCACGGCGCGGCCCCTGGACAGTAAGGGATCCCGATGACCGACTCCGCCCCCGCGCCGACATCCTATCCGCACCGCTTCGAGCGCGAGGTATGGCTGGGCGCAGACTGCACCCCGGCGTTCGCCTATCTCGATGATCCGGCGCGGCTGGCCGGTCACATGCGTCAGTCTTCCTGGCGCATGGGGGGTGGCAGCATGCATTTTGAACTGGATGCGCAGCGCGGCCAGGCCGTCGGTTCCCATATCCTGTTGCGGGGGAGCGTCCTGGGCATGCCGCTGTTCGTCGACGAAGTGGTGCTCACCCATGAACCGCCCCACGGCAAGGTCTGGGAAACCGTTGATCGGCCGCGTCTGCTGGTGATCAGCGCATACCGGATGGGATTCGAGCTAGCCCCGGCAGGGACGGGATGCCGCTTGGTGCTGTTCATTGACTATGCCTTGCCGACCGGTATCTTCAGTCAATGGTTAGGCCGCTGGATTGGCCCGTATTATGCCCGCTGGTGCATCAATCGCATGAGCGATGATGCACTGGCGGCCTTTCCGGTCCGGGGCGCGGAACCGAATACCGATACTTGAAATTGACGCCGGGAGGCCTCCATGCACGAGCATGACCACGAACATCCCCATGATCACGCCAATCACACGGGGCATGCACCTGAACATCACCACGATCCGGCGAGGCACGCCAGGGCCGTGGCAGGGGCGCTGAAAGACCCGGTCTGCGGGATGACCGTCACACCGGCCTCCCCGCACCACCTGGAGCACGACCGCGCCACCTACTTCTTTTGCAGCGCCAAATGCCTCAACAAGTTCCG
>JAYRMT010000054.1:0-15198 GCA_041912575.1 Fluviicoccus sp. | reverse complement strand
TGGACCAGTGCCTGCAGTTCTTCGGCGGCTACGGCTACATGCTGGAGTATCCGATCGCGCAGATGTACGCGGATGCGCGGGTGCAGCGGATTTACGGCGGGACGAGCGAGATCATGAAGGAGATTATCGCCCGGTCGTTGTGAGGCGTCACCGCAGTCCGATGAGGGAAGCCCGCCGTCAGGCGGGCTTTTGCTTTTACGGCGTTCGTGTAGGATGTGAAATCGTCAGTTTGCTGATAACAAAAGAAAAAAGGAGCCTAATATGTTCTTCGGCGTCAGCCACGTTGTCCTTCAGGTCAGCAACCTGAAATCCGCCACCGACTTCTGGTCGGGCGTCATGGGCTTCGCCATCGCCAAACAGGGTGAGGACTTTGCCGATATCGACACCGGGAACGTCGCCATCCGCCTCCTCCAGGTGTCCCGCGTGGAAACCCGATCCTCCCTCCGGCTATCCGTCTTCCAGGTGAACGAAGCCTACCGGACGCTCCTCAAACACGGTGCCACGTCCCGTTACGAACCCCAGAAAACCCCCGATCTGGAAGAAATGGCTTGTGTCAGCGATCCCGACGGCCACACGATCATTCTCTGGCGCGCGCTCAACGAGGATGAATGGGGCTTTGTGCCTGACCTCCCCAAGCAGGGGGAGTGGTATCCCGATGCCGAACACCTGTTGAAGCGCCTGCTGTCGCATGTACCGGCGGTTTTCCGCATGCTGGCGCGCCGCAAGACCACGCGTGTCATCGAAATGCTCGCGGCCGAGATGAAAAGCCCCGTGACCCGGGACATCGTCATCCGCGGGTACATCACCGCCTCGGCCAAGGTCACCCGCTTCCGGCTGGTCGAGCCGCTGAAGGCAGAGGGGATCGATCCCGGACAGTACCGGGAGGAATTCGAGTATGAGTGAAGGCGCGGCCGCGGAGCAACGCCAGGCGTCCGCACTGAGCAGGGGCGACCGGTTGCCGATTCCATGTTTCAGGTCCGCCCGCACAGGCGGAAACATGGCAAGCTGGATCACCGACCGTCCGCTTTGCTCCGGGAGCCCGACGATGGACACTGCACCGCTGATCGATGAAACCTTCGCCCGCCGCTTCGCCCGCGACTGGATCGCGGCCTGGAACGCCCATGATCTGGACCGTGTGCTGACACATTACGCCGAAGATTTCGCCTTCCAGTCGCCGATGATCACCGTGGTGACCGGCGAGCCCTCCGGACGCCTGCAAGGCAAGGCGGCGATCCGCGCCTATTGGGCCGCCGCGCTGCAACGCCTGCCGGACCTGCATTTCGAGCTGCGCGACATCCTGCTCGGCGCAGCCAGTCTCACGCTGTATTACCGGGGCCATCGCGGCCTGGTGGCCGAGACGTTCTTTTTCAGCGACACCGGCGAGGTCGTGCGTGCAACGGCGACCTACAGTGTCGGGCCGGGCGTAGCAGGGGATACGGGAGAACCATGACATGTCTTCGCACGGATATCTGTCTGTCTTTGTTCGCTTGCCCATCGGCGCGTGAGCGCGTCCAATCGCAGGCAGACCCGTCCGGAGGAGTGCGCCCATGATCCGCCTGTTCCTTTTCGTCTGCACCCTGTGCCTGTCCGCCGCTGCCCTGGCCGAATGGGTTGGGGCCAAAGCCCCCGCGTTCGCCTTGCCCGACCAGACCGGCAAGGTCCGGACCCTCGACGAATTCCGGGGCCGCTGGCTGGTGCTGTATTTCTACCCGCGCGACGCGACGCCTGGTTGCACGCAGGAAGCGCAACAATTCCGTGACCGTTACGCGGATTCCGGCGGCAGGGCATCACCGTCCTGGGCGTCAGCCTGGATTCCGTTGAGTCCCACAAACGTTTCGCCGAGGCCCAGAAACTACCGTTCTCCCTGCTGTCCGACAGCGGGCGCGACTTGTCGACCCGTCTCGATGTCCTGGCGGGCTTCGGTCTGGCGAACTTCACCCGGCGCGAAACCTTCCTGATCGATCCGGACGGCGTCATCGTCACGCGCTATCGCGAGGTGGACACCCTGCGCCATGCCGAGCAGGTGCTGGCCGATGTGGCGAGCCTGAAAAAGCGCTAGGCCTTCCGCCTCTTCCGGCCGGGACGCCGCGCCGATAGACTGGACCGGTGCTCCCGACGGTCCCCCCGCATGAAAACGCTTCTGCGCATCATCCTCCTTGTTGTCCTCGCGGCCGTGGCCGCGCTGGCCTGGCGTCAGCGTCCGGTGACCGTCGCGACCGTGCAGCCCGAGGTGCGCGTGATGACGGAAACCGTGGTCGCCACCGGCCGGGTCAACACCGAACGCAGCCCGGTCGTGCGCGCCGAAACCGACGGTCTGGTGCGGCGGCTGGCCGTCGAGGGCGACATGGTCCGGGCGGGACAGGCGGTGGCTGAACTGGAGGATCCTGACGGTGAGTTGCTGGCGGGTCAGGCCGAGGCGGCCCTGAATGACGCGCGGCTGGCGGTGAGCCAGCTGGAGGCTCAGGATCGCCCGCAGGCGGACTTGCAGCGTCGGCAGGCCGCGCTGTTGCGCGATCAGGCGCGGCGGCGACTGGATGACCTGAACGGGTTGCAGGCGCGGCAGGATGTGGCGCTCGCGAATCTGGCGGAAAGCCGCGAGGCGCTGGCGCAGGCGGAGAACGCGCTGGCGCAGGCCGAGCTGCGGTTGGCCGCTTTGGGCGCTAACGGGGTGGAAGCCCGTCGTCGGGCGGCGACGCTGGCGCGCGCCGAGGCCTCGGCCCGGCTGGCGGCCTTGCGCCGCGAGCGCGCTGTCGCCCGGGCCCCGGCGGCGGGCACGGTGCTGCAACGGCTGGTGCAGCCGGGCGACCGCGTGCGCAGCGGCGATCCGTTGTTGTTGCTGGCGGCGGCGGGCGAACGGGAAGTGACGGCGGATCTGGACGAGCGCTGGCTGCCGCTGCTGGCGCCGGGGCAGTCCGCGATGCTGGTCGCGGATGCCTGGCCTGACCGGCCGTTTCCCGCCGCGGTGACGCGCATCGCGCCGTCGGTCGATACCGGGCGCGGTACCGTGCGGGTCCGCCTGCGCGCAGCCGCCTGGCCGGACTTTGTCCGCGAGGGCATGACGTTGTCGGTGCAGCTGGGCGGCGCACGGGCGCAGCCTTCGCGCCTGCTGCCGGTCTCGGCGCTGGCCACGGTCGAGGGGCGCAGCGGCGTGTGGCGGGTGCGCGACGGCCGCGCCGTCTTCCAGCCGGTGCAGACCGGTCGTCGCGATGCCGACGGCCGGGTCGAGATCACCGCCGGTCTGGAGGCGGGCGAGGCGGTGATCCGCGAGGCCGCCGCGATCCATGACGGGCAGCACGTCCGGACGGTCCGTCCATGAGTTTCGAATGGGAGCTGGCGCTGCGCCTGCTGCGCGAAGGGCGCGTGCAGACCGCGCTGATCGCGGGCGGCATCGGTCTGGGCGTCGCGGTCGTGGTCTTCCTGACCGCCCTGATCAACGGCTTGCAGGCCAACCTGATCGCCCGCACGCTGGGCTCGCAGGCGCACATTACCCTGAGCGCGCCCGAACGCGCCGTGCGCGCGGCCGCGCCGCCCGTCGCACAGGAGTTCCGGGCCATCCAGCCGCGTCCGCAACGCATCGAACCCATTCTCAACAGCGCCGAACTGCTGGCGCGGCTGGCGCACGAGCCGGAGATCACGGCCATATCTCCCACGGTCTCCGGCGCGGCCTTCGCCCTGCGCGGCGGCGTGGACAAGTCCGTGGCGGTGATCGGGATCGATCCGGCGGCCTATGTGCGCATCATCCCGCTGGATCGCCAGCTGGTGGCGGGGGCGTGGCGGCTGGGCAGCGACGAGACGGTGATCGGCCGACGGCTGGCGGAGGATCTGGGCGTGGGCCCCGGCGACCGCCTGAGCCTGCGCAGCGCGAACGGGCGCACCCTGGATGTCACCGTGCGCGGCGTTTTCGAATTGGGGGTGAAGGACCCGGACCGGCGCTGGGTGCTGCTGCCGCGCCGCGCGGCGCAGAACTTGCTGGACCTGACCGGCGAGCTGACCGCCATCGACCTGACCGTGCGTGACCTGTTCGCCGCCGACCGGGTGGCCGCCGGCCTGCAGCAGCGCTACGGCGTGGTGGCCGAGGACTGGATGGCGTCCAACCGGCAGCTGATGACCGGCCTGCGTTCGCAATCGGCGTCCAGTTCGGTCATCCGTTTCTTCGTCATGGTGTCGGTGGCTTTCGGCATTGCCAGCGTGCTGGCGGTGGCGGTGGTGCAGAAGCAGCGCGAGATCGGCATCCTGCGCGCCATGGGCATGACGCGGCGCGGCGTGCTGCGGGTGTTCCTGATCCAGGGCGGCCTGCTCGGGGCGGGCGGGGCGCTGGCGGGCAGCGCGGCGGGGGCGGGACTCGCGCGGCTGTTTGCCGGCGCGATGCGCGGCGCCAACGGCGAGCCCTTGTTTCCCATCACGCTGACACCGGGCCTGTTCCTGTCCGCCGTGGCGGTCGCCATGGCGACCGGGCTGCTGGCGGCCGCGCTGCCTGCCGCCCGCGCCGCCCGCCTGGACCCGGTCCAGGCAATCCGCAACGGCTAGGAGCTCCCATGTCCGCGCCCGTGCTGCAACTGGAAAACGTCTGCCACGCCTACGGCGAGGGCGAGGCCCGTCGCCTGGTGCTGCAGGGGATCGGCTTCCGTCTCGCGGCCGGGGAATTCACGGCACTGGTGGGGCAGTCGGGTTCCGGCAAGTCCACCCTGCTGAACCAGATCGGCCTGCTGGAGCACCCGCTGTCCGGCGTCATTCGCCTGCAAGGGGAGGACGTGACCATGCTGGACGACGACGCGCGCACCCGGCTGCGCAACGAGCGCATCGGTTTCATCTTCCAGTTCCATCACCTGTTGGGCGCGTTTACCGCGATCGAGAACGTGATGATTCCCCTGCGCATCCGCGGCGTACCGGCGCGCGATTTGCAGCCGCGCGCGCTGTCTCTGCTGGCGCGCGCCGGGCTGTCGGGGCTGGAAGACCGCTACCCGCACCAGTTGTCGGGGGGGCAGCAGCAACGGGTGGCGATCGTGCGGGCGCTGATGGCGAAACCGGACCTGGTGCTGGCGGACGAACCCACCGGCAACCTCGACAGTGTCAACGGCGATCGCATTTTCGAACTGATGCGGCAGATCAACCGCGAGGACGGCGTGAGCTTCCTGATCGTGACGCACGACAGCGGGCTGGCGGCGCGTTGCGACCGTCGCCTGACGCTGCGCGACGGCCGGTTGGCGGGGGACAGCGGTCCGATGCCGCCGTCGCCGCTTACTCCTTCGGCACCAGGATGATCTCGATCCGGCGATTCTTCGCCCGGCCTTCCGGCGCATCGTTCGGCGCCACCGGCTTGTACTCGCTGTACGCCACCGCGCCCAGGTTCACCGGGTCCAGCCCCTGCTTCTGCAGGTAGCGCGTCACGTTGATCGCCCGCGCCGCCGACAGTTCCCAGTTGGTCGGATACTTCGCCGTCAGCGGCGGCCGGATCTGCGCGTTATCCGTATGGCCTTCCACGCGGATCGCCTTGTCCTGGACGGTCTTCAGGATATCCACCACCTTCTGCAACACCTTCTTGCCGTCCGGCTTCACTTCCGCCTTGCCGGAGTCGAACAGGATCGCATCCACCAGGTTCACGGTCAGCTTTTCCTTCAGCTGCGAAATGGTCACCTGGCCCTGGGAAATCTCGCCTTTCATCTTTTCCAGCAAATCCTGGTAGGTCTGCGTGGTGCGCCGCAGTTCCTCATCCTTTTGCTTTTGCAGGTCGACAATCTCGTTCTTCAGGTTCTTGTTGCCGGCCTGCAACTGGTCGCGGGTCTGCGCCAGGGTGGCCGCCTGTCCGCGCAGCGCGGCCAGGTCGCGGTCGGCCCGGGCCTTGTCCGCCGAGAGGGTGTCATAACGCTGGTGCAGCGCCGCCAGGTCGCCGCTGAGGGTGTGATTGTCCTGCTTGAGACGCTGGTATTTGCTGCTGGACACGCAGCCGGACAGTCCGACCGCGCCGATGAGCGCGACGGTCATCGCCATATTCCGCTTGCGCATGGTGATCTCCTGATGTTCAGAGGGGTATCAGGAGTGTAGGCCCGCGCGCCGGAGGGGAAAAGTGAGGCTTCTGTAACGGAAGGGCGGGATAGCGTCTGCGGCGGCGGTCAGACGGCCTTCATGTCGTCCAGCCGCTGCTGGATGCGGTTGTTGAGCTTGTGGAGGTTGCCGGTCATCAGTTGCCGCGCTTGCGGGGTATCGCCGTCGAGGTGCAGGGAGACGATGCGCGCCGCCGTCTCATGGAAGCGGGCATGCAGGTCGCGCAGATCAATGAACGCCCCGGATTTGCCCAGCGGGCCGTCACTGACCCCTTCAATCCAGTGGCCCAGGCCGCAGCGGTCCTCGCGGCGCACCTCGCCGGGCGTCCAGTCACCGGCGTCCGCGCCCTTGAGGAGGCTGTCGAGCTGCTCGCACCACTCGTCATGGGACTCGATGGCGGCGTCGATTTCCAGCGCCATCATCTCGTGGTCGAAGGAGTGGCGCGCCGCTTCGGTCTGTTGATGCTGCTGTGCCTCGGCGACCGCGCGTTCCTCCGTCAGGGGCGCGGCGGCTTCCGTCCGGGCCGGGGCGCGGAAACGATCGAAAAATCCCATGATGAAAACTCCTTTCAGCGCGGCGGGTGGAGCGCGCTTTTCTTGTTTTACGCGGATTGTTGTGAAAAGTCCGTCAATACTGCATCGCGACAGTATCACAGCTAACGCCGATAAAGACTGTCGATTACTCCGGCAAAATGCGCCGCCAGATTCTTCCGCTTCAGCTTGAGCGTTGGCGTCAGCAGCGTGCTTTCCGGCGTCCAGGGCTCCAGCGTCAGCGCCACCGCGCGCGGCTGCGCGTAGTACGGGAAGGCGTGCGTCAGCGCGCGGATGCGTTGCAATGCCGTCTCTCGCGCGGTCGCGGCGTCCAGGCTGGCGGGATCGGCCGGATTCAGGCCCAGCGAGGACGCCAGTTTCTTCCAGCCCGGCAAGCCCAGCACCACGATGGCCGCAATGAAGGGCCGGTTGTCGCCGAAGACATAGGCCTGCTCGAACAGCGGGTCGGCGGTGATGGCCTGCTCCAGATCGGCGGGGGCGATCTTCTCGCCGGTCGAGGTGACGATGATTTCCTTGATCCGTCCGAGGATGCGGATGCGGCCGTCCGGCAGGATTTCCGCCTGGTCGCCGGTGCGCAGCCAGCCGTCAATGAACGCGGCGGCGGTGTCTTCGTCGCGTTTCCAGTAGCCGCGCATCACGTTGCGGCCCCGTACCTGCAATTCCCGGTTTTCTCCCAGGCGCACGCTCACGCCGGGCAGCGCCTTGCCGATGGTGGAGGGATCGTTGTCGTCCGGCGCGTTGGCGGACACCACCGGCGAGGTCTCGGTCATGCCGTAGCCTTGCAGCACGGTGACGCCCAGCCCGAGAAAGCAGTGCGCGATGGCGGGCGACAGCGCCGCGCCGCCGCTGATCGCCAGGCGCAGCTTGCCGCCGAAGCGCTCGCGGATCGGCCGCGCGACCGCTCCGTCCAGCACCCGCCAGAGCAGGTCGTCCGCGAAGGCCGGGACCCGGCCCGCCACCGGCAGCCCTTGCGCGCGACAGAAACGCCGCCAGCCGACCTCCTGCGCCAGCGCGAACAAGCGCGCCTTGGCGGGCGAACTTGCCAGTGCGCCCTGGATGGCGCTGTAGAACCGTTCATAGATGCGCGGCACCGAAATCAGCAGGGTGGGCCGCACCTTCAGCAGATCCTCGGCGAGCAGGGCGGTCGAGCGCGCGTGCGCCACGCAACTGCCCGCCGCGATCGGCAGGTAATAGCCCGCCGTGCGTTCGAAGGTATGGGACAGCGGCAGGAAGGACAGGAAGCGGTCGCCGGGTTCCGGCGTGACGCGCTGCAGCACCGCCTTGACGTTTTCCAGCACGTTGTCGTGGGTGAGCATGACGCCCTTGGGCTTGCCGGTGGTGCCCGAGGTGTAGACCAGCGCCGCCAGCTCGTCGGGGCGCGGCGGACGGGCAACCGGCGCCCCGGCGTTCGCCAGCCAGGCGTCCCAGCGACGGATGACCGGGAGGTGGTCGGAAACGGGGGTGTCGATGCCCCGCTGGAGGATCACCACCTGTTTCAGCGCGGGCAAGGGCGTGCCGGTATCGACGATGGCCTGCCACTGGGTGTCGGTCTGCACCACCAGGACGGCGGCGTCGCTGTCCGCCAGGATGTAGGCAATACTGGCGGGATTATCGAGCGCATGCATCGGCACCGGCACGCAGGCCAGCGCCAGCGCGGCCTGGTCGACGGCGACCGCGTCCAGCCCGTTGGGCAGCAGCAGGGCGATCCGGGCCTCGCGCGGCAGGTCGAGCGCCGACAGGGCGCCGGTTACCCGGTCCACCCGCGCCGCCATCTCGCGCCAGGAGACTTGCAGCCAGAGCGCGGCGGTCGGCTCGAAGCGCAGGTAGGCGTCCGTGTCGGGCGTGCGGGCGACGCGCCAGCGGAAGAGTTCGGCGAGCGTGGCGATACTGTCTGGCGGGGTGTCGGGAGCGGAGCGGGGAGTCATCGGGAGAACCTCCGGAGCGCAGGGCATGTTTTCATTATCCGGCTTTTCGAACAGGTTTTCATGCGTTTTCCGGTGGATCAGCGCCGGTATTCGAGCGTCACGAACGCGCTCCGTCCCGCTTGCGGCAACACCGAGTTGTAATAGCCCGTCGCGCGCTGCGAGGTGTCCGTCCCCGCGTTGGCGCTGGCGATGCCGGGGGTTTCGTAGCCGGTATCGAACAGGTTGTTGACGGTCAGCGCGGCAGCCCAGTCCGCACGGTGGAAGCGCAGGTTCAGGTCCGCCGTGGCGAAGGCGGGCAGGGTTTCCCCCCGTGCGCGCAGGGGATTGCGTGAATACAGGTCGCGCGCGCCGATGTAGCGGCCGCGCAGGCTCAGATCCCAGTCCGCCGCCAGGGCGGCGCGCAGCTCCGCCTGGATCTTGTGGCGCGCGATGTCGCCGATATCGCCCGCGCCGTCCACCCATCGCCCGGCCGCCGGATCGTAGTGCTGGTCGTCGCGGGCGCGGGTGAAGGTGTAATACAGCGCGCCGGACCCACGGTGCCCGAGGACGTCGGCGTCGAAGCGCCCCCGGTATTCAAGCCCTCGCACCTCCCGGCCCGCCGCGTTGATCGCGTCTTCGCGGATGGCGTTGCGATAGCGGGTCTCGTACAGCGAGACTTCGTGCTGCCAGCCCGGGGTGGCGTGCATCAGCACCAGTTCGGTGTTGGCGGCGCGCTCCGGCTGCAGGCCGGGATTGGCGTTGCGTCCGTTCCAGCCGCCGTAGACCTGCATGGTCGGCGGCTCTTGCCAGGCCTGCCCGTAGAGCAGCTTGAGGGTGGTCGCCGCGGACTTGTCCCAGGACAGCGACAGGCGCGGCACGGTATGCGCGCCGTAGATGCTGTGGTACTCGCTGAGGAGGCCCGCGCCGGCCTGCCAGGCGGCATGGCTCCAGGTGCCTTGCAGGTGGGCGTTGCGCACGTTCACGCGCACGCGGTTGGCGGAGGGCATGCGGTCCGGGACATCCGGCGCGACCGGCAAAGCCGCCGCGCTGCTCAGGACCACCCACGGGCCGTAGCCCGCCGGGCCCGGCGCTGCGATGTCCGGCGCGTCCGGGCAATAGGCCTCCGGCTCCCAGTAGCCGCAGATGGCGTACGCCTTGCTCAGCTCGCGCCGTTCCACCTTCCAGCCGCCCAGCCAGCGCCACGCGCCGTCGCCCGTCAGGTCGAGACGCTGCTCCAGCGAGCCCGCCTGGCTGTGCGTGTTCCAGTGCGAGTAGGACACGTAGGACCCGGCCGATTGCCCCGGATGCCAGTCCGGCTCGGCTTCCGCCCAGTCGCCGTGCTCGCCGCTGTCGCGCCAGGTGAGGCGGGTGGTCAGTTCGCCCTGACCGGCCAGCCGGTCGCGGTGCTCGAGGTAGGCATGCGCGCGTTCGCGCGTCCACGGTACGTTTACCTGCGCGTGATCGGTCGCGTATTCCTGTCCGTAGCCTTCGGTGGCCTGCCACCAGAACAGCCCGGCCTTCCAGTCGCGGTAATCCAGGTTGACCAGCACGCTGCGGTCTTCGGCGGGATCGAAATAGGTCCCGAGCGCATGGCCGTCGTGGTTAAGGTCCAGCACCGGCCCCCAGGCGTTGCGGTCGGCCAGCCAGGCGGCGGAGGTGAAACCGCGCATGCCTTTCAGATCGTCGAGGCCGGGGTCGTCGCTGCGGAACAGCCGCGCGCCCGCCGAAACGCGCAACTCCCCCAGCCGGGCCCGGCCGCTGCCTTCCAGCGAACGCGTGTTGAAACTGCCGCCGCGCAGCCGCCATGCCCCGCCCGAACCCTCAGGTCCGTCACGCCGGGTAATCAGGTTGATCACGCCCGCGAAGGCGTTGGCCCCGTAGACCGAACTGGCCGGACCATAGAGGATCTCGATGCGCTCCACCATCGCCAGCGGGTACTGGCGGGACAGGTCCGGTGCCTGGCTCCACAATTCGTTGTCGACCACGCCGTCCACCAGCAGCAGGGTGCGTTGCCCGAACGGACTGCGGTAACCGCGCTGCCAGGCGGTGGCGTAATTGGTGCCGCCCGCGACGGTGACATCAAAACCGGGCACGTCCTGCAGCACTTCCACCAGGTTGTCGTAGCCGCGCGCGCGGATGTCCTCGGCGGTGATCACCACCATCGAGGCGGGGGCGTGGCGCTGGGATTCCGGCACGCCGGACGCCGAAGACACGCTCAGGTCCATCAGTTGGCCCAGGTCCAGCGCCAGCAGGTTGTCGAGGGTCGGCGGCCCGTCGGCCCGGGCCAGGGCGGTCGTCAGCAGCAGCGCGACGCCGAGGGAGGAACGCGTCATGTCATTCCATCCAGTATTCGGGTTGTTCCGGACTTCAGTGTAGACGCGTATCCTGCGATCAGCCCGTCATGAGGCGCCGGGTTGTCCGGAATGTGGCGCTGTGCACATTTTGAGCGGCATCGAAAGCGTTGGCTGAATTGCCCTCCGAGAGGGCGCACGGTTGCGATTGACATGCCGCCGCCCGGGCGGCAAGCATAGCGTCAAGTTTTCCCGCCTCCCGGAAACCGGTATGTCCCGCTCCTCGTCGCCGTCCTCGCGTCCGGTGTCGCTGCATCGCGTCACCGTGTCGGCGGCCTATCCGCTGTTCATGCTCGGGATCGGCCATGAGCGCGGGCTGGAGGACGAGGTCCTGCTGGCGGGCAGCGGGCTCAACCGGGAGATGCTCACCGCGCCGGATGCCCGGGTGACCGTGCTGCAATACGGGGTCGTGACAGACAACCTGTTGCGGCTGACCGGCGATCCCGCCATTGGCATCGAACTGGGCCTGCGCAGCAGCCTGACCAAGGTGGGGATGATCGGTTTCGGCCTGATGAGCTGCGCCACCTACCGCGACGCGATCGAACTCGGCCTGCGTTACCTGCCGATCCGCGTGCCGTATTTCAGCGTGCAGTTCCGGGTGGAGGGAGAACGCGGCGTCCTCGACCTGACCGAGACGTTTCCGCTGGGACCGCATCGCGCGCTGGCCTTCGAGTATTTCATGGTGGAGCTGCGCTGCATCTACCTGTCTTTCATGAACCCGGAGACGGTCCGCGAGTACGGCGGCAATTCGGAAATGTGGTTCATGCATGACGAACCGGCGCATTTCGCGCAGTACCGCGACCGGTTGCCGTCGTGCCGGTTCGGGATGCCGGTGTACCGGTTGCTCTTCGATGCCCGTCAGCTGGACCTGCCCCTGCGCACGGCCAATCCGGAAGCGGCGGCGCTGGCGCGCGCGCATTGCGAGCGGGAGCTGGCGCTGCTGGGGATCGTCGATCTGCCGTCTCGGGTGAGGGCCTTGCTGGTGTGCGGGGAGTCGGGGTATCCCTCGGTGGAGGATGTGGCGGCACGATTGTGCGTTTCGCCGCGCACGCTGAAGCGCCGCTTGCAGGCGCACGGGCAGTCCTTTTCCGGATTGCTGGAAGAGGTGCGCAAGCGCGATGCGCTGCGGTTGCTGGCGGCACCGGGGATGACGGTGACGGAGGCGGCGGCACGGATGGGGTATTCCAACCGGGTGAATTTCTCCCGGGCCTTCAAGGGGTGGATGGGGGTGAGTCCCGGGGAGTATCTGCGTTCATGACCATGTCCGATGCAGCCTTCCGCGTTCTCCGTCTCCAGATCGGCGAAGCCTTGCCCTTCGCCCGCGAGCAGACCAGCGCCATCAACAAGTACGCCGTCGATCAGGCGACTGTCACCGTGGATGGTTTGGTCGGCGACGAACAGGCCGACCCTTTCTTCCACGGCGGTCCCTTCCAGGCCGTCCACCAGATGCCGCTCAAGGTCTATGACCTGATCCGGCAGGCCTTTCCCGGCGTCACCGTCTACGAAGGCGGCCTGGGCGAGAACCTGATCGTCTCCGGTATGGAGGAGTCCGGCGTCTGCATCGGCGATGTCTTCGCGATCGGCGAGGTCCGCCTGCAGGTGACGCGGCCGCGCCGTCCCTGCTGGAAGATCGACGCGCAACTGGACCGGCGCGGCGTCGCGAAGTTCCTGCAGGACAACGGCTGCGTCGGCTGGTACTACCGCGTGCTGCACCCCGGCGAGGTCCGGGTGGGCGATGCGTGCGCGCTGGCGGAGCGGCCGCATCCCTTCGCGACACTGGAGCGGCTCTGGCAAATCTACAACGACAAGGCCTTCCGCGATCCGGAGGAAATCCGGCGCTGGGTGGCGATCGGGGCGCTGGAGCGGAGTTTCCGCGAGAAGCTGGCGGAGCGCCTGCCGTGAAGCGGCTTGGCCCGAACTGATACGCATCCCGTCCCCCCGGCTTCTCCCGCCCGCAAGACGGATTCCCCTAAGCTGCGGTCATTCCCAGACCCGATGCCGAGGAGACCGTCATGCCCCCGACAACCGTGCCCGCCCTGACACCCGCCCAGAAGGACGAACGCATCCGCGCCGTCATCCAGCAAGCGGGCGATGACCTGCGCCGGAAATACCCCGTACTGAGGCATCAGGACGCCATCGGCGCGACCATCCTGATTGTGTCGCTGCTGGGCATGCTCGGCACGGCGGCGCTGTACTTCGACGGCCTGATCGCCTGGTGGGTCTGCATCCCGGTCGCGGCGATCCTCGCCTCGTTCACCCACGAACTGGAACACGACCTGATCCACCTGATGTACTTCCGCAAGAACCCGCTTGCACACAACCTCATGATGTGGGGCGTCTGGCTGGCGCGGCCCAGCACCATCAGCCCGTGGGTGCGCCGCCGCCTGCATTTCCATCACCACAAGCATTCCGGCACCGAATCCGACCTGGAAGAGCGCGGCATCACCAACGGTGAGCCGTGGGGCCTGCGCCGCCTGCTGATGACCGGCGACCAGATGCTGGCCATCTACCTGCGGCCTTTCGAAATGCAGCGTATGGTGCGCCGCTTCATCCGCGAGCAGAAGGTGAAAACCCCGGCCGAGCGTCACGCGATCCTTCGCGAGCAACTGCTGGGCTACCTGCCGCTCGGGATCGTGTATTACGTGCTGTGGCACGGCTTCATCGCGTACCACGGCGTGCAGCTGGCCGCCGGTCTGGCGGGGGTGACGGTCACTTGGCCGGACTTTGTCGCGCCGGTGATGCAGGCGATCGATTTCCTGGCCGTGACCTGGCTGGCCCCGAACGCGCTGCGCATGTTCTGCCTGCACTTTGTCAGCAGCAACATGCATTACTACGGCGACATCGACAACAGCCGCGTCGTCGAGCAGTGCCAGGTGCTGAACTCGCCGTGGATGCTGCCGTTCAACCTGTTCTGCTTCAACTTCGGCAGCACGCACGCCATCCATCATTTCGTGGTGAAGGAGCCGTTTTACCTGCGCCAGATGACCGCCGGTCCGGCGCACCGGGTGATGCGCGAGATGGGCGTGCGCTTCAATGACTTCGGGTCGTTTGTCCGCGCCAACCGGTTTCATGCCCGCAGCGGGCGTCAGGAAGCGGGTTCAGCCGCGACTGCGCGCTAACAAGCCGGGACGGCGGTCTGGTCCGATGCGGCGCGCTCAGGCAGAATACGCGGCCTGACCCCGCATCGGGACCACCTGCCGGAGAGCCGCCATGGGCGCACAGTGGAAAGCCAAGCACAAAGAAGCCGCCGCCAATGCCAAGGGCAAGATTTTCGGACGCCTGTCCAAGGAAATCATGATCGCCGCGCGCGCCGGCGCCGACCCCGCGATGAACGCCAAGCTGCGCATGGCGGTGGAACAGGCCAAGAAGGCCTCGATGCCGAAGGACACGCTGGAACGCGCCATCAAGAAGGGTGCGGGCCTGACCGGCGAGACGGTCCATTTCGAAAAGCTCACCTACGAAGGCTTCACCCCGCACCGCGTGCCGGTGATCGTGGAATGCCTGACCGACAACATCAACCGCACCATCTCGGAAATCCGCGTGCTGTTCCGCAAGGGGCATCTGGGCGTGTCGGGTTCGGTGGCCTGGGATTTTGATCATGTGGGCATGATCGAAGCGGTGCCCGCCAAGCCGGACGCGGATGCGGAGCTGGCCGCCATCGAGGCGGGCGCGCAGGAATTCGAGCCGGGCGATGACGGCGAAACGCTGTTCATCACCGATGCGGCGGATCTGGACGCGGTCAGCCACGCGCTGCCGGATTTCGGCTTCACCGTGCATTCCGCCAAGCTGGGCTATCGCCCCAAGAATCCGGTGACCGCGCTCAGCGACGCCGAGCGTGAGGAAGTCGAGGCATTCCTGGAGGCGCTCGATTCCCACGACGACGTGCAGAACGTCTACGTCGGTCTGGGCGGCTAAGCGCCCGGCCGGAAATCCCCGTACAGCCATTGCAGCACCGACAGCGCCGCCACCGGCGCGGTCTCGGTGCGGAACACCCGTCCGCCCAGCCGCCAGCTGACGAAATCCGCGCGGTTGGCGGCGGCGATCTCGCCCTCCGATAATCCGCCTTCCGGCCCCACCAGGATCGCCACCGACGCCGGACGCGCGTCCGGCAATGCCGCCGCTTCCACGGCTGGCGCCAGCACGTAGCGCCGCTCCGCGTCCGCTTTCGCCAGCCAGTCCGCCAGCGCGACCGGCGCATGCACCACCGGCACGCGGTTCAGGCCGCACTGTTCGCAGGCGCTGGTCACTACGCGCTGCCAGTGCCCCAGTTTCTTGTCCTGCCGCTCCTCGCCCAGCCGCACCTCACAGCGCTCGCTGAACAACGGCGTGATCTCGGTGACGCCCAGTTCG
>JAYRMT010000053.1:0-15386 GCA_041912575.1 Fluviicoccus sp. | reverse complement strand
ATGCCGAGCACGAACAGGCCGCGCGCCGGATCGGCGGCAAAGGCATGCACCGAGGTCAACACGCCGGATCGGACGAGGAAGGTGCCCAGCAGGCTCAAGGCAAAGGCAATGATCGCCAGCATGACCGTCCAGGCCTTGAACACGCCCCGCTTCTCGCTGACCGCCAGCGAGTGCAGCAAGGCGGTTCCGGCCAGCCAGGGCATGAACGATGCGTTTTCGACCGGGTCCCAGAACCACCAGCCGCCCCAGCCCAGTTCGTAATACGCCCACCAGGACCCCAACGCGATCCCGAGCGTCAGGAAGCCCCAGGCCGCGATCGCCCACGGACGCGACCAGCGCGCCCAGGCGGAGTCCAGACGGCCGCCCAGCAGGCCCGACAGCGCGAAGGCGAACGGCACGGTAAAGCCGACGTAGCCCATGTAGAGCAACGGCGGATGGAAGATCAGGCCCGGATCCTGCAACAAGGGGTTGAGATCGGCGCCGTCCATGGGGAAATCCGGCAGCACGCGCCGGAAGGGATTGGAGGTGATCAGCACGAAGGACATCATCGCGACATTCACCATGCCCATGATCGCCAGCACCCGCGCGGTCATCTCGCGCGGCAGGCTGCCGCCAAACACCGCCACGGCTGCCCCCCATAGCGAGAGCACGGTCACCCACAACAGCAGCGAGCCTTCATGGCCGCCCCAGATCGCGGAAATCTTGTAGTAGACCGGCAACAGCGTATTGGATTGGCGCGAGATGTAGTCGAGGGTGAAGTCATTGTGCAGGAAGGCCCACGCCAGCCCTGCGAAGGAAACCGCCAGGCAAAAGAATTGTGCTACGGCCGCCGGGCGGGCGAAGCGTTGCCAGGCGATCACGCCGCGACTGACGCCGACCAGGGGCAGGACTGCCTGCAGGAACGCCACTACCATGGCCAGCACCAGCGCAAAATGTCCGAGTTCAGCGAGCAAAGTCACCTCCGCGCGGGCGCGAGTCAGTCAGGGGAATCCGGGATTTGCTGCGCATGATACGCAGCGGTCAGCGATTGTCCAGCAACGAATATCGGACATTTTGTTGCCCGGCGCGGAACGATACTCAGTTCGTCGGTTCCACGCCCCGTCCGAAAGTCTGGGCCAGCATCAGCAAGGCGGACATCAGGCCATCGCGGTCGCCGAGATAGCGCTGGTAGAACGTGGAGTGCAGGATGGCGGCGCTGCCTTGGGTCAGGGCCCAGACAGCGCTCAGGTAATCGCGCGGCGTCATCGGGCTGTGGTTCTGCCGGAGGTATTGTCCGACCAGCGGCAGCATGTCCTTGAGGTAGCTCTTGCGGATGAAATACAGACGCGCGAAGAAGGGACGCAAGGTACGTCGCGTCGCCGCCAGCTTGTTTTCCAGCCGCTCGAACAGCAGGTGTTTTTCCGGCGACGACAGGCGGAACGCGAAATAGGCCTGCACGATCCGCCCGATATCGCCCGAACTCGCCGCCGCCTGCAGTGTCGCGGCCAGTTCATGCTCGTAGGCGATCAGCAGTTGCAGGATCAGTTCGTCCTTGCTCTGGAAATGCTTGTAGATCGTGCCTTTGGCGATGCCGACGCGCTCGGCGATCATCTCGATGGTGATGGACTCGTCGCCCAATTCAAGCAGCAGCGTTTCCGCAGCGTGCAGGATGGCCTGCTCCCGGGCGCGAAACGCGGCGGCGCGCTGGCTCATGAAGCCAGTCCGAACAAGCGGTTGAAATTGCGCGTGGTCGCCTCGGCGAGATCGGACACGGCCATACCCCGCGCCTTTGCGACCGCTTCGGCAACGGCCGGGAGATAACGCGGTTCGTTCTTCTTGCCGCGATAGGGCACAGGCGCCAGATAAGGGCAGTCCGTCTCGATCAGCAGACGGTCCAGCGGCACCCGGCGCGCCACGTCGCGCAGCGATTCGGCGTTATTGAAGCTGACAATCCCCGACAACGAAATATGAAAACCGAGATCCAGCGCGGCGCGCGCGGTCTCCCAGTCTTCGGTGAAGCAGTGCATGATCCCCTGCTCCGCCTGCTCGCCTTTGAGCAGGTCGAGCGTATCCCGGCGCGCCTCGCGGGTATGCACGATCAGCGGTTTGCCGGACTGCCGGCTGGCGCGGATATGTGTGACGAAAGACGCCTTTTGCCGCTCGGCATGCTCGAGGTGATAATGGTAATCCAGACCGGTCTCGCCAATCGCGATCACCCGCGGGTGGTCCGCCAGCGCCACCAGGTGCTCGACGGTCGGCTGATGATCCTCGGACAGGTCTTCGGAGGGATGCACGCCGACAGAGGCGTAGACATCGTCATGGCGCTCGGCCAGGGCGCGGAGAACCGGAAACTCGTCGAGCTCCACGCTGACGGTCAGGAAACGGGACACGCCCGCGTCGCGGGCCGCCTGCAAGGCGGCATCCAGACTGCCGCCCCAAGCGGTCAGGTCAAGGCGGTCCAGATGACAATGGGAATCAACAAACATGGAAACCCGGATTACATCGTGTAGGTCGGACGGTCGGCCTGCAAGGCGCCGCCCAGCTGCGCCTCGATCTTGCGGCGGGCCTTGTCGCCTTCCTCGCCGACCAGCTGCAGTCCGAAGCCGGCCGGACGCTGGCCCTGGTTGCGATGATTGACCCAGACCACCTTCCCGGTCAGCGGAATCCGCTCGGGGTCATCCGGCAGGGTCACCACCACGAACACTTCGTCACCCAGCTTGTACTGGCGGGTTGTCGGCACGAACAGCGCGCCGCCCTTGATGAACGGCATGTAGCTGACATACAGCAAGGCTTTGTCCTTGATGGCCAGGTTCAGAATACCCGCACCGCGCGGCAGCATGGTCTTATCCCCTCAATGATTGCCAGAACCGGTCCGCGAGCAGGCCGGGCTGAATGTTTGCCGGCACCAGTCGCTGGTTTTCCAGACAGGCCGCCTGGAGCGCCAGCAGGCGCGGCAATTCGAATAATGACGCCAGTTCCCTCAGGACAGGCAGGACATCCGTGTTGGCCACCCGGTTTTCCCGGGCCAGCCTGACGAGAATAATATCGCTCACCAAGGCGTGCAAGGTCCGGAACAGCTCCTCCGGGGGGAGTTTCTGGAAAGCGGACGCCGCAGACAGCGGCCCCGCTTTTCCGGCGCGTACGTCCCGCAGCGCCCGGGCAAGCTCTGCGCGCTTGCGGAAACCCTCCGTGACGGCCAACTGCTCTGCCGCCAACGGCGCATCGCGACACAGCGACAACAGCAACGACGCTGCGCCCGGGTCGCTCAGGCGCGGCGCCAACCAGGCCCGTGCCACCGCAGCCTCAGGGGGCGTCACCACGAAATGCTGGCAACGGCTGCGCAAGGTTGGCAACAAGGCCAGCGGCTGGTCTGTCAACAGGAGCAGCAAGGTCCGGGCTCCCGGCTCCTCCAGCGTTTTGAGCAGGCTGTTGGCCGACGCGGTATTCAGCGTATCGGCGGGCTCGATCACGGCTACCCGCCAACCGCCCATCTGGGCCGACTTGCCGAGAAACTCGGTCAAGGCACGAGCCTGGTCGACCTTGATCACGCGTGCAACCTTCCCGCTCTTGGCGTCCACCTCGGGCGACAGCCGGAAGAAATCCGGATGGGATTCCGCGCGCCACAACGCGCAGCCCTTGCAGCGACCGCACGCCGCGCCGGAAACCGGGGACTGGCAGAAAAGCAAGGCGGCCAGGGCCTCCGCGAACACGCCTTTACCGACGCCATGCGCTCCGCTGATCAATACCCCGTGCGGCAGGCGCTCCTGCGCATGCAGACCGGAAAGCCGGCGCCACAGGGCATCCTGCCAGGGTAACGGAGCGAGCGCGGGCATGGTCAGCTGGCCCCCAGTCGGGCATCCAGCATTGCGGACAGTTGCTCGCGGACCAACGCCAGCGGCACGACCGCGTCGATGCGTGCAAAGCGCCCCGGCTCGGCCTCGGCCCGCCGCGCGTACACCGCGCGCACCCGCTCGAAGAAAACCGCTTTTTCCTGTTCGAAACGGTCCAGCGCCCGACGCGCCGCCGCCCGTTGCAATCCCACCTCGACCGGCGCATCCAGCCACAGCGTCATGTCCGGCGTAAGTCCTTGCAATACCAGCGTCTCCAGCGTCCGGATGCTTTCCTCCGGCAAGCCGCGCCCGCCGCCCTGGTAGGCATAAGTCGCATCGACAAAACGGTCGCACAGCACCCACGCGCCGCGCGTCAGCGCGGGACGAATAACCTGCGCCACATGCTGCGCGCGCGCCGCGAACATCATCAGCAATTCGGCCGTGGCGTCCATCGCCTCCTCGCCCGGCGTCAGCAGGAGATCGCGCATGCGCTCGGCCATCGGGGTGCCGCCGGGCTCCCGCGTAATCACCACATCATGACCGCGTGCGCGCAAACGCTCGGCAACGAAGGCCAGCGCGGTGCTCTTCCCGACACCCTCCGTCCCCTCCAGAGTAATGAAGCGGCCGCTGGCGCGCTCGGTCATGGTTCGATCCTCAGGGTTTGGCGCGCAGGGTCTGCACGTAGGCATCCACCGCCTTGTTATGGGCTGTCAGGTCGGCGCTGAAAACATGCCGTCCCGAACCGTCGCCGCGCGCGACAAAGTACAGGGCGTCGCCGGGTGCGGGATGCAGGGCCGCCTCGATGGCCGCCCGTGAAGGCAACGCGATCGGTGTTGGCGGTAAACCGTTGATCCGGTATGTATTGTAGGGGGTATAGGCCAGCAGGTCGGCCTTGTGGAGGCTGCCGGTATAGCGCGACCCAAGGCCGTAGATCACGGTCGGGTCGGTCTGCAGGCGCATGCCCTTCTGCAACCGGCGGACGAAAACTCCGGCAATCTGCGGACGCTCGGCGGCGTTCGCGGTTTCCTTCTCGACAATCGAGGCCATGATCAGCGCCTCATAGGGATTGTTGTACGGCAGGCCGGGCGTACGGGTCTCCCATGCGCGACGGAGGATCTGTTGCTGGCGGTCATAGAGCCGCTTCAGGATGAAAACATCGCTGTCGCCCGGCATGAAAGTGTAGGTGTCCGGGGCGAAGAGGCCCTCCAGCGCACCGGCATTGCCTCCGATTTCACTCAGGATGGCGAGGTCGCTCTTGCCCGGCAGGGTCTGTTGCACATCCTTGTTCGTCGCCAGTTGTTCGCGCAGGCGGGCCACCGTGGTGCCCTCGATCACCGTGATGCGGTTGACGATCAGGCCTTCGCCGCGCGCCAGCTGGGCCAGCAGGCCGGTAATGCGCAGCTCCGGCTTGAACAGGTAGACCCCGGCCTGCAAGGGGCGCGGATGCTGGAAACGGAAATAGAGCTTGGCCAGCCAGGCATCATGGATCATGCCGTCGGCCTGCAAGCGGTCGAAGGCGAACTGGTAGCCCGCGCCGCGTTCGATGCGCAAGCGGTAGCCGTCGGCCGGGATATTCAGCACCCAGAAAAGCCCCCACCACAGCCAGACCGCCGCGCCGAGAATGGCCGCCAGCAGCAGCCCGGCCAGAATACCGGGCCCCTTGCTTCCTGGCGGCGGTCGCCGACCTCGCCCGCCGGTGGACGTCCGGGGTGCGGTCGGCTTGCGCGGACGCGGAGGCTTGGCGGCGCCGTCGGCGCTCTTGCGGGGGCGCCCCTCGGCGGGCTTGGCGCGCGGACGCGGCGTGGACGTCCCCGGTTTTTTCGGGGGCGAACGCCGGACAGGCGGCTTCCTAGGGGGTAAGTCGGGCATCGTTCAGGTGCTTCTGCAGGCTTCGGGTCACGGGATCGGGCGGCATCATTCTGCCACCGAAGCGGGCCACGGGCCAAATCCCCGCCAGACTGTTGCAGAAAAAAAGCGCATCGGCCGTGTCGAGATCGCTTACCCGCAAGGGAGTCGTCCGGACAGGAATGCCCAACCCTCCCACCGCCTCCAGCAAGTAGGCGCGCATGACGCCGGCTACGCCGCTCCGTTCCAGCGGCGGGGTATGCAACACCCCGTCACGAACCAGGAAGACGTTGCTGAAAACGCCCTCCACCACTTCATCATCGACGTTCAGGACAATCGCTTCGGGATAAGGCGTCAGCGCCAGCTCACGCCGCAACACGACCTGTTCCAGACGGTTGAGATGCTTGAGACCGGCCAGCATCGGACTGACGCCCAGACGCCCGGACAGGATCCCGGTCGGAATGCCCTGCTCACGCCATACGGATGGATGCGGAGCAACCGGCCAAGCCTGGAAATAGATATTCGGCTCCGCATATGCATCGGGCAGATAGCCTCGACCGCCGGAGCCCCGCGTGATGACAATGCGCGCCGTGATATCAGGATACTGCGTACAGAAACGGGAGAAACTCTCACGCCATAGGGGAAAATGACGCGTGGAAATGCCCAGACGGTCGCACGCCTCATGAAGACGTCGCCAGTGCAATTCGCCCAGCAGCGCCTGCCCCTGCCGCACGGCCAATGTCGTGAAATGCCCGTCGCCGTAGGCGAAGCCCCGCTCGGTCATGGCGACCGTCTCTTGCGGAACTCCGTTCACCCAGGCGGCGATCAGCATTGGTCAGGGCCGGACAACGGCTGCGGCTCAGATCCGGCGGAAAACCAGGGAGCCGTTGGTGCCGCCAAACCCGAAGGAGTTCGACAGCGTAATGTTGACCGGCATCGCGCGCGCCTTGTGCGGCACATAATCCAGGCGACACTCCGGGTCCGGATTGTCCAGGTTGATGGTGGGCGGCGCGATGTTGTCGCGGATCGCCAGCACGCTGAAAATCGCCTCGACACCGCCCGCCGCGCCCAGCAAGTGACCGATCATTGACTTGGTCGAGCTGACCGCCACCTTGAAGGCGTGATCGCCGAACACGGTTTCGATCGCCTTGGACTCCGCGATGTCGCCCGCCGGGGTACTGGTGCCGTGCGCATTGATGTAATCCACCTCGGACGGTGCAATCCCGGCGTCGCGCAGCGCGTTGCGCATCGCGGCGGCGGCACCCTCGCCGGTTTCGGGCGGAGCCGTGATGTGGAAGGCGTCATCACTCATGCCGAAACCGATCAGTTCGGCATAAATCCGCGCACCGCGCGCCACGGCGTGCTCGTACTCCTCCAGCACCAGCACACCGGCGCCGTCGCCGAGGACAAAGCCGTCACGATCCTTGTCAAAAGGGCGGCTGGCGGCCTGCGGCGCGTCATTGCGGGAAGACAGTGCGCGCGCCGCCGCGAATCCGGCCATGCCGAGCGGCGACGAGCCTTTCTCCGCGCCGCCGGCGACCATGACATCGGCATCACCATAGCTGATCAGGCGCGCCGCCAGACCGATGCAGTGCGTAGCCGTGGTGCAGGCGGTCGCCAGGGCCAGGTTAGGTCCTTTCAGGCCGAAACGGATGGCGAGCAAACCGGCCGCGAGATTGATGATCGAACCGGGCACGAAAAAGGGCGAAATCTTGTTGGGGCCGCTTTCCAGCAGCACGTCATGGTTGCGCTCGATGGTGCTGATGCCGCCGATGCCCGCCCCCAGCGCCACACCGATCCTGTCGGCGTTCTCCGGGGTCACGGCCAGCCCCGCATCGGCCATGGCCTGGATGCCGGCCGCCATGCCGTAGTGCATGAATTCGTCGTAGCGCCGCAACTCCTTGGCGGGCATGGCATCCTCGGGATTGAAATCCCGGACCAGTCCGGCAAAGCGCGTCTTGTACTGGCTGGCGTCAAAATGATTGACGGCGGTGATCCCGCTACGACCGGCCAGGATGCCTTCCCAGGTGGACGGCACGTCCTTGCCCAGGCACGTCACCATGCCAAGGCCGGTCACGACAACTCGACGACGACTCATTGCACTCTCCTGCTACGCATGACCGGCCGAACGCCGGCCAAAAAAAAACCGCAGCGCCCGCCGGGGCGGGCTGCGGCTTTCCGGCCTGCTACCACGTATTACTTGCTGTTGGCGACGATATAGTCGATGGCAGCCTGCACCGTGCTGATTTTTTCGGCTTCCTCATCGGGAATTTCGGTTTCGAACTCTTCTTCGAGAGCCATCACGAGTTCAACGGTGTCGAGGGAGTCGGCGCCCAGGTCGTCGACGAAGGAAGATTCGTTCTTCACATCCTCGAGCTTGACGCCCAGTTGTTCGGCAACGATCTTCTTGACCCGTTCTTCGATAGTACTCACTTTTGTTCTCCTCAGGGGGTGAAAACGGTGTTCAGGGTACGACCGTACCGGCAGAACAGCGTCGCTAGTTTAGGGAGGCTCTCACCGTCTCGCAACAGTCTTGGCGCGAGAACGGTGAAAACAGTTACACATACATACCGCCGTTGACCGGCAAAGTCACGCCGTTGATGTAGCCTGCCGGGTCACTCGCGAGGAAGGCCACGGCCGCCGCGATATCGGCGGGTTGACCCAAGCGATTGGCCGGGATCTGGGTGAGCAACGCCTGCTGTTGCGCTTCCGGCAAGGCATGCGTCATGTCCGTGGCAATGAAGCCCGGCGCCACGCAATTGACCGTAATGCCGCGACTGCCCATCTCTTTCGCCAGCGCGCGGCCGAATCCTTCCAGCCCGGCCTTGGCGGCGGCGTAATTGGTCTGACCCGCGTTTCCCATCGCCCCGACCACCGAACCGATATTGATGATCCGGCCCCAGCGCGCCTTGCTCATACCCTTCAGGCAGGCCTTGGATAGACGGAAAATGGCGGTCAGGTTGGTGGCGATCACTTCGTCCCACTCGGCGTCCTTCATCCGCAGCAGCAGGTTGTCGCGGGTGATCCCGGCGTTGTTGACCAGGATCAGCGGCACGCCGAAACGGGTCTGCACTTCCTCGAGGAAGGCCTCGATACGGCCCGGCTCGGTGACATTGAGGACCAGTCCCGCACCGCCCGACGGTGACAGCCAGGCATGGATTGCCTCCGCGCCGGATTCCGTCGTCGCCGTGCCGACCACGATCGCGCCCTCCGCCGCCAGCGTCTCGGCGATCGCTTTTCCGATCCCCCGGCTCGCGCCGGTGACCACTGCTACCTTACCTGCAAGCGACATGATGTCTCCTTGTTATATCCGTGTAACGGCTTATCCGGCCAGCGCCGCGAGAAACCCCGCCTCATTTTCCAGGGACTCGCAGGCCAGCCCCTTGCTGATCCGCTTGTTCAGGCCGCAGAGCACCTTGCCCGGGCCGCATTCGATCATCCGGGTCGCGCCCTGGCCCACCATCGACTCCACCGAGCGAACCCACTGCACCGGGCTGTAAAGCTGTGCTACCAGCGCCTGGCGAACCGCATCGGCATTACCTTCCACGCGAGCGGCAACATTCTGGACAACGGGGATGTCCGATTGATGAAACGTCACATCCACCAGCGCCTGCGCAAGCTTTTCGGCAGCAGGGCGCATCAGGGAGCAGTGCGACGGCACGCTGACCGGCAGGTTGACCGCCCGCTTGGCGCCACGGGCGGACGCCGCCTGCACTGCGACCTGAACAGCAGCGGCTTCGCCCGCGATCACGACTTGCAGGGGCGCATTGTAATTCACGGCTTCGACGATCCCGCCAGCAGAGGCATCGGCGCAGGCGGCGCGGACATCGTCATCCGACAACCCGAGGATGGCCGCCATCGCGCCTGTCCCCTGCGGCACCGCCTCCTGCATCAGGCGACCGCGCAAGGCCACCAGGCGTACGGCATCCGCCAGTGACAGCACGCCTGCGGCTGTCAGGGCGGTGTACTCACCCAGGGAGTGGCCGGCCAGCCACGCCGGACGGGCGCCGCCTTCCTGCAACCAGAGCCGCCACAAGGCAATGCCCGCAGTCAGCAATGCCGGCTGGGTATTTTCCGTGCGGTTGAGGGCGGCTTCGTCCTCGCAGACTAGGCGCCAGAGGTCAAATCCCAAGGCATCGGACGCCTCGGCAAAGGTCCGGCCGACCAGCGGATAACGCGCGGCCAGATCCGACAACATGCCCGGCTGCTGGGAGCCCTGCCCCGGGAAAACGAATGCAAGCGTGCTGCTCATAGTTTTTCCATGCTCACGAAAACCGCCTCGCCGTTCCGGAGCGCGATCTCGGTAATGAAGTCATCTTCCTGCTCGATCAGCTTCTGGCTGTCCTTGAGCTGGATCAGGTAGCGATTGCGATAATGCGCGCGCGCTACGGCATGCTGACCATCCTCGCGCACCGTGACCTGGCGGAGGTCGACCGTGGACAGGATCATCTTGGCAATCGCGAAATTCGCGTTCCAGATCTTGCGGACACCGTCGCGGTCCAGCACCCGGTTCTTCTCGGCGGGAATGATCTGGTGGAAGGCCGGATCGTACAGCGCCATCAGCGGATCGATGTCCTTGTGCATGATCATCAGCGCCTGCCGGTCCACCAACGCTTTCACCGCCTGCTCATCCAGCCGGTCCAGAGCAAACGCCTGACCGGCAACCAGCAGGCACATCAGCGCGAGGCAACGCATCTCAGGCGCCCGCCTGCCCGAGCCGGGCGGCGATCAGGGACGGGACATCCTTTTCGACTTCTTTAAGGGCGACTCGCACGGCTTGCGCGAAGGACTTCTCATCCGCGCTGCCGTGACTCTTGATCACGATGCCGGTCAGACCGACCAGGCTGGCGCCATTGTATCGGCCCGGGTCCATGCGTGAGCGCAGACCGTTCCAGATCGGCAACGCGATGGCGCCCGCCAGGCGGGTGTAAAGGTTGCGGCCGATTTCCTGCTTGATCACTTCGCCGAACATCCGCGCCACCCCTTCCGTGGACTTCAGGGCGACATTGCCGACAAAGCCGTCGCAGACCACCACATCCGCCTCGCCCTTGAAAATCCCGTCGCCCTCGATGTAGCCGGTGTAGTTCAGGCCGGACGCCTTGAGGAGGCCATGGGTCTCCTTGATCAGGTCATTGCCCTTGATCTCCTCTTCGCCGATGTTCAGCAAACTGACCCGCGGACGCTCGATGCCGTCCAGCACCTGGGCGACCAGGCTGCCCATCTGGGCGAATTGCAGCAGGTGATTTGCTTGGGAGTCAACATTGGCGCCCAGATCCAGCATGTGGCAATGTCCGCCGCGTGTCGGCAGTGCGGTCATGATGGCGGGACGGTCGATACCTGCATGGGTCTTGAGCACGAAGCGGCTGACGGCCATCAAGGCGCCGGTATTGCCCGCGCTGACACAGGCCGAGGCCTTGCCCTCATGGACCAGATTGATCGCGAGGCGCATCGAGGAATTGCGCTTGTTGCGCAGGGCCACCGCGACCTTGTCGTCCATGGCGACGACTTCTTCGGTGTGGACAATAGTGACGCGATCGCGCAGATCGGGGCGGAGGCGTTGAAGGAAGGGGGAAATCAGGGGTTCCCGGCCCACGAGCACGAGGCTGAGGCCGGGAGTATCACGCAGGACCGTGAGCGATGCGGGAACAGTGACGCGGGGACCGTGATCCCCGCCCATGGCATCCACGGCTAGCGTGATCGCCATGCCGGGTATTACTCCTCGGCGGCGGCCACGGGGAACAATTGACGGCCGCGGTACACGCCGTCCTTGGTCACGTGGTGGCGACGATGGGTTTCGCCGGTGGTGCTGTCCACGCTCAGGGCGGGGGCGGTCAGCGCGTCATGGGCGCGACGCATGTCGCGACGGGAACGGCTCTTGCGGTTTTGTTGAACGGCCATTTGGGGACTCCAGACAACAGCTGTTGATTACGGGTTATTCTTTCGCGGACGGCTTTTTCAGGGCCGCCAGCACCTGGAACGGGTTTTCCTTGCGGACGTCAGCCTTTTCCGGCGCGGCAGGCGCGTAGCCCAGCTCGCAGGCGTCGTGGACGGGGGTATAAGGCACCGCCAGCAACAGCTCGTCTTCCAGGATATCCGCCAGCGAAACGTCGTGTTCGTCGACCACCAGGAAATCGGCATCGTCCGGAAGACGGTCCGCCTGGGCCTCCTCGCGCAGCAGGGCCAGATCCAGATCAACTTCCAGGGGAAGCGCCACCGGCTCCAGACAACGCTGGCACGCCACGCGCATGGACACTTCCATGCGCCCTCTCAGCCACGAGACATGCTGGGCGTCGCGTTCGAAGCGACAATCCACATGCACCGTGACGGAGGGATCAAGCGCGCCTTCGGACAACCGGCTGAACGTCGACAAGGGGACATCCGCCATCACATGGACGGCGCGATCCGCCCACTTGAAGGGCTCGACGACGGTTGGCAAGGACACGGCTGACATAATAGGCGGGCGATGATACGGGGAATCCCGCATCAAGTCAAAAATAAGTTTCGACAATCAACGTGACGGAACATCCCTGTCCGCATGAGTCAGGACAAAGCCTAGCGCGTCCGGCCCGGGCCGGGAATGCGACCGATTGTCGCAGCTCAGCCGCGCGACGGCAGCCAGCGTCGCAACACCTTTTCCAGCTCGCGCGAACGGATCGGCTTGCCGATGAAATCGGACATTCCCGCCTCCTGGCAAGCCTGCCGGTCCGCAGGCATCACATTCGCGGTCATGGCTATGACGGGCAAGGTCAGGAATCCCGGCCACTGGCGCAACTCACGGGTCGCATCCAACCCGTCCAGGACCGGCATCTGGAGATCCATCAATACCAGATCGTAATAATCCGCGCCCTTCTGGCGCAACAAATTCAGCGCGACCTGACCATCATCGGCCACATCCACCCCGCCGCCAAGCGCCTCCAGCATTTTCCGACCGACCAACTGGTTGACCGCATTGTCCTCGACCAGCAGGATCCGTTTTCCTTCGAGCACCCGTTCCGCATGCGGGAAGCGCGTTGAGCGACCGTTGGCCAGCATGACAGCGAGCTCAACCAGACTGCGTCCGGTGACCGGCTTGAACAGGCGTTGTGCGGGCGTTACCCCTTGCAATTCATGCCTCTCCCGCTGCCAGGGCGTCTCCAGATAGACCAGCGGGGGCAACCTGTCTCCCAAGGGACAGGACTGGCCGAGCAGATCCGGCAGTCCGGCATCCAGCAACACGAGATCGTAGTCGGGGTGCTCGCCGGCCAGCAGGTCATGCCCTTCGGCAATAGTACGGCAATGATCGATACGCCAGCCCTGCCTTTCTACTAACTCGCGGACGCCCCGACTGAAACCCTCCAGATGGCTGACCAGAAGGAAAGCGCCCTTGCGGTCGAAGCGCCCCGTGTTGACATGCGCATCATCGACCCGGAATGGAATAGTGAAGCGGAACGAACTGCCCTCCCCCTGGCGACTGGCGACTTCGATACGACCGCCCATCAACTCCACGAGACGCTGGCAGATCGTCAGACCGAGTCCGGTACCGCCGAAACGACGGGTTGTCGAGGCATCGCCCTGACGGAAGGCGTCGAAAATGTGCCGCAACTGTTCCTCGCCCATGCCGATGCCGGTATCCCTCACCTCGAAGGACAGCATCGCGCGATCCTCATGCCGTCCGGCCAGGCCGACACGAACCTCAACCTCGCCTTGCGCCGTGAATTTGAGCGCATTTCCCAGCAGGTTGGTCAGTATCTGGATCAGGCGCAACGAGTCGCCGACAATCCAGTCCGGGACATCCGGATGCAGGCTGAACCAGACCTCGATTTCCTTGCCGTGCGTCGCGCTGACCGCCAGGTTGCGCAAGGGCTCGAAGAGCTGTTCGACCTGAAAGGGCAACTCCTCCAATGTCATCCGCCCGGCTTCGACCTTGGAGAGATCGAGAATGTCATTCAGGATCGCCAACAGGAATTCGCCGGAAGAACGGATGCGCGTCAGGTAATCGCGTTGCTCGTCATTCAGGGGCGTCTGCTCCAGCAGGAGGCTCAACCCCAGAATGCCGTTCATCGGCGTGCGGATCTCGTGACTCATGTTGGCGAGGAAACGACTCTTGGCTTCGGTCGCGGTTTCGGCCGCCTCCTTGGCGGTGAGCAGGACTTGCTCGGCGGTTTTCTGGCGTGTCATGTCGATGAACACCACGAGATTGATGCCGCCCAACAGGATGGAATGGAAACGGATATGGCGCAGCTCGCCGTTACGACAGATCACCCGGGCGTCCATGGGCTCCATGGGACGGGCGGCGCGGCGGGCGGCCAGCAGGCGTTCGTACCATTCCTTGATCACCTGTTCGCGGTAGGACGGATCAGGGTATGCCCGATCCCACCAGTCCTTCACCACATGCAGATCACTCTCGTCGTAGCCGAACGCCTCCCGGAAATTTCGGTTGAGCATGGTGATCTTGCCTTCCCGCCCCTCGAAGGTGGCCAGCGCAATCGGCGCATGCTCGATCAGATCGCGGAAACGGGCCTCGCTCTCGGCCAACGCGACCCGCGTCTTGCGCTCGACCATCTGCCGGCGAGCCAGCCGGAGGCGGAACAGGACAAAAATGCCCAGGAGCCCCATCAGGCTGAAAAAGACGATCACGGACAGGACCTGGCCGGGATGAAAGCGCCAGTAATCCCGCCAGTCGGGCTCCTGGCGATGGATGCTCAACCAACGCTGACGGATTTTCCGGCGCTCCTCCTCGCCCATGTCCGCAACCGCCTTGTCCAGCAACTCCGCCAATTCCGGCCAGTCCTTGCGAACGCCGATGGTCAGCGGGGAATCATAGGTCGTGACCGAGGCCAGCTTGAGACCGGTGATATGCAGGGACTGCACAGCCCAGTCCGCCGAGGCGTAGTTCGTCAGGACATAATCCACCTCGCCCAAGGAAAGCGCAGACAGCATTCCGTTGAGCGTGTTGTAACGGGCGCGATGAATTCCCGGATAATCCCTGCGCAGGATTTCGTCCGTGAAATAATCCGCTTCCACGCCGACGCGCTGCCCCTCCAGTTCGGAGAGCTGCCCGATAAAGGGCTCGTCGGCGCGCGTCAGGATGACCACCGGGAACTGGAGATAGGATCGGGTGAACAAAAGGTAATCGCCGCGCTCCGGCGTGGGCGTGATCGACGGTGAGATATCGAGGCGCTTCTCCTGGAGGTCACGCCAGGTAGCAGGCCAGGCTTGACGGGGGCCGACCACAAAACGGACATGCAATCGACTACCGATCGCCGCCAGGTAGTCGGCGCTGATCCCGCGATGGACGTCGTGCTCATCCAGGAACTCGTAGGGCGGCCACCCCGGATCAATACCGACCCGGATCACCGGATGTTGCGCCAGCCAGTCGCGTTCGGCGGGCGTCAACTCCAGCGCCGCGGCAGAAGCCGCCGTCAGGCACAGGATCAGCCCGATCAATATTCGCCGCAAACCCACGCTCCACCACTCCATGAACCGGCGCGCCATTCAGTCTTGTTGTTGTTCCTGAGGTTTTAGGCCATCCCCGGCGACAATGCAACGCCTCCTTTGCGGCCTGACGGTTAGCGCACAAAAAAATACCCGCACAAGGCGGGTATTCTTTCAGCCGGAAGCTTACTTGGCGGCAGCAGCAGCCTGGGCGGCCACTTCGGCGGCGAAGTCGACCACCGCGCGTTCGATGCCTTCGCCCACGCCGAAGCGCACGAAGCTGACCACCGAAGCGCCGGCCTTCTTCACAAAGTCGGC
>JAYRMT010000052.1:8943-15425 GCA_041912575.1 Fluviicoccus sp. | reverse complement strand
TTCCGTCGTCCGTTCCACCCGCAAGGACAACAGGTCGCTGCGTATCCAGGCCTGGATTTCCCTCGCTTTGGCTTTTGCTTTCGGGTCAACCGGATAGAGATGCACACCGGCTAGCGTGTCCTCCAGGTATTCCGCGATCGCCGAGGATTCGGAGAGGTGGAACCCGCCATCACTGAGCGTAGGCACACGCAAAGTGGTGGACAGCCCGGCCAACCCGCCCTGCTTGTGCTCGCCCGCCTGCAGGTTCAGCGGAACGATCTCGAAGGGAACCGCCTTCTCGCGCAGGGCGACAAACGCGGACATGGCGTAGGGAGAAAGGAAGTTCGAATCGACATACAGCTTCATGGGGGCCTTCCGGACGGACGGGTTGGAAATCGCTTCCATGGTAGTCGAGTTTGCGTGGGATGCCACGCCGGAATCGTGCATCGAAAACGTAACCGCAAACCCGCCGGCCCCTGATTATCCACCCCATGGAACAGAGTCTCCCAATTTTACCGGTTTATCCAATCTGGTACGTTCGTCTAAGGTGTCCTCACGCCGGGCTTTCCGCCCGCCATCTGCCTGAGGAACCGCACCATGTTCGGCTGGGCCGCCCGCACCCGGGAACACACCCTCACCCTTGGCGACCGCGCCCTGGGCCCGTTGCTGAAAAACGAAACCGTGCTCAACGGCGTGCTGCGCCACGGCATCGACTTTCCGCACAGCTGCAAGGTCGGCGGATGCGCCGCCTGCAAATGCCGGCTGGTCAGCGGCAAGGTGCGCGAACTGACCGACAAGAGCTACCTGCTCAGCCGCGAGGAAATCCGTGACAACTTCATTCTCGGCTGCCAAAGCATTCCCCTGAGCGACGTGACCGTCGAACTGCCGCACAACCCGCTGGCCAACCAGCACCGCACGGCCACGCTGGTCCGGCAGGAGTGGCTGACCCATGACATCGCCGAAATCACCCTGCAACTGGACGAGCCCGTCCGCTACCAGCCGGGGCAGCACGCTTCGTTGCAGGCGGCCAACACAGACATCCCCGCCCGCTGCTATTCCTTTGCCCACCGTTGCGAGCCCGACGGCAACCGCAACGTCAGTTTCTTTGTCCGTCGCGTGCCGAACGGCCGCATGTCGCACTGGCTGCTGGATGCCGGATCGCTGCACCAGCGCCTGAACCTGACCGCCAGCCTCGGCGATTTCCACCTGCGTCAGGGGCCGGAAGCCCTGCTTTGCATCGCGGGCGGCAGCGGACTGGCGCCGCTGATCGCCTTGCTGGAAGGGATGGTCGATAGCGGGTCTACCAACCGGCCGGTGACGCTGCTGATGGGCGCGCGGACGCAGCGGGATCTCTATTACGTCCGCGAAATTGACGCCCTGAAATCACAATGGCGTGCGTCCTTCGCCTTCCTCCCGGTGCTGTCCGAGGAACCTGCCGACAGCGACTGGACCGGCGCGCGCGGCTGGGTGACCGAAGCCATCACCCCGGAGCGCGTGGCGAATGCGCAGGGCTACCTGTGCGGCCCGCCGCCGATGATCGATGTCGCCATCGAGCGCATGACCGCCTTCGGCCTGTCCCGCGAGGCCATTTTCTTCGACAAGTTTTCCGACCAGAACGCGAGGTAATCGCCATGTTCCGTTACGCCCGATTCTTTATCGGCCCCGTCTTTTTCACCGGAGTCTCGCTGGGGATGTTCTTCGGCCACCAATGGTTGTGGCTGCCCGGCTTCCTGCTGATCCTGGCGGTGGTGCTGTTCGACCAGGCGCTGTCGCACGATTCGGTGGATCATCCCTACGCGCACAACGGCATCCTTGATTTCGCGCTGTACCTGTCCATGCCCGCCGCCATGACCTTCTTCTTCATGCTGTTCTGGGTGGCCGGAAGCGGCGTGCAGGATCCCTTCGGCGCGGGCGCGTTCGTGCAGTCGCTCACCGGCGTGGACGTGATCGCCGCCCGCAACGACACCGCCTGGTACCACTACGTGCTGATGTTCGTGATCCTGGCCTTGCCTGCCACCGGCATCGGCGGACTGGCCGGGCATGAACTGACCCATCGCACGGCCGATCCCTTCGCGCTGTGGCTGGGCCGCATCACCATGGCGCTGAACTGGGGCATCGCCTTCCCTATCGAGCATGTCTACGGCCACCATGCCTATGTGGGCACGATGAAGGACCCGGCCACCGCCGCACGCGGTGATTCGCTGTACCGCCACATTCCCAAGGCCATGCACCGCACCGTGGTCAACGCCTGGGACATCGAGAAATCCCGCCTGGCCAAGGTCGGCAAGCCCTTCCTGTCGCCCGCCAACGTGTTGCTGCGCATGGCCGCCGTCGCTGCCGCCACCACCGCCTTCGCCTACTGGTGCGCGGGCTGGACCGGCGTGCTGTTCCACTTCATCGTCTGCTGCTCCACCAAGGTGGTGCTGGAAGCGCTGAACTACGTGGAGCACTACGGCATTGTGCGCGTGCCGAGCCAGCCGGTGCAGCCGCGTCATTCCTGGAACTGCAACCACGTGGTCAGCAGCGTCTTCACCTACAACCTGACCCGGCACAGTCACCATCACGCCGATGCGCAGGTGCACTTCCAGGACCTGCACGCCCATGCCGAGCAGCCCTCGATGCCGGGCGGCTTCCTGGCGGCCATCCTGTCGTCCTTCATCCCGCCGCTGTGGCGTCGCATGATTACCCCGAAACTGCTGGAATGGGATCGCACGCAGGCCAGCCGCAGCGAGTATCCGCTGATCCGCGCCGCCAACCAGGCCAGCGGCTGGCCCGAGCTGCAACAGAGCGTGGCGAACACCGCCGCGACGGTGCAGACCGTGCCGCAAGGCGGACTGGGGTACTGATCGCATGGATGTCATGGTCAACCCCATCCGCCGTGAACTGCGTGACGGTCTTGGAATCGTCACGCTCCAGCGCCCTGACCGGCTCAATGCCTTGCATACGCCGATGGCGCGACAACTGGGGGAAGCCGTCCGGGATCTCGCGGCGGAACCGGGCGCCCGCGCCCTGCTCATCCGGGCCGACGGTCCTTACTTCACGGCGGGCGGCGATGTCGGATTTTTCCGGGACGCGCTGGCGGACGGACCGGAGGCGGCCCAGACGGCTTTCGCGGAACTGATCGATGCCGTACATGCCGTGATCCTGACCTTGACCGCCCTGCCGGTGCCGGTCGTTGCCGCCGTGCAAGGCGGCGCGGCGGGCATCGGCATCAGCCTGTTGGCGGCCTGCGATTTTGTGGTGGCGGAGCGGACGGCGATCTTCAATACCGCCTACATCAATCTCGGGGCCAGCCCGGACGGCGGCTCAACCTGGCTGCTGCCGCGCCTGCTGGGCCTGCGCGCGGCGCGCCGTCTGCTGATGCTGGGCAAGAATCTGGATGCGGAAACCGCGCTGGACATCGGGCTGATTGACCGGACGGTCGAGCCTGATGAGGTAGACCGCGCGGCCGAAAGCTTCGCGCGTGAACTGGCGGCCGGGCCGACCGCCGCCTACGGACGCATCAAGCGCCTGCTGGCGGATTCACCGGACCGGCCGCTCTCCGGACAGCTGGATGCCGAAAAAGCCGCCTTCCTGACCGGACTCGGCACGGCGGACTTCCAGGAAGGCCTCGCCGCCTTCACCCAACGGCGCAAACCAGTGTTTCCGGGGCGTTGAACATGGCCTTCGTCGCGCTACGCGCCGCCCCTCTCCAGGGCTTCCCACGCCCCGGATGCGCCCAGCAACCCGGCCAGATGCTCCGCCAGCAGCGTCACCTTGGGCGTGCTGCGGCTGGCGCTGCGCGACACCAGCCACAGCGGCAAGGCGTGGGTAATTTCCGGCATCAGTTGCACCAGCGCGCCCTGCTGCACGAAGCGCTGGCAGCTGACCAGCGGCAGCCAGCCGATCCCCAACCCGTCCACGCAGACCAGCCGCGCCATCAGCAATTCGTTGGTGGTCAGCCGGTAATTGACCTTGAGGTGCTGCAACGCGGGCGGCGCGAAATCCGGCCAGCGCAGCGAGTTCAGACCGACCATCTCGTGCTGTTCCAGATCCTGCGGCGACTGCGGCGCGCCTGCCCGTTGCAGGTAGCGCGGACTGGCGAAAAGCCCGGTGCGCGCCTCGCCCAGCCAGGTGACGGGGTGATGGGTTTCCGGTTTCTTGCCGTAGCCGAACAGCACGTCCACGCGATCGTCGTCCGGGTCGATGCCTTCGGTCTTGAGCAGCGCTTCCAGCGTGATCTTGGGGTATTTGGCGAGGAAGCCGGACAGCACCAGCGTCGCCCAGCTGTCGTCCACCGAGAACGGCAGGCCGATGCGCAAGTGACCGGATGGTTCCTGCTTCAGCCGTTGCAGGGCGCGCCCCGCCTCCTCGGCCTGCGCTACCAGTTGCTGGCAGTGCTGGAAGTAGAGTTGCCCCGCTTCCGTGAGTTTTTGCGAGCGCGTGGTGCGCTCCATCAGGCGGGTATCCAGCGACTTTTCCAGCAGCGCCACCCGGCGGCTGACCGTGGACAGCGGCAGATCCAGCGCCTGCGCGGCGGCGGTGAAGCTGCCCGCGCGCACCACGGCGGCAAACAGGGCCATGTCATCAAGACTGGTCATGATTCTTTTCCCCATCGGGACAGTTCAGGGATTTATCCCATGAATATCCCGGAAATGGAAGTATCCGCCTCCCGCTTGCACCCGAGCAACATCTCCCACAGGATCAGTCGATCCGCGATTCGAGAGCATTCCCATGAGCATTTTTGTCCCTGACCTGTTGCGCGGCCAGACCGCAGTCATCACCGGCGGCAGTTCCGGCATCAACCTTGGCATCGCCAAGCGCTTTGCGGCACAAGGCGCGAACATTGCAGTGATCGCGCGCAACGTCGAACGGCTGGAACAGGCCTGCGCGGAGATCGGCGCGCTGAACGGCGGCCGCGTGCTGGCCTGTCCTGCCGATGTGCGCCAGTTCGACGCCGTGGAGGCGCAACTGGCGGCGGCGGCCGAGCGCTTCGGGCCGGTGGATATCGTGGTGGCGGGCGCGGCCGGGAACTTTTCCGCGCCGGCGGCGACGATGAGCGCCAATGCCTTCGCGGCGGTGATCGGCATTGATTTGCTGGGCACCTTCAACACCTGGCGCGCGGCCCACCGTCACCTGCGCACGCCCGGCGCGCGGCTGATCGCCCTTTCCGCCCCGCAGGCGCAGTACCCGATGCTGATGCAGTCGCATGCTTGCGCGGCCAAGGCCGGGGTGGAGCAGCTGGTGCGCACGCTGGCGGTGGAATGGGGGCCGCAGGGGGTGATTGCGAATGCGATTTCGCCGGGGTTTGTGGCGGACACCAAGGGCGGGACGATCATGGGCGAGGAGCTGGCGGAGCGGTCGATCGGCGGGTTGCCGGTGGCGCGCTGGACGTCGGTGGAGGAGATCGCAGAGGTGGCGCTGTTTCTGGCGAGTCCGGCGGCGGCGTATATTACCGGGCAGGTGCTGGCGGTGGATGGGGGGATTTCGGTGTTGGGCGGGGGGTATTTTGCGCAGGTGTTCAGGGGGTGAAAAATAGCCCGGGTTTATTCGCTATGGACCTACTTCAATTCCAGTGTGACCAAGTCACCGCAATGACCGGTTCCAGCCTCAGATGTTGAGAGCTACTCAAGCATGTGGAAGCTCATGAAGACTGACGAGGAGACGATGGTCAGGGGAAGTAATCCCTGCTATCCCTTTGCCCCCCTTTTGGAAAACTTGAACGGCTTATCCAGAAGCTCATAACTACTTGTAGAATCGTAATTTTATGTTTACCTTCAGTGAGGGAGAAATGTGATCCTGAAGCAAGCGAAGTCTTGGCGATGATCTGCGCAGGATGCATCATCATTAGTGGGTGGGAGCTTGATAGAAGCATGAGGCAAAGCAGCTTTTAGCCTATATAGGTTAAAGTAGTGAAAACAAAAAAATGCAGGAGGCCATATTGTGAATAATGATAATAACGAAGCATCCATTGCTAGTAATGGCATGGATATTAATGACGATGTGCAGGACTTAAGGGTTTTTCTAGCGATATACCCATTAGCAATATTGGCAGGGGTTATCAATCCATTTTTTGCGGCTGCCGCCCTTCTTGTCTATACTCTTATAACAAGTATTTCAGCAATATTCAGGAATTTTGATGTAATATTAAGAATTGTTGGGCTTGCATTTGCTAGTGCCATCTTTCCACCGTTAGGGTTCGTTTTGGCTGGAGTGTTGATTTATTACTTCTTTAGACGGATTGGATTTTTCATGTTAAATTTTGAGTCAGTTCTATTGGGGCTACTCCTCTATATCGTGCCTATCATGCTGTCAGTTGGGGTTGGTGTAGGGTTGCAGGAAGCTTCATACGGATTAGTGATATTTCCAGTTATGGCTGTTATTTTTCGGCTTATTGCAAGACATTTCATACTGATGATATCGAAAAAGAAAGGCGTGCCAGTCAAGCACGTTATTTTTGTAATGGGTATTGCCCCGCTGCTAATTATCTCCTTGCTTCTGCCATTCATAAAGTTAGACTTAGG
>JAYRMT010000052.1:0-8933 GCA_041912575.1 Fluviicoccus sp. | reverse complement strand
TAGGCGGAAAAAGCGTGTAAGAAATGAGCTTCCAGCGGATTTTTGCTTTCAGATAATGCAGGTGGTGGGAATCCAGGGATTTTTCACCACCCTGCTAGGGGCAGCGGCTGGTGCAAGTGGAACTAGTGGTGCTGGCGATGGAATTGGCTCTGAGGCATTACTTGCCGGAAAATCGGCGGTAAACCCTGATTTGCACGCTGTCCATAGCTATGTCCGAACAGCCCCTGATGGGATTCCTGAAAATAATTTGTCATATCATGGGGAAGGTAAGATTCAGCCGTCAACAAATCTTGATGGCGTTAGGGCGCATCTAAGGACGCATGCTGATGGCATCGTTGAAAACAACTTATCCTATGCCGGGAATAGTAAAAGTATTCCGGTAATCACATCCGGTATAGGTATTGAAGGAGTTGAAAAGGCCGCGCAGAAAAGCCCTATTGAAAATGCAGCAAATGGCGCTTTATCAGGAGTGCTCTTTTCGGCTAAAGACACGGACCTGCAAAAAACTGGTGCCGAGCAGGTTCAAAAACCAAAAAAGAAGAAGAATAGGAAGGCCGCTGTACTGCTTAGCGTTTTTATCCCCGGAGCAGGGCAATTATATGTCGGCTCAGTGATACTCGGGATAATTATATTTTATGCTGAGTTGATGCTGGGTTTAGAGATGAGCTTCATATCCGGTCAAACAGAAGGAAGGTCGCTGCTGCCTGTGCTTTCGCTTTTATTCTTTGTTATTTATGTTTTTGGAATCTTAAATGCTTCTGCAAAGGCCGATGAGTTTGATGGCGCCGAAGAGAGTTCTGAAATCAGGTGAAGATCGCATGCGCCATTCGGGTCATGCGACACGAAGCCCAACACCTCTATAATCAAACATACCCTTCGCTCCTTCACCATTGTTGGGCTTCCTGCGTCAGCCCCACGAACGGGAACCGCCAATGGACAGCGGAATTACGGTGCTCGGCGGGCGCTCAGAAGTTCATGGGCGAAGCCACGAATCATCCAGGCCTAACACCCGCACCCATACCCAAAATTGTCGCTGCCCAGAATCTTCCATCGCCCATCAATGTTCACCAGCACAAGACGGTACCAGCGGTCATCCCACTGCGGTGAATCCCCCAGATGGCCCGGCCCCCGCCCCAAGCCCTCCCAGACAGCCATATCCGGCACCGTATCGCCGTCCAGGTCGTACTGCAACAGCGTACCGCGGACGAAGCCGGTCGCGTCGCGGTCCAGACGCACCTCGCTGACACGCACCTCCGCGCGGGCCAAAGTCATCGGCACCGGGGAATAGAACGCATACAGGCTCCCCGCCGGATTGGCTTGCAGCGACTGTTTCCGACTGGATACCGGCGCACCCGGCGTATCCTGAAAATACCGCCAGATTTTCTCGTCCGCGCTATCGCCGAAGGCAAAGCCCGGACGCCATCCGGCACACTCCTCTTCATCAATATCGCGCCACAAAAGTTCGCTCCAGCGGGCCCGGCTATCGCTTTCCTGCAAGCGACCATCCCGGAAAAGCACGACATGGCGCACCGGCCGGACCAGTGCAACGGATTTCGCTCGCATGTCATACAACCCGGCGCTGGCATCTTCGCCCTGGGCATTGGCGCGCCGTGGCGTGACCACGGTCCGGTAAACGATGCCGAACCGGCCGCTGATCCGGTCGGTGGCCTCTCCGGGATTGGCGATCGCCGATTCGCGTCGGAACAGGGACGGCCGGACCGGCGGCAGCTCGATGGCGCGAATCAGCGCCAGACCTCGCGCCAGGCCTTCCGGTTCAATCGTATCGAAAAGGTCGCTCCAGATGCCGAGTGCGCCCACCAGATCATAGGCATCGGCCTGCACCCGCGCTTCGTCCTCCGGCGTGACGCCGGGTTTTGCGCGGTCGCGGATCTTCTGCCAGTCCGGGTACGGCGCGGGAGGCGGCCCGATCAACCCTTTCGCCAGATGCGCCTTCATGCGCTCCAGCGCGTCATCGTGCGGCCAAGGTCCGGTCATGCCGGCATCGGGATAACGGGCCCGCAAGGTATTCGCATAACTTTCCAGCGCCCACCAGTCGGGCTGGATCCAGAAAGCGCGTTCCGGATCGCTTTCCCGTACCTTGGCCAGCACCACCGGCGTGACATCCAGATAACGGCAGGCGACAAAACCGGAAACCGAGTCCGACACGCGCACGGAACACCAATCGCCTGCCAGGGTCTCCGGTGTCAGCGTCACGGTGGTGTTCAGGGGAAGCGACGCCAGCACGGGCGACCGCGCATCCGCTTGCGCGCGCACCATGACCGCACTGCCGGTCACCCAGCGCGTCGCGGGATCGACGCCGTCGGCCCCGGCCCGCAGGCGCTCGATCCTGGTGTCGCTGAGGAAACGGCAGGCGACATAGCCGTAAGCGCCTTCCCCTTCGATCAGGCAGTAATCGCGGATGGGCGTCTTGTCCTTGAGGATGACTTCCGCGCCCTTGGCCAGCGTACCGTGCACCGATCGCCAAGCGTCCGGGGCGGAACGGACAAGGACTTCATCCGCATTGATCCAGCGCGGAGGCTGGTCGCTGACATAAGCAATGGCAGGCTGAGCGAGGGGGATCGCCAGCATCAGGCCGGAGAGGCGACGGAGCATGCGGTTCATGGCGGGGATCGGCAGTGGTCACGGCGCAAGTGTAGGGGAATTGCCCTGAACGGGAAAATCGGTTCCAGCGGATCGAGGCAACCGCGCGTCGTTTGGCCGGCGTCAGCAAGGGTAGGATGGGTTGAGGCACGAAACCCATCCTGTTGATTTCAAAATCGAAATAATGGGTTTCCTTCGTCTACCCATCCTACAACAGCTGAAAACGGCCCCTCAACCCAACACATCCTTCACCGCCACCGACTCATCTGCCAACCGATCCGGATCAACAGCCAGATTGTCCAGAATGATTTTCTTGCCCAGCATGAACTCCTGCGGCCGGTTAACACAATCCGCCGCAATCAACCGCGCCCCCTGGAAATAGAACGCCGCAAAACTGCGGCCGTTCGCCGGATCACCCCGGAAAACCACCCGATCAAACCCCTGGCTCAACCCCGCGATCTGCAACTTCAGGTCATACTGGTCCGACCAGAACCACGGCAAACTCTGATAGGCCTTCTTCACCCCGCACATCGAAGCCGCCGCCGCCTTGGCCTGGTCAGCCGCATTGGGCACCGACTCCAGCCGCATGCGCCGCTGATAAATGGCATTGAAGTGGTTGGCGCAATCCCCCGCCGCCACGATGTCCGGATCGCTGGTGCAGGCAAACTCATCCACCGTAATGCCGTTATCCACCGCCAGCCCGGCCGCGGCGGCCAGTTCCACATTCGGCACCACCCCCACGCCAATGATCACCAGATCCGCCGGAAATTCGGTCCCGTCGGCGCACACCACCCGCTCCACCCGCGTGTCCCCGACCAGCGCCGTCACCGAGACACCGGTATGGATGCTGACCCCTTCTTCCCGGTGAATGCGGGTATAGAACGCCGACATCGCCGGGGCGGTCACCCGTTGCAGGATGCGGTCGGCCATTTCCAGCACCACTACGTCCATGCCCTGCTTGCGCAGCGACGCCGCCGTTTCCAGCCCGATATAGCCGCCGCCGATGATCACCGCCCGCTTGCCCGCCACCACCCATGGCTGGATGCCCTGCACATCGGCAATGGTCCGCAGGTAGTGCACCCCGGCCAGTTGCTCGCCCGGCAGCCCGGCCTTGCGGACGCGCGCGCCCAAGCACAAGGCCAGCTTGTCATAGGCCAGCGTGGAGCCATCGTCCAGCGTCAGGCGTTGCTGACCCCGGTCGATGGCCGTCACCCGGCCCTGACGAAAACTGATGTGGTTTTTTTCATAGAACGCGGCAGGCCGGATATACAGGTCTGCCACGGTCTTGTCGCCCGACAGGAAGGTCTTGGACAGCGGCGGATGCTGGTACGGCAGATAACCCTCATCCCCCACCACCACAATGTCGCCGTCCCAGCCTTCCTGACGCAGGCTGGCGGTGAGCTGGGCGGCGGCATGACTGGCGCCAATGATCACGGCGGTCCTGGAAGTCATGGCGGATCAGCCTGCCGTCTTGGGGGTGAGCTTGACCATCATCTTGCCGTAGCCGCGCACAAAGTTGGACTGGACGATTTCCGGTTCGCCCAGCACTTCGATGTTGTCGAAACGGGCCAGCAGTTCTTCCCACAGGATTTTCAACTGCAATTCCGCCAGGCGGTTGCCCATGCAGCGATGCACGCCGAAGCCGAAGGACAGGTGGTTGCGCGCGCCCTTGCGGTCGATGATGAACTCATCGGGCTGGTCGATGGCGCGTTCATCGCGGTTGCCCGAGACATACCACATCACCACCTTGTCGCCCTTCTTGATCAGTTGACCGTTCAGCTCCACATCCTGCTTGGCAATGCGGCGCATGTACGCCAGCGGCGTCTGCCAGCGGATGATCTCGGACACCATGTTGGGAATCAGGCCGGGCTTTTCCTTCAGCTTGATGAACTCGTTGGGGAACAGGTTCAGCGCATACACCCCGCCCGACATGGAGTTCCGCGTGGTGTCGTTGCCGCCGACAATCAGCAGCGCCAGGTTGCCCATGAATTCCATGGGCTTGCGGATCAGGTCCTCGGTGTCCTTGGAATAGACCAGCATGCTCATCACGTCGTAGCCCATCGGCACGCCCGCTTCCTTCTGGGCCGCCTTCTTGTACCACAGCTCCGAGAACTGCTTGGTCATGTCGATGGCGGCGCGATAGAACTCGTCGTTGCTGCTGCCCGGCCCGCCGGTCGCCTGCGGGCTGCCGGCGATGATGTCGGACCAATAGACCAGCTTGTGGCGCTGTTCATACGGGAAATCGAACAGGGTGGCCAGCATGCGCGTGGTCAGTTCGATGGACACGTTCTGCACCCAGTCAAACGGCTTATCGAGCGGCAGTTCGTCCAGCACGTTCTGGGTGCGGGAGCGGATCAGCGATTCCAGTTCCTTCAGGTTCTTGGGCGCCACCACATCCTGCACGGCCTGGCGTTGCTTGTCGTGCTTGGGCGGGTCCATGGCAATGAACATCTCCGCCGGCAGGCCCTCGGGGGTCTGGCCGATGATGATGGCCGGTTCGGCCGAGAACAGCTCGTGGTTCTTGTCGACGTAGACAATGTCTTCATAACGGGTCACCGACCAGAAGGGGCCGAAGGGGCTGCTCTTCTGGTAATGCACCGGGCATTCGTCGCGCAGGCGCTTGAAGTAGGACTGCCACTTCTTCTGCTTGTACAGGAAGGGATTGCTGACATCGATGTCTTCCAGCTTCAGGCTCATGACATCGGGGATGGGCTTCTCGACGAACTCCTCGAAAGCCTGGGTCTGCAACACCGCATGCTTGACGTTCTGGAAGGTCTGGATGCCCTTGATCAGGATAGGCATCGGCACGTTGGCCGAGACGGTTTCCACCACCAGGTCCGTGGCTTTCTGGATGGCGGGGACTTTTTCGTTCAGTTCGGCAAAGGTCGACGTTGCCTTGTCGTAGGCGGTTTTCAGCAGGTTCATGATCTTTCCTTCCAGGCAGCGGATTGGCTTAAGGGGAGATATCGCGCGCGGCGCAGCGCCATCACATCTGGAATTCGGGCAGATGGACGACCATGCCGTTCATGGCGTCGGTGGCCTTGATCTGGCAGGACAGACGCGAGGCCGGTTGTCTCTCGGGGGTCATTTCCAGCATCTGCAACTCTTCCGCGCCGGGCTTGCCCGCCACGCTCACCCAGGCGCTATCGACAATCACATGGCAGGTGCCGCAGGCGCATTCGCCGCCGCAATCCGCATCGATGCCGGGCACGCCGTTGTCCATCGCGATCTGCATCAGCGACTTGCCGGCTTCCAGCTCCACCTGATGTTCAGTGCCATCGTGTTCGATAAAGGTCATGTTGCCCATGAATCGCTCCTCAGTGCGGGATGGAACATGCCGATGCCTTTGTGGTGAACGGCATGTTCCGGTGTGGTCTAGCGTAGGCAGGTCGGGCCCGCTACACACAGGTCATTTCTTGAGAATCAGGGGTCATTTCATGCCAACCGCCCCTCGCAAGCGTAATTTGGCCGTATTTCTCACGGCCTTGACGCCATTTCTCAAGCATTTGCAGCAGACTGCCGACCGGATTGTACTACAATTTGGCATTCTGACTAGGCGTTACGCACAAAGCGGGGCGACTTTCGGTAACCCGAGGAGAACGCGGTGGAAGACGGTCGTTGAATGGACAGGCCTCAGGCGTGTATGCAGCAGGTGATTGGGAGGGGGAACGAAAGGAGATCGATCGGTGCGCGGTGATATCCGCAAGCGTACGGAAAAGAGCGGGTGGAAGGCTGCAAGCCTCAGGTGGCGAGCCACAATACCAAGCCGGTCACCAGCCCGATTAAAAAGATTCCTCTCAGGAATCTGTCCGCCGAAACGGATCGACCGCTGGAACCCGAGCCATCCAGGCCCTCAAAGAGGCCCCAGAAGAAAAACAACATACCGCCCAGGACATCCCCGACAAACGGTCCCAGGAAAAACCCGATCAGGGCAAACGCGGTGGCGGCGATGACGAAGGTGTGGAAGAAATCGAGCGAGAAACCCAAAGGGGCGGATGCCAGGATCATCAGTCCGGCATAAACGACCCCGAAAATGCCGGAAAGGCATGCGCCGGCCAAACGGTCACCCAAGGTCATGGCTTGGGCCCTGCGGCTCCGGTGACGCGATAATCCTGTAGTCCGAGTAGACCATGCCGATCCCCTGAAAGGTCATCGGACGGACTATATCACCCCGGATGCCCGTCCACCCGCGCCGACCACAACATGGGCGCATACCGCCACGCGAACACCCCGAACGCCGCCGTCCAGCACGCGCCCGCCAGCCACCAGCCCCACACCGGCCAGACGCCGGCCACAAACACCCTGCACGCCGCCCCCGCCTGCAATAGCGCAAACGCGGTAGCCATGCCGCGCGGCGGTTCCAGATCGCGCCCGGTATGGCCCAGCGACACCCGCGCCATCATCGCCAGGATCAATCCGCCGATCGTCCCCACCGTCAACGCATGCAGCGGCAGACTCGGATTCCACCCCGCCCCGGCGTGCCAGCCCGCCAGACCCAGGCAAGCCACCGGCAACCAGGCGTAGGCCAGATGCAGGGACCACAGCAAGGGCACGTCCCCGATGCCGCGATCAAACCAGCGCCACAGGCGCACCCCATGTCCCGCCGCCAGCGCCAGCAACACCGCCCCGATCAGCGGATGCGGCGACAATGCCGCACCGGAGGCCTCCAGCACCGCCATCAGCACCGCGCCGCCCAGCAAGGCGTTATCCAGCCGTGGCGTCGGCGGAACATTGCCTGGACGTCGCAGCCCCCGGATGGTGAAAAAGGGAATCACCCGCCCGCCGATGAGCGTCACCATCCCGGCAATCAGCCACAACGCAGCCAGTGCGCCCTGCCGTTGCAGGCCGTCATCGCTGCGCATCACGCCGATCACGGACAAGGCATCCGCTGCGGCCAGCAAGCCCAGCACGCCGACCACCGGGTAATTGCGCGTCATCCGCACCGACCACAGGATGCGCGCCATCGCCGCGCTGACCAGCAAGGGAAAAGCCAGTTCCAGCGGCAACAGCCAGGCGGCGGGCAATCCCGCCAGCCAGCCTATGCGCGCCGCCAGCCACACACCCGCCAGGGCGGCCAGGGGTCGTCCGCTCAGGCCCGGTTGTCCGGTCCAGTTCTGCACCGCCGTCAGCAGGAAACCGCCGATCACCGCCAGCCCGAAGCCGAAAGGCATTTCATGGCGGTGCCAGGCCATCCAGCCGCCGGTGGGGTGCAGGAAGCCGCTGCCCGTGTGCATGGAGATCAGCCACAGGGGAATGGCGAGCAACGCGAACAGGGCTGCACCGAGGAACAGGGGACGGAAGCCGAGACGGAAGATGGGCGGAATGGACAGCGCCTTTTGACGGTCGATAACTTGCACGGCGGCGGTCTCGCGTAAGGGACGGGGGATCCGGGAGAAGTCGGATCATGGGTTCAGGATAAACCCGAGCGGATTGTTCGGGTACTCGCCGGATGGATGGGGTGCTGTGGGTTCGGGGGACTGGCGGATTTTTCCTTGAAGCCAAACCGCCATTCTAATTGGCATCGATTGGGATACTATCGACGCTAATCGCATACGTCACGAGTTTCAGAGCATGCCGTCCCATCCAGATCGCGCCGATCTTGCCGCCTCCGACGCCATCGCGTCACCGGAACCCGCTGCCGACCGCGTACTCGCCCTGCTCTCCGAACACGCCATCCCCCCTCGACACCCGGAGCTTTCCCGCCGCGCGTTATGCGGAATCGCTGTTGTACATGCTGTACTGGTTTCACCGGCTGCGCGATCCGCAACGCAAATCGGCCGTCGTCGACGCCATCAGCCGGTATGTGAAGGTCGACCGGGACGCCGCCGTGGTGAGCGCCTTGGTGAGCGACCCGGACCTCAAGACCGAAGCCAGGGCGCGGATCGATAACGGCATCCTGATCCGGAAAACCGTCGACGTGCTGGTGATGCGCGACGGCCCCGGCGGACGGGAATTCCTGGCCGTAGAGCGGACAGAGTTTCCCGAAGGTCTGGCGCTGCCGGGGGGCCTGCTCCGGGATGATGACGATGAGAACGCAGCCGGCATGCCCGGCAGCATCTTTGCCGCCCTGCGCGTCACCGGCAGCAAAGTCCTGGCATCGACCCGGCCGGAGTACGGCACCGGCGAGGCTGACGGCCGCAAGTATTATTTCGTCCGCAGCGAAACCGGGAACGAAGCCCGGATTTACATGGACCGGACCGTCTCGCACGGGTATCGCGATCACCTGAAGGACATCACCTTTCCCTCCGATCCGCGCCATATCGTCGATACCGTGGGCTATCTGGTCGAAACCGCCGATACCGGCGCGATCCGGGGACGATGGCTTCCGGCCA
>JAYRMT010000051.1:0-15449 GCA_041912575.1 Fluviicoccus sp. | reverse complement strand
GTGATGGCAACACCAGCGTGCTTTACGGCAAGCAACTCGATTCCGTGACACCCGGCGCTGGCGGCGCAACTGTCGAGGTGGACGCTGCCGCGCGCAACAGCGCCAGCGTGAAGCATGACTTTGGTGAAGCCTCCCCCGCTGCGGGTGCGCCGGGGGCTGCAGCTGACTCGGCGGCTGCCCGGCTTCGCGCTCTGCTTCCCGATGCCGCGGCCAGTGCGCCCGCTCAGCCGCCTTCGGGCGACTCCAGCGCAAGAATAGCTGCCTTGCTTGAGGCCCAGCGGCGATCTGAGTCGACGGCGGCTGGAGGTATGGACCGGGCCTGGTTGAAGGAGTTCGCGGGTGAGGCCCAGCGCGGCCAGAGCCTCAAGCCATATCTCGTGTCGCACCCTTACACGCTGGTCCAGGGCAAAGCTCTACCTGCTGTCTTGGGCCGTGATCTCAACTCTGATCTGCCGGGCGAGGTGACTGCCTACACGACAGAGGACGTTTACGACTCGCTTAGCAGTCGGCATTTGCTGATCCCGCGCGGCTCCATGCTGGCCGGAAGGTACTCCAGCGCTGTCCGCACGGGTCAAGACCGACTCATGTTCGCCTTTTCTCGCATCGTGCTACCCAACGGCGTGAGTGTCGATCTCCCTGGCAACCCAGGCGCCGACCTGGGCGGTGCGGCTGGGATCGCGGGTGATGTCAACAACCACTTTTTCAAGCAGTTTGCGAACAGCTTTCTTGTCGCCTTCCTTGCGGACAAAGCCGAAAAGGGGCAGCAGTCGCCGTCCGTGCTCGGTACCGGTAGCAGCGGCGGCGCGGTTACAGCCGCTGGTCAGGTTCTTGTCGACGTGTCCAAAAGCATTCTTGACCGCAACAAAACCATCCCACCAACGATCACGGTGGACAAGGGAACTCGAATCATCGTTGAAGTAACTCGGGACATGGAATTTCCAGGTCCATATCGGAGCCGGAAATGAAACTGTCTCGCCTGTCTACGGCCTTGCTTTTGGCTGGCTTCCTGACCTTGCAACCTGTGCAGAGTTCGGGACCTGACCGCATGGGCGGCTATGACTTTTCCTATCAGGCAATCGGGGATCAGCGCGTAAAGCCCGTGCAGGTTTTCGATGACGGTCGAAACACCTATTTCCAGTTCAGATCCGGTGAGCCCATCCCCGCGATTTTTGTCGATTCGTCTTCCGGGACCGCGCTGCAGATGCCTCAAATTGAGGGCCCCTATGTGAAGGTGCCAACCGTGTCCGGGGTGTACTCGCTGCGGCTCGGTTACAGCAGCGGCCGTGTGATCTACAGCGGCGGTACGCGCGGGCAAGATGCCGGCCGCTTAGCGCCCGTGCCGGCGGTCGCCCCAGTAGCACCCGCTGAGCCTGTTCCATCTGCCGCTGTACAGCCAACCCCTGCCGCGACTGCTGCAGCAGTGTCCGCCCCGGCCGTCAAAAGCAAGGTGGGCGCATACCTGCCTCAGCCACCCGCGCCGGAGACGGCTGCGCCTGCGCCTCAAGCATCCCCAATCCCTGCGGTACCTGTGGTGCCGCCCGCGGCGGCCCCTATGCCCCAGCGTCAGTTCACACGTTTGCTGGCTGCGTCCCAACTTGTCTCAGGCTTGCCGCGCGATATGTTCAAGGAACCGGCTCCGAAGATTGCGCTTGAGGTGAACAGCTATGCCACGCCCTTGCGCGGTGACGCAGTTGAGTGGTCGGCGCCCACCGACAAGTGGCAAGAGCACGCCATTGTTTTCCCGACGGATAGCGTTCGGTTGACGCCTGCAGCTGTGAAGACGATACGGGCACTCGTTGCCAACGCTCGCCCGGGGTCGCGCTTCGAAATCCTTGGCCGTGACGACGAAGGGCACAAAGAGCGCGTCGCAGAAACACGGGCATCAAGCATCGCATCCGCGCTTGTGAGTGCGGGCGCAGCGAGGGCCAATATTTCGCAAAAGACAACTGCCGAGGCGAAAGAGGCTGGCAAGGGGCTGTGGGTCGGTGCGACGGTGCGTGTTTATGACGTTTCGTCGACCGCATCGCCAGCGGTGAAGAGCGATCTTGACGTGGCTTCTGTGGTGAAACGCCTGCAGACAGGGAAGATTTCGCCATCCGAAGCCATTGCAATCTTGAACAGTGGCAAGCCCGTGACCACAGCGTCTGTTAGCGCCGTGGCTCCTGGTGCTGCCCCATCCATGCCTTCGCACTGGGCGGTACGAAAAACCGATGAGACCATCGAACGCATGCTGGAGCGATGGGGTCGCGAATCGGGCTGGCGCGTGGTCTGGCAGGGCGGCCCCACGGTGGCCATAACGGGTGACAGTACCCTGCAGCGCCCCGACTTCATCCAAGCGGCTGACTACGTCGTCAACCAGGCCAAGACGGCTGGGTACCGCATCCGCGCTACCGCATACAGCAACCAAACCCTCGTGATCACTGGAGAGTAACCATGCCCAAAGCCCACAGGCCCATCCTTCCATTGGCGCTTCTCGCCGCGACCCTGTTCGCGTCGAACGGTGCAATTGCACAGGCTATTGAACGCGTGCAGGAGCCTTTCATGGATCGGCCCGCACTTCCGTTTGCGCCAGCGGGCACACGCCAGCTACCGCGTCCCGTCGAGCAGACGCCGGTGCAGACAGGATTTTTGCTGCGTGGCGGCCAACCCATCAGCGCCGAAATTACTGCGTGGGCCGCGCGCACGGGTTGGGAAATCTACTGGCACCACCGTGTGAGCTGGAAAACCATTCGGGACACGGTTATCAACCGCGCTGACGTGTCCGAAGCCGTTTCCGAGGTGATCGACATCCTGCGCGAAGAAGGCAAGCCGATTGCGCTGCGCATCAGCGCGGGCAACAAGGTAATGGAAGTTCTGAGCCTGGAGGTCCGTAATGAAGCGTTCTGAATTCTTTCTCCGCCCTGTGGCGGCGGCCGTGGCCATTGCAATGACGGTGGGCTGCGCGAGCGTCAAGCAAAACGACGAAAAGATCACCCGAACTGAGACCACAGCGATCGCACTGCGCGACGCAGCTGTCAACAACGCGGCCAGCGGATCGGTGGTGCGTACTGACCGCCCGCGGCTGGCTGGCGAGGAAGTCGTGCTGGTGGACCCCACTGCACTTCCGCCCGTGTTCGCGAAAAAGGTCACCTACTCCACCCAGGGCGCACAAGCGCTCAGCGACGTGCTGGAAACTGTGTCTGGCATGGTGGGTATCCGCATCCTGAACCAGGAGACGACGTCCAGCGACGCCGCTCCGGGCATGGCGCCGCCGCAACCTGGGCAGGTGCCTGGTGCGCAGATCACAGGGCGTGTCCAGATCGAATACAACGGCACACTTCGCGGCCTGTTGGACGATCTGTCAGCCCGAGAAAACGCATCGTGGCGCTACAACGCCAAAACGAACACCGTCGACTTTTTCCGCTACGAAACGAGGACTCTGTCGCTGTACCTGCCGCCCGGCGCCAAAACCATTGCGGCAACGATCTCCCTTGCGGGCGTCACTGGCGGCGGGAGTGGCGGCGGCGGCGGCGCCTCCGGCGGCGGCAACGTGTCGGTCGGCTCATCCCTGATCGTCGACCCGTGGAGGAGCATCATGGGCGGGATCCAGAGCATCCTTTCGGAGGGTAGCTCACCAGCGTCATCCGCAGGTGGCGCAGGTACGGCTGGCGGCGGGGCATCTGCAGGCGCCCAAGGCAACTCCATGTCTGCCAGCGGCTCTGCTGGTCGGGCAGCTGCCAACCCTGAACTCGGCCTGATCACGATCACGGCTCGGCCGCACGCGGTGCAACGCGTGGCGGCATATGTTGAGTCCATCAACCAGCGTTTTGCCCAGAACGTGATGGTGGACATCAAGATCTACAGTCTGTCCCTCGACAATCAGGCGTCGCTGGGCTTTTCGCTGGATGCGCTGTACCAGCGGTTGAACAGCACCGGCGTGTCCATCGTCGGCGCATCACCCCTGCGCGCGGGCAATGGCAACCCAGGGCAACTGACCATCAGTGCAAGCCCGGCCAGCCGGGTCAGCGGTTCCCAGCTTGTCGTTCAAGCCCTACAGCAGTTCGGGCGTGTGGCCCTGCAAACCCAGGGGCAAGTCATCGCCGTGAATGGACAGCCCGCCCCGATTCAGGTGGCGAACGAAGTGAACTACCTTGCCAGCTCGGCGACGACGCAGACGGCGAACGTTGGCAGCACCAGCACGCTGACGCCCGGGACGCGAGTAGTAGGTTTCACCGCGAATTTCTTGCCGCTGATTCTGGACGGCAACCGGATCCTGCTGCAGTACCAGATGCAGATTTCGAGCCTCACGGCCCTGACGCAAGTCAACAGCGGCACCAGCTCGATCCAGACCCCGCAGATCAGCTCCCAATCGCTGCAGCAGCAGGCTTTTGTGCGCGACGGGCAATCCATTGTCCTTTTCGGCTTCGATCAGGACCGAACAACCCTCGACAACGCCATCAACACGGGCGGCGCATCGGCGGCTACAGGCTCGGCACGCCAGATGGTGGTCATCGTCATGCAGGTCTCAGGAGGCCAGAAGAATGTCTAAGCTCATTGCATCCCTCCCGCTCGTGTTTGCCGCGCTGGCGGCCTCACAGGTTCATGCACAGGCGACAGTTGCTGAGCGCAAGGCTGTCATGGCTGCGCAGATCGAATTGCTCACGCAGGAAGAGCAGCTGAATGCTGCTCTTGCGCGGTCCGCTGGGAACACCGTTTCGTCGCTGCCCAAGGTTGTCGCGGTGATGGGCATGGAAAACAAGCTGGTCGCTCGCTTGCAAATGTCCACCGGGGCCGTGACGAACTACACCGAGGGCCAGACGGTCCGGCCGGGTATGTCGGTGGCTTCCATCACGCCACGGCAAGTGACGTTGGCAGTGGGGACTGGCAAGAACTCCAAGGCGGTCCCGCTCGAATTCATCGCCGGCGCCCAGGTGACGGGACTTCCTGGGGGCGCACCCCCGCTGCCCGGCGGCCCGCTGCCGATCAATCCGAGCCTGCTGCCTGCACCGCCCGCAATCCGGTTGGCACCTGATGCCGGTGCGTCTGTTGCGGCCGCAGCTGGCAAGGCGCCAGCTCAACCGCAGGCGGCCGCACCGCAACCGGCGCCGGTCGCGCCCGCGGCCAAGTAGCAAGGCGCACATATGCTGATCGTCCACAACAAACTCCAACTTGCGCTCGGCCTGAACTGGTCGATGGCGCAAGACAGCGCGGAAGTTCGCATGGGCAGCAAAGCCATGCCTGGCGCCCAGCGCGTTGTGGTTCCTGCGGATGGCCGCTTCTGGTTGGGCCTGTATGAAGGGCAGGTCAAGGGGAAAGCTTACGCAGCGGCGCTGATCGTCGGTCTTGTTGTGCCGACGTGCATCGTGTGCCAGGCAGTTTCAGAAGAAGAGGCGTGGATTTGCTCGATTCAGGATGGCAAGCCCGTTCCCCTTTACGACAAGCTCATCCCCATCGCTGACGCGCGCAACACGCTGATCGAATGGACACACTTCTTCAGCGAAGCTGAAATGGTGGGAGATCAGCTGGGCGCAGGGATGACCCTGGAGGATGTTCTGGCAGCGCTGGACCAGAAGATCGCCGACAAGGAAATCAAGAAGAAGCAGCTGCAGGCGGCGATGCTCGTTCGTCAAAGCGTGTCATTGGCCGCAATCTTGAAGGTCTTCCTTTTGGTCGCGCTTATTGCTGGCGGGTACCTCGCTTGGACGACTTACCAGCGTGTTCGAAAGAATGCGGATGCCACCCAGCAAGGGATGGCAAAGGCAGCACAGGCGGCACTGAATGCCCAGCAAACGGAGGCTGAACGCCAGAAGCTGATTGCCGATTTTCGCGCTGCTGTAGAAAAGAAGAGGCTGGAAGTAGAAACTTCCGTCGGTCGAGTCAGCAGTGCGTGGAGCCAATGGGAGGGCGCACGGCGCTCCGTCCCGTTCATCGCCCACGGGTACACGCCCGTGTCCATGGATTGCGGCCTTGAAGCGTGCAACGTTGCATGGGCGGGTACCGACAAGTACACCTTCGCAGTGGACAAAGGCAAGGTACCAGGCGCCGTCCAGGACTTTGACACGCGCCTGGCCACTACTTCCCGCATCCCAGTCAGCGCTCCATCAACTGACGGGCGGCCGCTGGTTCAGTTCGCAAGCGCCGAAGAACTCAGCTTCCGGATGAATACGGACCTTGCGACTGTTGTTCCTGGCCTCCAGATCGAGCCAGCACAGCCAGTTGTTGTGTCCCCGCCGCCAAACATCGGGCTTGCGCCTGAAACGGTCGGATCACAAGGGCGCTTTCGCGCATCGTTCCAGGGCCCTGCGGCCCTTGTACACGCCCACGAAGCCATTGCGCGTCTGTCGAGGTGGCCAGTCACCCTGACCACAGTTCGGTACTCGGCAGTCAACTCGGTGGCCAGCGTCGAAGTCGAAGGCACCTACACGTTTTTCAAAGGCAGGTAGATATGTTTTTCAGCAAGACCAAGCCGAAAGTGGTGCAGGTCGCGAAGTTGGGCGGCCGCGGCTTGCCGCCGCCGCAGCCTCTGTCAGCGCGACGTCCAACATTGGGTGGTGACTTCCTGGACACCGTTACCGGTGTGGTCGAGAAAGAGATCACTGACGTTGGGGCTGTGCCAGCTGGAAAGTACCTTCCGTTCGAGCAGGCAGGTATCCCTGTCACGTTCAAAGACAGCTATGCGGCAATCTCCACCGGAGAGAAGTCGGTCACATGCGTTGTGGCGTCGGATGCGTGGGCAATGAACACAATGTTCGACCTGCAGCGCCGCCTCAAGGACAACAACTACACCGTTCGGGACTGGAAACGCGCAACAAGAGAAGTCATTCGCGTACTGCATGACAAGCACAAGCCCGTGAAAGGGGAAGACGACACGGGCGACACTGACGTTGAAACGATCGCCTGGGGCCTGATCGACACTGCGGTCCTCATGGGCGCCAGCGATATCCACATTGAAACGCGCGAGGGAGGGTTCGCCCAGATCTTCTATCGCATTTTCGGCGAACGGGTCGAGCAGCCCATCATTGCGGCGTCTACCGCGCTCGAAGTGTGTACGTGCCTGTACGGGGTGCACGGCGACGCAATGACGAAAGAAACGGCGTGGCAACCCACACAGGTGCAAAACACGGCTATCGAGCACGAAACTGACCGTGGCTTGAAGGTTCAGCTTCGGTTCAGCTCTGGACCCATCCACCCATCGGGAAACTTTCATGCCGTGATCCGCATCCTGGTCATGGATGCAGCCAAAGCAAAGCCGCTGGAGGAAGTAGGTTACAGCGAGGAGCAGATTGCAGAAATTGAGGAAATGCTGGTTGGCGCTCAGGGTGCTGTGGTGCTGTGCGGCCCGACAAACTCCGGCAAGTCGACTTCCATGCAGTCGTTCCTCACAAGAATTTACGACCGGCGGGGCAAGACCATCAAGGTCATCACGGTTGAAGACCCTGTCGAGTATGTTGTGACCTCGGCATGCCAAATGGGTGTTCCCCACGGCCGCAGGGGGATGGAAGACAAGAACACTGGCTCTGCCTATACGACGTTTCTCAAGGGGACCCTACGCCAGGATGCCGATGTTGTGATGGTCGGTGAAATTCGTGATGCGGATTCAGCGAGTGCAGTCAAGGACCTCGTGCTCACGGGGCGCAAGCTTCTCACTACCCTGCACGTCTACGAAGCGTTGGGCGTGTACGCGCGGCTGCGCGAGATTGGCGTACCGCAGTCCGTGTTGCTGATGCCTGGATTCATCAGCGGCGTCATCTATCAGCGGCTTGTTCCGATCCTCTGTCCCAAGTGCGCTATTCCCGCGGCTACAGCCTATCAGCAAGGTCGGATGCGCCCTGCGACGTGGGAGCGTGTGATGCGCGTCACCGACTTCGAAAAGCACACAGTCCTTTGCCGCGGTCCTGGTTGCGAACACTGCAAAGGGATCGGCATTGTGGGTCGTACCCCGTGCGCGGAACTGCTGGTACCAACTCCTGAATTCCTGGCCCTCATGGCAGCGGGGGACGAAGAGGGCGCCCGGCGCCTGTGGCTTTCCAATGAGCGGCTGAGCTTCGGCGGGCTGGGGGTCACGGCTGTTGCCCATGCCATCACAAAGATGCAGCGTGGCGAAGTCGATCCCATCGACATCGAGTCGCAGATTGGGCCCATCGTGACCAGGCATGCCGAGCAGCCGCACTACCCGGCTGATGTGATTCCCATCGCCCGCGACCGGGATGCGCGTGACTATCGCAACGATCTCCCGCCTGCGCTGAGAGGGTAAAAACGCCATGGCCATTTCGTGGTTGGAACAGTCTCAAATTTCCAGCAAGGCTCGGGAGGATTGGTACCGCGCGCTGTCAAAAACGGCTGCCGATGGCTTGCCGGTCTATGACGTGCTCGTTCGCATGGAGAAAGACTTTGCGATCACCAAGCATCCCATGACTCCGCTGGTTCGTGATCTGCTCTGGAAGCAGCGTGGTGGAAAGTCAGCGAACAAGGGTGAAACCGGCAGTTCAAACCGAACCCTTGGAACTCAGTTGGTAGGGCTGGTGCCCGACAACGAGGCAATGCTGATTCAAGCCGGCGCCGTCAGTGGCAATCTTGCTGCTGGCCTATGGAATGCTGCAGACCTGGTTGCGACGCAGGGGAAGATGCGCGCAACGGTTGTCAGTTCGCTGATGAAGCCTGTCGGCTACGTTGCTGCGCTGATTGGCTTGCTGCTGTTTTTCTCGACCAGTCTGTTGCCCAAGTTCGAGCAGGGCCGGCCGCGCAGCAGGTGGCCTTCTGAAGCCCAGCTCCTGGGAACCGTTGCCGACAACGTCGGTCTGGTTACCGGCGGAATTATGGCCCTTATGGTCCTTGCGCTGGTGGTCGTCCTCTGGCTTGGACCGAACTGGACTGGTCCGAAGCGCGAGTGGTGCGACCGCAGGCTTTTCCCGTTCACTTTGATGGCGTCACTGAATGGCGCGTCGTTGCTCACATCTCTGTCTGGATATATCAGCGCCGGCACGCCCTTCACCACGGCCATAGAGACGATCCGTTCGTCCGCGAATCCCTACATGAAAACGCAATGCGACCGCCTCATGGGCTTCATGAAGAGCGGCATGAAAAACGAAGAGGCACTGACCCGGCTGTCGATGGTGCAGCCGCGGTACCACTGGATCATCAATGTCTACGGCCTCTCCGGTGACGCATCAACTGCCTACAAGAGTATTGCGGCGGAGATGGTTGAACGCACTCAGGCCTTTGTCCGGAACTTGTTCGATGGCGTCATCAGCAAGCTGCTCATGCTGCTTGTAGGTGCCGTTCTCATGTGGATCTATTTGTCAATGTTCGGCATTGCCGACAGCGGGATCAAGAAGGCGGCCTTGAATCCTGCAAACCATGTAGCCGTTGTTTAACTCCAGGAGTCCTCCATGAAAGTCAAATCGTCCCAAAAGTACGCTGTCAGCAAGCAGATGGGTTTCACCCTCATTGAAATCATGATCGCCTTGGGCATCATGGGCGCAGCAGCGGCCGGGGTGCTGTATTACCAGAACCGGGCAGAGACGGGCCAGGCAGCCAGCAAGACGGCCACCGACATTTCAATGATCGCGTCCAAGGTCAAGTCCTACTACGGTCCCAGCAACAGCTATTTGGCACTCACGGGCGCCAAGCTGAACGAGATGTCCCTGATCCCTGCGCCTATGAAGTACGACGGCACAAACGTTCTTGATCCCTGGGGCAACACCATGACCATCAACGGCGGCACTACCAGCTTCGCAATCACGATCGGTGGTTCGACCAGCCCGCTCGACAGGGAAGCGTGCAACTCTATCGCGTCCAAGCTGGCAGAGAACGCGCAGCGCATCAATGTCGGTGCTGCCAGCGCAACCAGTGGCGCCATTACGGGTGGTTCCGTCTACAAGGCGTCGTTCTCAGCAACGCCCGACACCGGCGCCCTGGCGACGGGCTGCAACGTGGCCAACGCCGTCATTGCCGCCCAGTTCCGCTGAGCTACATGAACGGTGGCGCGCCACGCGCGCGCCACTTTTCCAGAGCGCGCCACAGTGCGCATTGCGGAAAAGTTTCTGAGCATCTTTGAGAGGTTTTGATATGTTTTGCCGTCACTGTTTCAAGTTGTCAGTACTCGCAGCCGTTGTGGGCACCTCGTTACCATTGTTTTCTGCCCCTGTCGTCGTCACACCGGGCACCAATGCTGGATATATGTATTTCCCGCCTGCATCAGCCGCCCCCGGAGCAGGTAGTGGCGCTGCAGCGGGTGAGATTGCGTGCGACTCAGCCCGTGTCTTTTCCGGTGGAACGGTGAAGTATGAAAGCCAGACTCACTGGACAGTCCCTAATGCAGGGTCTGGTGGGGTTCCTACCTCGCCAACTGGTCGCGTATGCATCAAGATCGAAGCAGTTGGCGCAAGCGGATCGGATGGCTACTATGGTTCGATCGGAGGCGGGCTCGGTGGTAAGGGCGCACGCAAATACGGCTACTACTTCTTCCCTGGAGGAACCACCCTATTTTTGATTATCGGCGGAGCAGGTACTGCTCCCAATCCCTATGAGCCGGCTAGAGGTGGCTCTGGATATCACGGTGGCGGTGGCGGTGCGCCAAATGGTCTGGGAGGTTCGGGGCAGACAGGGGTCTACGGTGGTTCTAACGGCGAAGCCGCTGGCACGTCTAATGGTGGTGCCGGTGGTGGTGGTATCGGTGGTGGGGGCGGTGGCGCGGCGGGATCTTACGCACCTGGAGGAGGAGGAGGAGGGTCAACTGCGGTACTTGTCCACGCGACCTGGACCCCGGTGATTGTTGCCTGTGGGGGTGGCGGTGGTGGCGCCCCTGGCCTTTACACGACGAACCCTGGGGGGAATGGTGCGTACGGAGGAACCGGCGGCGGCGGTGCTGGCGGCGGTTCACCAAATGGCGGGTCGTGGGGCATTCAGTGGCTCGGAGGGTACGGTTCGGGGGGGAACGGTGGTGGCGTTGGCAGCGTAGCTGCGTATTACCCATCGCCAGGTGGTCAACCTTATGGTGATTACGGGGCGGGTGGTTCCGGTGGTGGCAGTGGCGCAGGCAATGGCGGCGGTGGCGGAGGAAATGGAGGGACAGGGGGGCAAGGCCAGACAGGGTCCGCAGTCAATCGGGGCGGCAATGCACAGCCAGGCGCGGCAGGAACACCGGCTGGTCCCGGCTTGGGTGGAACCGGAGGGGCAGCGCCCGCTACGGGACCGGCGCCGGCGGCCGGTGCTTCAGGAAAAAGCGGGGGTTCCTTTGGCGGCCGCAACCCTGATTGCGGTACAGACGACGTTGGAAACCCCAGCAATGCCGGGTCGGGCTATGTCAGGATCACCTGGTAGCCATGAGCATATGAGCGTTGCTATCACCGACATTCATGTGCACACCAAAGATGTGCAAGGCGACGTCGTTGCAGACATCGCGACTTCCTTGATCTATCCAGGACCAAAGGTTGCGACCGAAACGCATCGGGCGCTGATTGAGGCGCTGTGCAGGAAGTGCCTCGCGGTGGGCAGATCAGACTTCATGATAGAAGAAGGCGGTCACTTTTATCGCGGCCGCAGGGATACCCGCGCGGTAGATGGATTGTGGTTTCGTCTGCGCCGCATGGCTGACATTGCGCCGAACCTGGATGAACTCCCGACACCAATGGCGGCTATCTTGAAGAACACGCTTCTCGCTGAGCAACTCACCAAAGGCGGCCTCATATTCGTGACTGGAGGTCCGGGGTGCGGAAAAACTACAACTGCAAGCGCGATCCTCGTATCCCGCCTGCACCAATACGGCGGCGTTGCCTACACCGTTGAAGACCCTCCTGAAATGCCTCTTAACGGCCGCCACGGGCAGGGCTATTGCACACAGACCTGGGTCGCCGGCGACGATTCGGCAGATTGGGCGGAATCCATGCGTGGCGTTTTGCGCAGCCAACCCGTGGGCACAAACCTCATGCTGTACGTGGGCGAGGTTCGTGATGCCGAAACTGGCCGCGCAATGCTGCGAGCTGCAAGCAATGGCTTCCTGGTCGTCAGCACCGGCTTCGGAAACGACATCGTCAGTGGCATCGATGCGTTCTTCCAGCTGTGCGGTCGCGAATATGCGATGAGCGTTGCGTCTGTCCTGCGCGTTGTCCTCTACCAAAAGATCATTGACGGCAAGTTCAACGCCCAGATGCTGGTTTCGGAAAGCCCTTCATCACCTGTGGCTGCGATCATCCGCAACGGTCAGATTGCTCAACTGCAAAACGAGGTCAATTACCAGAAGAACCGCCAGATCTCCGGCGAGGCCTTCTTCCAGCTACCCAAAGCAAAGGCGGCGTGACATGCAGTTCATTCTGATCGCGGCCATGAGTTTGATCATCTTCCTCTCGGCCACAACGTTGTCCAGTTCGGCGAAGGTCGACCACTCTGAAGCGTCGACCGACGCAGTCATCGCCGTCGATCAGTACCGGATGTTCATTTTTGTGGCCGCTCAGTACATGAAAACAAGAACGACTCCACCGCCATCGGTCACCACTGTTTCTTGGGAAACCATGGCGCAGTCCTCGGTGGCTCCACCCGGATCGCGTGATCTGAAGATGCCCCAGGGCTGGCGTGTGGTCCAGGCGGTTGATGGGTCATGGGTTGCCTGCACTGAAATGGATGAGCGACCCATTGGTGGCCTGTCACAGCTGCTGCCAGCGTCGTCATCCCCATCGGGCACCGCCACGGCTACTGGACCGCAGTTCACGCCCGTTACTTTGTCGGCGGGTGGATCCTCCACCAGCTTTGTGGTCATCGGTACGCCCACGGCCGCTGTCACGTTGGCTGCGCTGTGCAACTAGGAGAACAAAATGAAGCACGTCATGAAATCGGAACGTGGGTTTTCAATCCTGGAGATCATGGTCGCCATCGCACTGTTGGGATCGGTACTGGCTTTTGCTATGCAGACGACCCGGCGCGGAGAAAGCCAGGCCACAGGGCGTAGTAACGCAGACGCGCTTTCAAGTTTCCAGCAGATCGCAGCTCAGTACTTCATCTCGAACCGGACTGCGCTTGAGGCTGCCATGGACGCCGGCACCGAGGCCGGTACCAAATGCCTGCTCAACGTGAACGCGGACGGGACTGGTGGAACTCAGGCGAACTCCACGACCAAGAAAACCTGTGCCTTCGACGCGACCCTTCTGCGCAAGATGAACTTGTGGCCGACCGGCGTTTCCGTTGATGCGCCCGGTGGGGGCCGGTACGTCGCAATCCTGCGGCGGATCTACGACACAGCGACGCCGCCTGTTGCAACTGGCGCCGTTGACATGCTCGTGGTGGTGGCGCGGCCGGACGGCGCGCTTACCGCGGTCGGGCCCGACGCGCAGCGAACCGAAGAACTCGCGTCATCCATGACCACGATGGGGGGCAATGGTGGGATCGTGCCGGTTGGCGACATGGGGGCATGTGCGGCCATTCGCGGCAGTGCCACCTACCAGGTTTGCGGGAATGGCTGGAAGGTCAACCTCGCGGATTTTGTGGACGCCACCCAAGTCACTACCTTTTCTAACGCATTGCCAAATTGAGTCCACATGAACGATCAACTCGTGACCAAGAACGCCCGGCTGTCAGTCAGCGAACTCGCGGTGAAACTTTTGTCAGGCCCCGACAAATTCACCGACCTTCTCATTGAATCTGACCAGCCCGCCATGATGCGGCATTCGGTCGGCACGTGGACAGAGGTGCTTGACGACCAGGGCATGGAGATCGTTTTCACGCTTCCCGACCTGCACGCATTCCTGAACGGTGTTTTCACGCAGGACGAAAGCGCTTCGGGTGACCGGTCCGGAAAGTGGAGAAGCGATCTATACGCGCGCCACTCGCTGCACCCCGCTATCAACCTGTCGGTCTTCACTGACGAAGCCAGAACGACCATGGTGAGCCACCGCGTGCGCTGTACTGTCCAGATGCAAACCATGGGTGAAGCCATTGGCCTGGTGATGCGGCCGCTCAGAAGTATTCCCGACTCGGTCGAATCGCTCGGGCTCCCCATTCAGGCCAGCAAGATGCTTCAGGCGAACTCCAGTGGAATGATCGTGGTGACGGGCCCTACTGGGTCGGGGAAGAGCACTACGCTTGCAGCCATGGTCAATGAGATCAACGTATCTCGCCGTGCGAATATTCTCACCCTTGAGGACCCCGTCGAGTTCCAGCACGAAAGGAAGAAGGCGATCATCAACCAGCGCGAGTTGGGCGTCGATGTCCAATCCTACGAAGCAGGTGTGCAAGATGCACTGCGCTTTGTGCCCGACGTGATCCTGATCGGCGAGATCCGCGATGCGGCCACGATGCGCGCCGCCTTACGCGCCGCCGAGTCTGGCCACCTGGTGTTGACGACAACACACGCTCCGACCACTGTGGCGGCCATCCGCAAGATGCTGGCGTACCTTGACAACAGCGTCGCTGACAGCCAGGCGCTTGCCGCGTGTCTGGTCGGCATCATCGCCCAGGCGCTGATCCGGGATCAGAAGAAAGCTGGCGAGAACCACCTTGCATATGAGGTTCTCAACTGCCGTGACATCCCCGTGATCGCAGCGGTGTCGGCCGCTGCTTCCGATGGCACCGGCCAAAAATTGACCGAGTTGGAAAACCGCGTGCGCGGGAATGACCTGAAGAGCAATGCAACGATCCCCATGATGGCCTCGCTTCGCAGACTCGTTGACAGCGGGAAGGTCGACGGCATACAGGCCGCATCGGTCGCCGTCAACTCTGAAGACAAGCAGGAACTCCTGCGCATGGCTCAGCAGGCGAGCAACAGCAAGCCCAGCGAGAACTGGGCTGAGTCGACCGGCGTGTTCCGGGTCGGCGGGGCAATGGCGGGCAAGGCCCGGTAGATCCCAGCCCGGCGCTTACCTGCGGTTTTGCGCTGCCAGAATCGCCTGTCCTTGTTCCAGCCCGATGGACCGATCTGCCACAAGGCGGTTCACTGTGGCGCTGAGCGGGGAGAAGTCCGCGCTGGGTGTGGCCACGTTGCAGATACCTTCCAGCGCGTGCCAATCACCCCGTTCCAGGGCCCGTCGCACGTTGTCAGTGTCGCGAAGCGTGTCACAGACCATGATGAACCCGGATTCATCCTTGCGCGGAACCAGCTCCTGGCGCACCACACCGATCAGCGATCCAGCCAAGACGCCCCGCATGGCCGTGCTGGCGCCGTCGCCCGTCAGCGCGACCATTTTGCGCAAGGTGCCTGCGATCGAGGTACCGTGCGTCGTGACAATCATCAGCGCGCCGGCCTCGCCTCCATAGATGGCGGCCTCTGCCGTTTCGCGGTCGCGGATTTCGCTGGCCAGAATGCAGTCTGGTGCCTGGCGCAAGGCGTCACGCAGGCCATCGCCGAAGGTGGCCACGTCAAAGCCGACCTCTCGCTGCGTGAAGGCGCAGTGCACCGGCTCCATGATGTATTCGATGGGATCTTCCACTGTCACGATGTGGCCGCTGGAGTGGTGGTTGAGCCATTCGAGGATCGACAGGGC
>JAYRMT010000050.1:0-15523 GCA_041912575.1 Fluviicoccus sp. | reverse complement strand
TGTTTACCACCATCACGCTGGATACGACCCCCGAGGAAGCGCGGCGCGTGATCGCCGCCCGTGATGCCGGACGCCTGACCGCGATCCTGCGCAACCCTGAGGACAAGCAGCCTATCGGCGATTACCGGCTGTCGATGACGGACTTGCTGGGCAACGGCGCGAAGCCCGCTGTCGCGGCACGCAAGGGGTCCGCGCCGTCGGCGGGATTGCGCATCATTTATGGAGACAAGTTATGACCCGCGTGAGGCAGGGATTCGCCATGGTATTGCTGGCGGCGGCCGGGTTGTCCGCCGCCGACGAGCCTGCGCCGCCGGAGGCCCTTCGCCTGTTCGTCGGCGACATGCAGGTCATCCCGGGCCCCGACGTCAGCGATGTCGCGGTGGGCAACAGCGCCGTGGCCACGGTGGCGCCGCTGGATCGCCGGGGGTTGCTGGTGACCGCGCGTGATGTCGGCGAGACCACGTTGCGCCTCTGGCGCGGTGATCGCCAGCAGGTGTACGCCGTCCAGGTCTTCCCGGAAAACATTGCCCGTATTCATCGGGAAATCAGTGAGTTGATCGCACAGATGCCCGGCGTGCGGCTGGGGTGGGCGGGTCAGAATCTCGTCGTGGACGGCCGCGATGTCGCCGAGTCCGATCGCCGGAAGCTGGCGCGCATCCTGGCTGTTTATCCCTCGGTGATCAACCTGCTGGACGAAAAGCCGGTCAGCGGTCAGCGCATGGTCTACATGGATGTGCGTATTCTGGAGTTGTCCCGCAGCGGTGTTACCCGCCTCGGCGTCGACTGGTCGGATGACATGGCCGGACCGGGCCTTGCGGTCGCGGGCGACCTGCACAAGAGTTCGGGCTTCCAGAAAGGGGCGCTGCCGGGGCTGACGTCCGTGCCGGCGGGTCCGGCGGTGTCGCCGTTCCAGAGTTACTTCGGCCTCGCCACGCGGCTGGACAGCCGGATCAATCTGCTGGAGCAAAGCGGCGATGCGGTGATGGTGGCGCACCCCATCCTGTCCTGCCGCAACCTCGGCAAGGCGACGTTCCTCTCCGGCGGGCAAGTTCCGTTCACGGCGGCCTCGGCAACCGGCACCCCGTCCGTCGAGTTCAAGGATTACGGCATCAAGCTGGATATCGAACCCGTGCTGGGCGAGGGCGGCACCATCTTTGCCCGCATCGCGGCGGAGGTCAGCGACCTCGACAAGGCGACGGTTGCGGGCGGAACACCGGGCTTGCTGACACGCAAGACCGAGACGGAATTCAACATGCCGCTCGGCCGGACGATCGTGCTCAGCGGCTTGGTCAGCAAGACGTCCGGGCAGGATGTTCAGGCGGTGCCATGGCTGGGCCGCCTGCCGTGGATCGGCCGGCTCTTCCGCAGCGAAGACCGTCTCAACCGTCGCACCGAGCTGGTCATCTTCGTCACGCCCATGGTCTACGGCGACAAGGACGCGGCAGCCCTGGAGGACGTCCGCCAGGTCTCGGACACCCGGGTTCGCCGCGAGACCGGGGACAGCCAGTTGCTGGGCAAGACGCCGTCGTTCTCGCCGGTTCCGCCGTCGACGGGAGGTCAGTGATGGCGATCCTCGAGGTCTTGCGCGACAACGGGCCGGAGATCTTGCCCCTGCCCGATCCGGCAGTGATCGGCAAGAGCCCGCATTGCGAGATCCGGTTGCGCGGCTGGTTCGTCGCCCGCGAGCATGCGCGTCTGTTTCGCGGCGCGGGCGGCTGGGTCATCGAGGATCTGGGCGGCGGCGTGCAACTCAACGGCAAGCGGGTGGAGCGCATGAGCCCCGTGGAGCCGGAGTGCGACAACATACAAATCGCCGGCCATGTACTGCGCGTCCGGAGCGAAACCCTGACGACGGACGAGGGCCTGTGTACGCCGGAGCCGTCTGTCCGCCCCGAGACGGAGACGCCAATCGCCGAGATCGAAGCCCCGGCCGATTTTCCGGACGGCGAATGGCAGGCCCGCATCCACGGTTTGTTGCTCCAGCGCATGGACTTGCGGCGCAAGGATATTGCCCGCATGAGCGACGACGCCTTGCGCGAAGAGACCGGCGCGCTGATCGGGGAAATCCTGGCGGACCTGCGGGATCAGGCGCCCGCCGGACTTGATCTGGAAACGCTGGGGCGGCGCGTCCTCGACGAGGCGATCGGCTACGGTCCGCTGGAGGATTTGCTGGCGGACGAAAGCATTTCGGAAATCATGGTCAATCGTCATGATGAAATCTTTGTCGAGCGCGGCGGCCGTCTGGTGCGGCATCCGCTGACGTTTTCCAGCAACCGGGCGGTGATGGCGATCATCGAGCGCATCGTGGCCCCGATCGGCCGGCGCATCGATGAAAGTTCGCCGATGGTCGACGCCCGGCTGCGCGACGGCTCCCGGGTCAACGCGGTTATCCCGCCGCTCGCCCTGAAGGGGCCGACGCTGACCATCCGCAAATTCAGCCGTCGCCGTCTGGATCGTCATGATCTGGTCGGTTTCGGCAGTCTCTCACCGGCGATGGCTGAGTTTTTGCGTCTCTGCGTCGAGCACAAGAAAAACATTGTTGTCTCCGGCGGTACCGGCTCCGGCAAAACCACGCTGCTGAATGTGCTTTCGAACGTCATTCCCCACGGCGAGCGGGTGGTCACCATCGAAGACGCCGCCGAACTGCAACTGGATCACGACCATCTGGTATCCCTGGAGTCCCGCCCCGCCAACAGCGAGGGCAAGGGGCTGGTGGCCATTCGCGATCTGGTGCGCAACGCCTTGCGCATGCGTCCCGACCGCATCGTGATCGGCGAATGCCGCGGGTCGGAAGCGCTGGATATGCTGCAGGCCATGAACACCGGGCACGAGGGCTCGCTGACGACCCTGCACGCCAATACGCCGCGCGACGCGCTTTCGCGGCTCGAAACCATGGTCATGATGGCCGGCATGGACCTGCCTGTCTCCGTCATTCGCGAGCAGGTGTCCTCGGCGGTGGACATCATCGTCCAGCAAACCCGCTTCGCCTGCGGCGCGCGCAAGATCACCTACATCACCGAAATCACCGGCATGGAAGGCGGGCGCATCCAGGCGCAGGACCTGTTCCGTTTCCGCAAGACCGGTCACGACCCGACGGGGCGCGTCATCGGCAGCTTCGAACCGGCGGGCATCATTCCCGGTTTTTACGAGGAGCTGATGGAGTCGGGCCAGCGTCCCGACCTGTCGCTGTTCAGGAACGATCAACACGGAGGCGTTGGAAATTGATCATGTGGATTGCCCCCGGCCTTGCGGCCATATCGCTGGTCATGTTGGTGATGGTGCTCGCGGAAGCCGCCGACGGGCTGATGCAGCGCGCGCAAAATCACCGGCAGGCCCGTCTGGACCGTCTGGGCAGGCAGCTGGAGGCCATTTTCCTGTTTGTCAGCCCCGAACGGCTGCTGTTGCTCAATACCCTGCTGATCGCCTTCGGCGCAATCGCCAGTTGGGCGTTCACCACGAATGTCGTCTGGGTGGCGGTCACCGTCATCCTGCTCTGGCTGGGGCCGCGCTTTGTCTATGGCGCGGTGCGCAAGCGCCGGTTACGCCGGATCGAGGCGCAGCTGCCGGATGCCATCATGTCGCTGGCCGGAGCCCTGCGCGCCGGCGCCAGCCTGAATACCGGCCTGGTCCAGCTGGCGCAAGAGCTGCAGGCGCCCTTGGCTCAAGAAATCGAGCTGATCGTGCGTGAGCAGCGGCTGGGCGTGGCGCAGGACACGGCACTGGACAATTTCGCCCGGCGCATCCCCTTGCCGATGGTCGTCCTGCTGGTCTCGACCATCCGGATCGCGGCCGAGACCGGCGGCGAACTGGCGGATGCGCTGGTCCGCACCGCCCACACGCTGCGCGCGGTGGCGCAGGCGGAGGGCAAGATCGCCGCACTGACCGCCCAAGGCCGCATGCAAGCCTGGGTGGTCGGCCTGTTGCCGGTCCTGCTGTTGCTGGTGCTGAACCGCATGGAGCCCGAGGCCATGGGGAAACTGTGGACCACGCCGATCGGCTGGGGCGCCCTGGCGGCCATGGTGTTTCTGGAAGGCATGGGCATGTGGCTGATCCGCCGCATTGTCGCCATTGATGTCTGAGGCCGGCGGCATGATGTCGTGGAGCCTGATGCTTGCGGCCTTGTGCGGCGGTCTGGCGACCGGACTGACGGTCTGGTGGCTGGCCATGCGCGTCGCCGAAGTCCCGCCCGAGGATCGCGCCTACTGGGACCGCCCGCCCCTGGGATTCCGGCTGTGTTGGGGCCTGATCTATCTCCTGTCGCATTTCCTGGCGCAAATCACCCCGAGCCGGGTCCGTGAAGCCGTGCTCGGCCGACTGTATCAGGCCGGACTGGATTTCGTGCTGAAGCCGGAGCAGTTGCTGGCGGCCCATGTGGCGGGGTTCCTTATCGGCGCGCTGACCGGCGTGGTCGCGGCGCTCCTGACCGGCCTGTCCGCTCTCGGCTGCCTGATCACGCTATCCCTCCTGGGCGGACTGTATCCGGCCATCTGGCTGCGCGACCGCATTGCCTTGCGCCGGAAAGACCTGCTGAAAACGCTGCCGTTCTATCTGGACATGATCACCTTGTGCGTGGAGGCCGGACTCAACCTGTCCGGCGCGTTGCGGCAGGCAACCCTCAAGGGGCCGCCCGGCGTGTTGCGCGACGAGTTCCAGCGCATCCTCCGGGATGTCCGCGCGGGGCGGTCGCGAATCGACGCCTTGCGGCAGTTCGCGCGCCGGATGGGGGAACCTTCTGTCACTGCCGTCGTGTCCTCGATCGTGCAGGCGGAAAACACCGGCATGAACCTGGGGCCCATCCTGCGCGCCCAGGCGGACCAGAGGCGCACCGAGCGCTTCCTGCGCGCCGAGAAGCTGGCCATGGAAGCTCCGGTCAAGATGCTGTTGCCGCTGATCGCGTTCATTTTCCCCTGTACGTTCATCGTGCTGGGATTCCCGATCGCCATGATGTTCATGGACATGAAGTAAGCCGGAGGGCGACAAGGATGCCGCGCGTCATCGAATACCGTAACAGCTGTCTCGGGCCGATCCGGTTGTTCCGGGCGGAAAGTTTCCTGTACCGCCTGGGCGGTTTGCTGATCCTGCCGCGTCTACAGGCGGGGGAGGCGCTGCTGCTGTCGCCCTGCAAAGGGATTCATACCTTCGGCATGACCTATCCGCTGGCGCTGGTCTTCCTGGACGCGCAGGCCCGGATCGTGGGATGGCGCGAGCCCGTCGCCCCCTGGCGTCTGGCCCCCGGCCCGTCGGCGACGCGGCAGGTGCTGGAAATGCTGCCGGACACGCTGGCGTCCGGACGGGGGAGGCTGCATAAGGGCGCTGCGTTCTGGCGAGCCGGAGAGCCTGCATGATCCGGAGACGCCAACACGGGGCCACGATGACCGAGTTCGTGGTCATCGCGCCCCTGATCGTGCTGATCGGGCTCACCGGCCTGCAACTCGCGCAGCTGTATCAGGCCCGTCTCAATCTGGAATATGCCGTCTTCGAGGCGGCGCGGGCCGGTGTGCGCGATCATGCCAGTCCGGAGAGTATCCGCAGCGGATTCCTCCGGGGATTGCTTCCCCTGCTTGCGTCGACGGGGCAAATCCCCGGTCATCCCTCCGCCAGTCAGTTGCGAACGGGCGGTATCGCTTATCGGGCGACGCTGGAAGGCCGGCTGGCCCCGTCCATGCAGGTGGAGATCCTCACCCCGGGCCCTGCCGATTTCGACGACTTCGCCGACCCCGCCCTGCAGCAGGTCCTGCATACCCGGCAGCGGGTCATTCCCAACGACCGCCTGAATACCCGGCCTGTCACCCCGGGCGCGCGCTCAGGGCACAGTCTTCAGGCGGCCAATCGCTTGCGACTGCGCATCATCTGGGGCTTTGAACCGCGTATTCCGCTGGCCCGAACCTTGTTCACCTCAGGCACATCGCTGTTGGCGGGACAGGCTTCCCCGTTTCGTCAGGCCCTGCTGGCCGCAGGACGCCTTCCGCTTGAATCCGAGGTGACGTTGCCGATGCTGACGCCGGCGGTTGAAAACGGCTTGATGCGGCCGGGAGGAAGCGGCCCGGCGGAACATCCCCACGACCCTCCGGGGCCGGAGGATGGCGGTGCGATCGGGGATTCGCCGCCTTCGCCATCTTCCGGACCAGGCGCGACGTCACCGGCGACGGAATGTCCGGCCGGAGCGGACGGGGATCTGTGTTGCGCCCCCTGATTCGCGGTTTCGCGCCGCGCAAACCCGTGCGTATGACGCGCGCGGGATATCAACCCAAGGAAAGTAAACCATGCATAACCTCAAATTCCCGATAGTACTGATGGCGGCTGTGGTCCTGAGCGCCTGCGGCGGTGGCGGAAGCTCCGGACAAACCGGAAGCGACCCGGTCCCCGCGCCGGGCGAGTCTCCCGTCGCCGTGACCACGACCGGCCTTTTTTCGGAGCCGCGTTACCGCTTCACGCGCATGGTCAACATGGACGAGACCGGCGCCCTGGTCGAAACCGTAAGCCGGGATCGTTATCTTCGACCGGTCGACGATGTGGTTTATGTCCGGCGGACCACCGTGCTCGGCACGGATTTCCCGCTGTCCTACGACGAGCATTTTGTCGGCCGTTCACGGGAGATCGTTAAGCCTCATGCGGCTACGGCGAACGGCGTACCCGGCTACTATTTGCTGGATGGCGATGACAAGGGCTTCACCATTGCCCCTTACAACACGGGTGGTGTCAGAGATGTCGCGACCCGCCATGTGGCGCTCAAGGCGGTCGATCTCGCCGGGAAACCGTTGGCCGATGCGCTGGGCATGGACTTCCAGTGGAGCGGTGCGGCGCCCGACCGGATGAAAGCCTTGCGGGATAGCGGCCTGACATTCCCGGCCGGCTCGCAGGGCTGGCTTGTGGTCGAGGATGCGGCGCAGCAGGATTACCTGTATTACACGGACTGGGATCAATCGGATGCCTTGAATTTCACCGAGTGGAAATCGGACTATCCCGGCGAGACCTTCACGAACGCCACTTGGGCGGGGCATGCGGTGGTATGCATCAATAGCGGGATGTCCGGTTGCGTCATAAGCACCGGTGGAAAGCTGTATGATGCCGAACCGCAAACCGCCCCGGAAAAGGCTGCGGACATCTCGGCCGCAGGCACCTATTACCTGAATCCGGTAGCTGCGGACGCCCTGGCGTCCGGCCTCAAGGCTGCTTACAAATAAAGCAACGTCCACTTGAGCAGGCAAGCCATCCCCTCCATTGACGGCTTGCCTTCCCCTACCTAAAATACGTACCCCTCAAAAAGGCTAACTGCTTTTTGAGGGTTTGTTTTATTAACGGGAGAACCTGCCGACATGGCAACGACTAACCAACTGATTCGTAAGGGCCGTGAAAGCCTGGTCGAAAAATCCAAGGTGCCGGCCCTCAAGGCCTGCCCGCAGCGTCGCGGCGTTTGCACGCGCGTTTACACCACCACCCCGAAAAAACCGAACTCCGCGCTCCGCAAGGTGTGCCGTGTTCGCCTGACCTCGGGATTCGAAGTCACCTCGTACATCGGTGGTGAAGGCCACAACCTGCAAGAGCACAGCGTCGTCCTGATTCGCGGCGGTCGTGTGAAGGACTTGCCGGGTGTGCGTTACCACACCGTTCGCGGCTCGCTTGACTGCGCAGGCGTCAAGAACCGCAACCAGAGCCGTTCCAAGTACGGCGCCAAGCGTCCGAAGAAGTAATCTCCGGATGTAGTAAGGCCGGGCGTCGAGTCCCGGATAACCCTGAAGTCTCATAAAGGTTTAGAGAAATGCCCAGAAGACGTGTCGTCGCCAAGCGCGAGATCCTGCCGGACCCGAAGTTCGGAAGCCAAACCGTTGCCAAGTTCATCAATCACGTGATGGACAGCGGCAAGAAGTCTGTTGCCGAAGGCATCGTGTACGGCGCCCTTGAGCGCATCATCCAGAAGGGCAAGGCCGATCCCGTCCAGTTCTTCGAGGACACCCTGGAAAAGGTGCGTCCGATGGTTGAAGTGAAGGCGCGCCGTGTCGGCGGCGCCACCTACCAGGTCCCCATGGAAGTACGCCCCTCCCGTCGTACGGCCCTGGCGATGCGCTGGCTGGTGGATGCTGCGATGAAGCGCAGCGAAAAGACCATGGCTCTGCGCCTGGCCGGCGAACTGCTGGATGCGGCGGAAGGCAAGGGTGCGGCGATCAAGAAGCGTGAAGACGTCCACCGCATGGCCGAGGCCAACAAGGCCTTCTCCCATTATCGTTTCTAAAACGATCCAGAGGATTTTGAATCATGGCGAGAACTACGCCGCTGGAGCGCTACCGTAACATCGGTATCAGCGCCCACATCGACGCCGGCAAGACCACGACCACCGAGCGCATCCTGTATTACACGGGTGTGAACCACAAGATCGGTGAAGTGCATGACGGCGCCGCCACCATGGACTGGATGGAGCAGGAGCAGGAGCGGGGCATCACCATTACCTCCGCGGCCACGACCTGCTTCTGGTCCGGCATGGCGCACCAGTTCCCCGAGCACCGCATCAACATCATCGACACCCCGGGTCACGTGGACTTCACCATCGAGGTGGAGCGCTCCATGCGTGTTCTCGACGGCGCGTGCATGGTCTATTGCGCGGTCGGTGGCGTGCAGCCGCAGTCGGAAACCGTGTGGCGTCAGGCTAACAAGTACAAGGTGCCCCGTCTGGCTTTCGTGAACAAGATGGACCGTACCGGTGCCAACTTCTTCCGTGCCGTCGAGCAGATGAAGCTTCGCCTGGGTGCCAATCCGGTGCCGATGGTGGTGCCGATCGGCGCCGAAGAAAACTTCGAAGGCGTGGTCGACCTGGTCACCATGAAGGCGATCTATTGGGATGAAGCGTCGCAGGGCATGAAGTTCGATCTGCGCGACATTCCCGCCAATCTCCAGGCTGAGTGCGACAAGTGGCGCGCCAACCTGGTGGAGAGCGCCGCTGAAGCCAATGAAGAGCTCATGAACAAGTATCTCGAGGAGGGTGACCTCTCCGAAGATGATATTCATCAGGCGATCCGTCTGCGCACCCTGGCAGGTGAAATCCAGCCGGTGCTGTGTGGCTCCGCGTTCAAGAACAAAGGCGTGCAGGCCATGCTGGATGCGGTCATCCGCTACCTGCCGGCTCCGAATGACGTTCCCGCGATCAAGGGCACCCTGGACGACAAGGCTGAAACTCCGGCCGAGCGGCACGCTTCGGATGAAGAGCCTTTCGCCGCGCTTGCGTTCAAGATCATGAACGACAAGTTTGTCGGGTCCCTGACCTTTATCCGCGTCTATTCCGGTGTTCTGAAGTCGGGTGATGCGGTCTGGAACCCGATCAAGCAGCGCAAGGAGCGCATTGGTCGTATCCTGCAGATGCATGCCAACCAGCGTGAAGAGCTGACTGAAATCCGTGCCGGCGACATCGCGGCTTGTGTGGGCTTGAAGGACGTGATCACCGGTGAAACGCTGTGTGATGAAAACAACGTCATTACCCTTGAGCGCATGGAATTCCCGGAGCCGGTGATTTCGCTGGCTGTCGAGCCGAAGACCAAGGCGGACCAGGAAAAGATGTCGACCGCGCTCGGTCGCTTGGCGAAGGAAGATCCGTCTTTCCGCGTCAAGACCGACGAAGAGTCCGGTCAGACCATTATTTCCGGTATGGGCGAACTGCACCTGGAAATCATCGTCGACCGCATGAAGCGCGAATTCGGTGTCGAGGCCAATATCGGCAAGCCGCAAGTGGCCTACCGCGAGACCATCCGCAAGACCGTGGAATCTGAGGGCAAGTTTGTGCGTCAGACCGGCGGTCGCGGGAAGTACGGTCATGTCCTGCTGCGTCTGGAGCCCATGGGCGAAGATCGCGAGAAGGATTACGAATACGCCGTGGAAGTTGTTGGCGGCACGGTGCCGAAGGAATTCTTCGGTGCGGTCGACAAGGGTATTCAGGAGCGTATGGCTGGCGGTGTTTTGGCGGGCTACCCGATTGTGGGCGTCAAGGCGGTTCTGTTTGACGGCTCCTACCACGACGTCGACTCCGACGAGCTGTCGTTCAAGATGGCGGGCTCCATCGGCTTCCGTCTGGGCTTCATGAAGGCTGATCCGGTTCTGCTGGAGCCGATCATGAAGGTCGAAGTCGAGACCCCGGAAGATTACATGGGTGACATCATGGGTGACTTGAATCGTCGCCGTGGCATGGTGCAGGGCATGGACGACCTCGTGGGTGGTGGCAAGGCTATTCGCGCCGAAGTCCCGCTGTCTGAAATGTTCGGCTACGCCACCGACATGCGCTCCATGTCGCAAGGTCGCGCCACCTTCTCGATGGAGTTCTCGCGCTACGCCGAGACCCCGCGCAACGTGGCCGATGCGATCATCGCCAAGTTTGCCGGCAAGGGCAAGGCTGAAGACGAGTAATGACTTTCGCCCTCTCCATACCGGAGGGGGCGTTCAACAATTGATTGAGAATCAAGAGGATTAAATCATGGCAAAGGCCAAGTTTGAACGCGATAAGCCGCACGTGAACGTCGGCACCATTGGTCACGTTGACCACGGCAAGACGACCCTGACGGCTGCCATCACCACCATCTGCGCCAAGACCTACGGTGGCGAAGCCAAGGCCTATGACCAGATCGATGCGGCCCCGGAAGAAAAGGCTCGCGGTATCACCATCAACACCGCGCACGTCGAATACCTGTCGCCGACCCGTCACTATGCCCACGTGGACTGCCCGGGTCACGCTGACTATGTGAAGAACATGATCACCGGTGCTGCCCAGATGGACGGCGCGATCCTGGTCTGTTCCGCCGCTGACGGCCCCATGCCGCAAACGCGCGAACACATCCTCCTGTCCCGTCAGGTCGGCGTGCCGTACATCGTCGTGTTCCTGAACAAGTGCGACATGGTTGATGACGAAGAGCTGCTGGAGCTGGTCGAGATGGAAGTCCGCGACCTGCTGAACAAGTACAACTTCCCGGGCGATGACACCCCGATCATCCGTGGCTCCGCCCTGCAGGCCCTGAACGGCGAGCAAGGCCAGTTCGGCATCCCGTCGATCCTGAAGCTGGTGGAAACGCTGGACAGCTACATTCCGGAACCGCAACGCGCCATTGACCAGCCGTTCCTGTTGCCGATCGAAGACGTGTTCTCGATCTCCGGTCGCGGCACCGTGGTGACCGGTCGCGTCGAGCGCGGCATCATCAAGGTTGGTGAAGAAGTGGAAGTGGTCGGCATCAAGGATACCGTCAAGTCCACCTGCACCGGCGTTGAAATGTTCCGCAAGCTGCTGGATGAAGGTCGTGCCGGTGAGAACGTGGGCGTGCTGCTGCGCGGCATCAAGCGTGAAGACATCCAGCGCGGTCAGGTCCTGGCGAAGCCGGGCAGCATCAAGCCGCACACCAACTTTGTGGCCGAAGTGTACGTGCTGTCGAAGGAAGAGGGTGGTCGTCACACCCCGTTCTTCAAGGGCTATCGTCCGCAGTTCTACTTCCGCACCACGGACGTGACCGGTTCGATCGAGCTGCCGGAAGGCGTCGAGATGGTGATGCCGGGTGACAACATCCAGATGACGGTGGAACTGATCCACCCGATCGCGATGGACGCCGGCCTGCGCTTCGCCATCCGTGAAGGCGGTCGTACCGTCGGTGCCGGTGTCGTGGCCAAGATCATCAAGTAACGCTTGGTGAGACGGTTTGGGGAGGCTGTAGGCCTCCCCGGCTTTTTCAGGGCGATATTGCTTGCATTCAGTCCTGAATAAGTGAATAATGCGCAGCCCGCAATAAGTGGGTGTGTCATTGACAGCCAGAGCATCGTTTCTGGCACGGAATTAGATACTTTTCACTCCCCGTAGCGGGTGAGCGAAGAGGTTTTATTATTTTTTGGCTTGGAGTTGCTGGCATGGCTAACCAGAGAATCCGTATCCGTCTCAAGGCCTTTGATCATCGGTTGATTGATCAGTCGGCTCAGGAGATCGTTGAGACCGCCAAGCGCACCGGCGCTCAGGTTTGCGGTCCGATTCCGCTGCCCACCCGCATCGAGCGCTTCAATGTGCTGACATCCCCGCATGTGAACAAGGATGCGCGCGATCAGTACGAGATCCGGACCCATAAGCGACTGGTTGACATCGTTCAACCCACCGACAAGACGGTGGACGCCCTGATGAAGCTGGATCTCGCTGCCGGCGTCGATGTGCAGATCAGCTTGGGTTAATCGAATTTCATGCTCTGCCGGTGAAGTGGCGGGGCGCAAATGAAGGGGTTAGAGGAAATGACGATTGGTTTAGTCGGTCGTAAATGCGGTATGACCCGCATCTTCACGGAAGCGGGCGTGTCAGTGCCGGTAACTGTGATCGAAGTCGATCCCAACCGCATCACCCAGATCAAGACTGTGGATACCGATGGCTATCAGGCTGTGCAGGTGACGACCGGTGAGCGTCGCGCCTCTCGCGTGACCAAGGCGATGGCTGGTCACTTTGCCAAGGCGGAAGTGGCGGCGGGTCGTGGGGTTTGGGAGTTTCGCGTCAATGCTGAAGAGTTGTCCCGCTTTCAGGTGGGTGGCTCGGTGGGTGTTGATCTGTTCGCTGCCGGCCAGGTGGTCGATGTGGTGGGTACCAGCAAGGGTAAGGGTTTCCAGGGCGGTGTGAAGCGCTGGAATTTCCGTACTCAGGATGCAACCCATGGCAACTCGGTTTCGCATCGTGTGCATGGCTCCACGGGTCAGAATCAGTCTCCGGGGCGTGTGTTCAAGGGCAAGAAGATGGCTGGTCATCTCGGTGACGTCCGTGTGACCGTCCAGGGTCTGGAAGTGGTTTCCGTTGATGCGGAGAAGTCGGTGCTGGTGCTCAAGGGCGCGGTGCCGGGTGCCATTGGCGGCGACGTCATCGTGCGTCCGTCGGTAAAGGCCTAAGGGGGAGTTGAACGTGAATCTGAAGACTGTTTCCGGCGCGGCTGTTGAGCTGTCCGAAGTCGCCTTCGGCAGGGAATTTAACGAAGCCTTGGTGCATCAGGTGGTCACGGCTTATCTGGCGGGTGCGCGTCAGGGGTCCCGTGCTCAGAAGAATCGTGCCGAGGTGAGTGGCGGCGGCAAGAAGCCGTGGCGTCAAAAAGGTACGGGCCGTGCCCGTGCCGGTTCGATTCGTAGCCCGATCTGGCGTGGTGGTGGTAAGGCTCATGCGGCCGTTCCGCAAAATTGGGATCAGAAGGTGAACCGCAAGATGTATCGCGGCGCCCTGCAGTGCATTCTGTCCGAGCTTGTTCGTCAGGATCGTCTGGTTCTGGTGGAAGAGATCACGGTGTCTGCGCCGAAGACCAAGGAGCTGCTTGCCAAGTTGAAGGGCTTGGGTCTCGAGAACGCGCTGATCGTGACTGATGCGGTTGATGAGAATCTGTATCTGGCGGCCCGCAATCTTCCGCACGTCGCGGTGATTGATACGGCGGCAATCGATCCGGTCAGCCTGATTGGTTTTGATAAGGTGGTGATGTCGGTTCCGGCTGCCAAGAAGCTTGAGGTGGAATTGGGATGAACAAAGAGCGTTTGTACCAGGTGCTGCTTGGTCCGCACATCTCGGAAAAGGCAAATGTTGCTGCGGAAACCCGCAATACGCAGGTTTTCAAGGTGCGTCCGGATGCCACCAAGCTGGAAATCAAAAAGGCGGTTGAGCAGTTGTTCGGCGTGAAGGTCGAAGCTGTCAATACCGTGGTTATCAAGGGTAAGACCAAGCGTTTCGGTCGCACCCCGGGTCGCCGCTCGGATATCAAGAAGGCCTATGTGACGTTGCAGGCTGGTACTGAAATCCAGCTGGCCGATGCCGCAGAGTAAGGTTGGGAGCGTGTCATGCCAATCGTAAAATGCAAACCGACATCTCCGGGTCGTCGCTTTGTCGAAAAGGTTGTGAATCCGGATCTGCATAAGGGGCGCCCCTATGCTCCTCTGGTTGAAAGCCAGAAGAAGACCGGTGGTCGCAACAATAATGGTCACATCACGACCCGTCATCAGGGTGGTGGTCACAAGCAGTTGTATCGGATTGTTGATTTCAAGCGCAATAAGGATGGCATTCCGGCTGTCGTTGAGCGTCTGGAGTACGACCCGAACCGGACTGCCTATATCGCGCTGCTCAAGTATGCTGATGGTGAGCGCCGCTACATTATTGCTCCGAAGGGCCTGAAGGCGGGTGATTCTGTCCAGTCGGGTGATGATGCTCCGATCAAGATCGGTAACACTCTTCCGCTGCGCAATATGCCCATTGGCGCCACGATCCACTGTGTGGAGCTTAAGGCTGGCAAGGGTGCGCAGTTGGGTCGTTCGGCAGGTGCCTCCATGCAGTTGCTGGGCCGTGATGGCGCCTACGCCATTGTCCGTCTGCGTTCGGGCGAAATGCGCAAGATCCATGTGGAGTGTCGCGCCACGTTCGGCGAAGTTTGCAACTCAGAGCACAATCTGCGTGTCTTGGGTAAGGCTGGCGCCAGCCGCTGGCGTGGCGTTCGCCCGACCGTTCGTGGCATGGCCATGAACCCGGTTGATCACCCGATGGGTGGTGGCGAAGGTCGCAACAAGGGTTGTCACCCGGTTTCCCCGTGGGGTCAGAAGGCCAAGGGTTACAAGACCCGCAGCAACAAGCGTACGGCCAATATGATCGTCCGCGATCGTCGCAAGTAATGGGATGAAGGAGAGTAACTGTGCCTCGTTCGCTTAAAAAAGGCCCGTTTGTAGATACGCATCTTTTTGCGAAAGTGGAAGCCGCTCTGGCTTCCAACTCCAAGAAGCCCATCAAGACTTGGTCGCGCCGGTCGATGATCCTGCCGGACATGGTGGGCCTGACAATCGCTGTGCATAACGGCCGTCAGCATGTGCCAGTGTTCGTGACTGAACATATGGTTGGTCACAAGCTCGGCGAATTCGCGCCGACCCGTACCTATCGCGGTCACGGGATCGACAAGAAAGCCAAACGCTAAGGGGTGAGTGATGGAAGCTGTTGCTAAACTTCGCGGCGCGCAAATCTCCGCCCAGAAGGCTCGCCTGGTGGCGGATTTGGTTCGCGGTAAGCCGGTGGAGCAGGCGCTGAACATTCTCTCGTTCAGCAACAAGAAGGCTGCTCATTTTGTGAAAAAGGTGCTGGAATCTGCGATTGCCAATGCCGAGCACAATAATGGTGCCGATGTGGATGAGCTTCGGGTCACCACGATCTTTGTTGATGAGGGGATCAGCTTGAAGCGGATCATGCCGCGTGCCAAGGGCCGTGCGGACCGCATTACCAAGCGGACCTGCCACATCACCGTCAAGGTTGCGGAATAAGAGGATCGATCATGGGTCAGAAAGTTCATCCGATTGGTATTCGCCTCGGGGTTATCAAGAAGCACAATGCCAATTGGTACGCCAGCCCGAAAAATTATGCTGATTTCCTGCTGACTGATTTGCAGGTTCGTGAGTATCTCTACAAGAAGCTCAAGAATGCTGCGGTTAGCAAGATCTTGATCGAGCGTCCTTCCGATACCGCCCGCATCACGATCAGCACGGCCCGTCCCGGCATTATCATTGGCAAGAAGGGCGAGGACGTTGA
>JAYRMT010000049.1:0-15896 GCA_041912575.1 Fluviicoccus sp. | reverse complement strand
TTGGTCAGCGCCATCATTTCCATATCGGCGTCGCCGTAGATCGCCTTGGTCGCCACCTTGATCACGCCGCCGTAACCGGCCTTCGCCAGATAGCCCGCGCTCAGGTAACCCTTGCGTTCCCAGCGGCGGATGCGGTGGCTGCCGTCCGGATCTTGCGCGGTCCACAAGCGCTTGAAGCGGTCCATGAAGGAAAACTCGTACCAGGGATCGACACGGATGAAATCCACGTATTCCTGCGCGACCTGCGCGGAATAGTCGTCTTCCGGCGTCCGCGCCCCGCCTGCGGTCCACTGGCTCAGGCGGCCGAGCGAATTCTCGTACGCCCCTTTCACGCCCAGTTCCACGGCATAACTGGTGCACAGCACGGACACCATCAGGTGGTAGCCCCAGTTGGTCGGGTAGCCGCGCTGCCGGGTGATGCGGGTGACGTCGCGGTAATCCCCCCAGGCCTGCCCGATCGACGCGAAGTAGGGAAAGCCCGCGCCGCCATGCGTTTTCAGGTACTGCGCATATTCATCCGGGTTGTAGACCAGGAACCACTCCGGCAGGGTCAGGTAGGTCTGGCCCTCGTCGCGGACATAGCCGGGCACTTGGCGCGCTGCCTGTTTGACGGCTTCCGCCAGCGGATCGTCCGTCGCCGCGTCGGCAGAGACGGCGACCGGCGGCCGGTAGTAGGCTTCCCACAGCGTGTTGCGGAATTTGTCGGTCGGATCCAGCCGTTGTTTCAGCGCGAAGTAGCGGTCGGCATCCGGATAGGCGGCATGGAACTGCGCGACCGTGGCGTGCGGTTGATAGGGCAGGTAATAGCTGCCGTGCCGCGCGATCACCCGGTCGGTCAGCTCGCGCGTCCAGGCTCCGACCTGCTTGCGGTCGTCTTCCGAAGTGCCCTGCTTGTAATACAGCACGAAGGCGAAGACATCCTGCCGCGCCCAGGCGAGCAGGGTGCCCGGGTCCCGGCGGGCATGCCGGATGGAAATATTGATCACGTTGACATGATGGCGGCGCAGCACTTCGCGCAGATCAGCCGTAAACGGCAGGAAGTTGGCGGTCGGTACGAAGTATTCCTGCAACACATAGGTCGAGGATTGGCGCGACGACGGCTCCAGCTCCTCGACGCGATAACTGGCTTCGTAGTTGCGGTGTTCCACCACGTCGCCCGCAAACAGGAGCGGATCAAGCAGATGTTGGCGGATGCCCTTGCCGAAGGGCCAGCCGGAGATCACGTCGAAGGCCAGCCGGTTCTTGAAGTAGCTGCGATCCAGCGGAATCAGCCGGTCAGGGACGGTGACCGGCCGGTCGGTACGCACCCAGGACGTGGCGCGCACGGTGTCGTAGGCATCGGGGTAGATGTCCGCGTTGTGGAAGATAACGTCCGGATTCTGTTCCACCTCGCGCTGGAACCACGCGGCGTAATCGGTGATCGGCATGACCAGGGTTCGTCGCGCCACATTGACGTTATCCGTCAGCATCAGCGTCGCGTCGACAATCACGCCGAGGCCGCCGTAGCCGCCGATCGCGCCGTAGAAGATCTCGGCGTTTTCGCTCGGGGATGCGTTCACCAGGCGGCCGTCAGCCAGCACGAGGTGGAACGATTTTACTGACAGCACCAGCGGTCCCTGGCCGATGTACCGCCCGTGCACGTTCACGCTCAGCGAACCGCCGACGGTGAAGTTGTCGTAGGTCTGCATGATGCGCACCGACAGGTCGTAGGGATCGATGTATTCCTGGAGCGCCCGCCAGGTGATGCCCGCCTGCACGGTGATTTCCTTGTCGGCGGCGGAGAAGGCCAGCACCCGGTTCATGCGGCGCATGTCGATCTGCACGCCGTGCTCGATGGCGGTCTGTCCGCCCATGCTGTAGCGCCCGCCGCCGATCGAGACCGGACCGGCATGGTCGCGCACGGCCCGGATCACCTCGTCGGTGTCGGTCGGGGCGATGACGTCCTGCATGACGACGGGGTTCAGCTGCGTGACATCGTTGACCACGACCTCGGCGCGCAGCGCGGCGGAACCGAGCCCGAGAACGAGCAGCAGCAGGACGCGCCGGAAGGCGGTCGCGAGGGGGGTGAAACGCGGGGTGGACATCCTTTTCTCCTGATGGCGGCTTCAGCCGGATTTCCCGGATAACGGCAAGAAGCGTGCCCGTCCTGTTTTTATAAAATATTCATAGGGATATAAATAGCCATCCTTCCAGGTGTCGGCAAGCCTCCGTCAATGAATGATGGGTATCGTTCATTATTTGACGGTTAAGGTCGAACTCCGGAACGGCCCGGCAAGGCGGGAAAGGGTGATGGTGACCGCAAAAACATCAGGGGCGCATGCGCGCCCCTGACACCTTCAACCTTAACTACTCCGGATTATTCCGGAGCCTTGTCCGCAGCGGGCGCTTCCGGAGCAGCGGCGGGCGCGTCAGCGGCCGGAGCCTTCGGGGCGGCCGGCTTGCGCGGGGCGCGCGGCTTCGGCGCGGCGGCCGGGGCGTCGGCAGCAGCAGCGGGCTTGGCGGCCGGACGGCGGGTCGGCGCCTTCTTCGCGGCTTCTTCCACCTTGGCCACGGCTTCACCGGCGGCCTTGGAGACGGTCTCGGCGACCTTGGTCACTTCGTCGGCCACCTGGGCGGCTTCCTTCTTCACCTCGGCGGTCACCTTGGCGGCGCTTTTCTTGACGTCGGCAGCCACTTTCGAGGCTTCCTTCTTCACGTCAGCGGCGACCTTCGTGGCCTCTTTCTTGACGTCAGCAGCGACCTTGGTCGCTTCTTTCTTCACTTCCCCGGCGACCTTCACCGCTTCGGACTTCACGTCGGCGGCGACTTCGGTCACGTCCTTCTTCATCACGTCGGCGATGGCGACGGCCGCTTCCTTGCCCTTGGCGAGCGTGCCTTGCAGGAAGGTCTTCAGCTCGCTCTGCTGGAACATGGTCTTGGCCTTCTCGTAATCCTTCTTCGCGGCGTCGAGGGCGGCTTCGGCCTGGGCCTGCACATCCTTCAGCAGCTTCACCGCCTTGGTGTCGCCGCTCTTCATTTTCTCGGAGACCTTGGCCAGGATGTCCTGGTAATGCTCTTCCGCCTGCTTGACCAGCTTGCGGTAGGACTCCACGATCTTGTCGGACTGCTTCTGGGCCTTGTCGGCCAGCTTCTGGACCTGGGCCGAGGTCTTTTCCAGCAGCTTGTCGCCGCCGGCGGATTTCTTCTTGCCTGCCATCTTCGCTTCTCCACAAAAGGCATAAGGGAACGGGTTAAAAGTAAACCAATCGTCAGACAAATGCGAGCAATCCGGTCCGACAATCGACACATGGCGTTGACAGTAACCGAAGCCGAACACGCGTCAGGTAGCATATTCCCCGCCGGGCGGATATGCTCGGACGGTTTTGTCATAACAACGACGCGGGAGTCCCTATGAAACGTCTTTTCCTGGCAGCGGCCGTTCTCGCTGCCAACGGCGCGTGGGCGGCCGATGCCGCTCCGGCCGCCGCCCCGGCAGCTGCCACCGCCCCGGCTACCACGGCCACGACCCCGGTCGATCCGGGCAAGGTCGCCTACAGCATCGGCTTCATCAACGGCAAGCAGATCGGCGCCGCCATCGAGCGTCTCGATGTCGAGAAGTTCATCGCCGGTTTCCGTGACGGTTACAGCGGCAAGGCCGGTAACCTGACCGATGACGAGATCAAGAAGGTCCTGACCGACTACAAGAACCAGCGGATGGAAGAAGACCAGGCCGCCTTCCAGCGCCTGTCGCAGGAAAACAAGGCCAAGGGCGACGCCTTCCTGGCCGAGAACGCCAAGAAGTCCGGCGTGAAGACCACCGCCTCCGGCCTGCAGTACGAGGTCATCAAGGAAGGCACGGGCGCGCAGCCGCGCAAGACCGACACGGTGGAAGTCCACTATGAAGGCAAGCTGATCGACGGCACCGTGTTCGACAGCTCCGTCGCCCGCAACCAGACCGCCACCTTCCGTCTGGACCAGGTGATTCCCGGCTGGACCGAAGGCGTGCAGCTGATGAAGGAAGGCGGCAAGTACCGCTTCACCATTCCGTCGAACCTGGGTTATGGCGAGATGGGTGCGGGCTCCATTCCGCCGAACGCCGTGCTGGTGTTCGACGTCGAGCTGTTCAAGGTGACGCGCGAGGAGGCCGAGAAGCCCGCCGCCGCCGCGAAAGCCAAGAAGAAGTAAGTCTCCGGGAATCCGGAATGAAAAACGGCGGGTATCCCCCGCCGTTTTTTTATGCCGGTGCGTCCGGGGCTCAGGCCTTGCGCACGGCCTGCCAGACCGAGACGCCGATCAGCCCGCCGAACAGCACGAGATTCCATTCCGGCATGCTGAAGCCGAGGAAGGTCCAGTCGATCTTCGCGCATTCCCCCGAGCCGTGCAGCACCTTCATCACCACCTCATGCAGCGGAAAGGTATCCAGCCAGTAATCCAGACCCGGTCCGCACGCGGGCACGTCTTCCGGCGGCAGGTGTTGCAGCCAGGTATGGCGCGCGGCGATGGCGAGGCCGGTCAGCGCCGACAGGCCGGTCAGCGCGGCATAGATCCGGCGTCCCAGCGCCGCCGGATTGTGCAGCGCGGCCGCCAGCCCGACAAACCCCACGCCCATCAGGGCCACCCGCTGGAAGATGCACAGCGGGCAGGGCTCGAAATTCTGGTAGTGCTGCAGGTACAGCGCGTAGAGCATGCCGGTCAGCATGATGCCGAACAGGCCGAGGTTGGTGAGGCGGGGAGAGGGCAGTTTCATGCGGGGCTCGCGGATCGGATCAGGGGCTCAGGGCGGCATGGTGGAAAATCCGCCGCCCCGGCTCAAGTGCGAATTGGTTAAGCGGCGTTATACGCCGCCAGGAAGTCGTCGAAGGACTGCGTATCGGCCGCTTCCAGCGCGCTTTGCGCGGCCAGTGATTCCGCCGCCTGTTGCGTGAACAGCGCTTCGCGCTCCGGAGACAGCGGTCGTGCGAGGAAATGCGCGCGGTGCGTTTCGGCCACGGCCTTGCCGAAGTCGAAGAAGCTGTCGCCGTGCGACCGGATGTCCGCAAGCACGCGCGCAGCCCAGGTCTGCTCGGGGTCGGCGAGTTTTTCGCGCTGGACGGCGACGCCCTGACTGTAACGGTCGGTGTCGTGCGCCCGGTCCAGGATCTCCGCCACACGCGCCATCTCGGCCAGCAGCTTGTCGGCGATCACGTGGAACTCCACTTTTTCCTCGTCCACGCGGATCGGCAGGAAGGGCTTGCGGCCGAACTCGACCATGGTTTCCTGGCGTTCGCCGAGATGGGCGTATTCCGCCGGGCTGAACGGCGTGTCGGTGCTGAGCAGCGAGTGCAGCGCGAAGGCTTCCAGGAAGTGCGCGGTCGGGCTGTCGATGCCGGTCGGCGCGTAGGGGTTCAGGTCGACGCAGCGCATCTCGATGTATTCCACGCCGCGCTCCGCCAGCGCCTGCGAGGGCTTTTCGCCGCGCCGCGTGGTCTGCTTGGGGCGGATCAGGCCGTAGTATTCGTTCTCGATCTGCAGGATGTTGGCGTTCATCTGCCGGTACTCGCCGTCCACCTTCACCCCCAGCGCCTCGAAGGGCGGGTAGGGCGTATGGATGGCGTGGCGCAGGTCGCGCAGGTAATGGTCCAGACGGTTGTAGGAGACATGCAGGTCGCGCTGCACGGTGTTCTGGTAGCCCAGGCGGCTCATGCGCAGCGAGGTGGCGTAGGGCTGGTACAGCGTGCCCGGCGACAGGGTTTGCAGGCTGTGCTGGCGGCCGCTCAGGAAGCAGGCGCTGACCGCCGGGCTGGCGCCGAGCAGGTACAGCAGCAGGAAGCTGTGGCGCTGGAAGTTGCGCACCAGCGAGAAATACTTGTCGTTGATGAAGTCCTGCAGCGGGCGGGTATCGCCGGCGTTCTTTTGCCAGGCCTCCCAGAACGCCGTCGGGAAAGACAGGTTGTAGTGGATGCCGGCAATCGTCTGCATCTTGCGGCCGTAGCGCACGCCGAGACCGTGACGGTACAGGGTCTTCAGGCGGCCGATATTCGATGTGCCGTACTGCGCCAGCGGGATCAGGCTGTCGTCGAGCCCGATCATGCAGGGCATGGAGTTCAGCCACAGGCGCTCTTCGTCCAGATGGCGGTAGACGAAGGTGTGCAGGTCCTCCATGAAACCGAGGGTGGCGTCGATGCTGGTTTCCGCCGGGGTGATCAGTTCGATCAGCGCCTCGGAATAGTCGGTGGTGATGTACGGATGGGTCAGCGCCGCGCCGAGGGCCTGCGGGTGCGGCGTCTGCGCGATCACCCCGTCCGGGCTCATCCGCAGCGCTTCCTTTTCCAGACCGCGCCGCATGCCTTGCAGGACGTGGGGTTGCGGGCCGAGCCAGGCCAGCTGGCGGTTCAGGTGTGAGTGCATGGGACGGAATTCCGGGAGTCTGGAAAGACAAGATAAGGGCTTTTCGTGAAAATTCCAGTGTTCATTGTCCCCCGTCCGCCCGGACCGGGAGGGGCGCAGCCGATACCGCCCCTCCCCGGCAGCGCCCTCAGGGCGCCGAGAGGACCGGCGCGGCGTCCGCCAGGAACTGCTTGGTGGCGTATTCGAAGGCGTCGTGCTCGGTGTGGTTGATCGCGTTCGCCCAGATGAACGGTGTCAGCACGATCCAGCCGAACGTGCGGCGATGCAGTTCGTACTCATAGCGTTTCTGGTGCGCACCATGCCGGTAGACGTCAAAAAGCACGCGAGAACCGTCCTGGGTTGACCAGAACGGCAGCAGGAACAGGGTGGAGTAGGAGACATAGGCCGCGACCCCCGCCGGGATGCTGGGCGGCAGGTTCTCCACCGTCGCCTTGACATACAGGTCATCGGCGGGCGGCGTTTCCGGCGCGGTCACCTGTTCGGTCTTCAGGAACGGCGACTGCTTGTCGAAGGTCTCGCGGATGGCGAGGTGGCCGTTCAGCAGGGACGAGCCCGAGACGGCGTACTTGAGCGCGGGCAGGGTTTTCGCGGGCGCGGCGGCGTGCAGGCGCGCCTCATCGATATCCCGGTAAGCGGTGATGCAGCCGCTCAGGGCGACTGTCGCGCAGAGGGCCAGAGGCAACAGCAGGGTTTTCAGGTGCGGGCGGGAGGACATGCGGGTTTCCTTACTCGTTTATGGAAGTGGTTCGTGATCACGCCCGGCGACTTTAACGGAGCGACGGTTTCCCGCCAAGCGCGAGGGCGGACTTTGGGCTACGCTGGCGGAACAGGACCATCCCTGCACCCGGAGTTTTCCCATGACCCGTATCCTCGCCCTGTCCGGCAGCCTGCGCCGCCAGTCCTTCAACACCGCGCTCGCCCGCGCCGCGCAGGCCGCGGCCGGACCCGACGTGACCGTTGACGTCGCCACCCTGCACGGCATTCCCCTCTATGACGGCGATCTGGAAGCGGCCGAAGGCGTCCCCGCCGCCGTGCTGGCGCTGGCGGAGCAAATCCGGTCCTGCGACGGCCTGCTGCTGTCCACGCCGGAATACAACAACGGCATTCCCGGCGTGTTCAAGAACGGCATCGACTGGCTGTCGCGGCAGGGCGTGGCGGGCGGCAAGCTGTTCGCGGGCAAGCCGGTGGCGGTGATCGGCGCGTCGCCGGGCGGTTTCGGGTCCATCCTCGCGCAGAACGCGTGGTTGCCGGTGCTGCGCACGCTGGGCATGAGTCACTGGGCGGGCGGACGCCTGATGGTGTCGCGGGCGCACCAGCTGATGGATGCCGACGGGAATCTGGCGGACGAGGCGACGCAGAAGCTGCTCGGGGAGTTCGTGGCGGGATTTGCCGGGTTTATCCGGGGCTGACGCCCGGCGCGGCCGTCTCGGCGAGACCGGCCAGATAGCGCCCCGGCGTCATCCCTGTCCACAGCTTGAACGCGCGGATGAACGCGCCCGCTTCGGAAAATCCCAGCGCCAGTGCGATCCCGTTCAGGCTGCTTTCGCCTTGGGTCAGCAGCCGCACCGCCGTTTCCCGGCGCAGGTCGTCCTTGATGCCTTGATAGCTGCTGCCCTCGGCCAGCAGCTTGCGCCGCAGCGTCCGCCCCGTCATCCAGAACTGCTGCGCCACCGCATCCAGTTCCGGAAAGCCCTGCGCCATGTCGCGGGCGATCAGTTCGCGCACCCGCTGCGTATAGCTGCCGTGGAACACCGGTTTCACCAGGAAGGCCCCCGGCAGGGTCGGCAACAAGGCCTGCAATTCCGCCGCCGTGCGTTTCACCGGTCGTTCCAGCCACGTCGCGTCGAACACCAGTGCGTTGCGGGTCTGGCCGAAGGCCAGCGGGCAGGGGAACAGCGTCGGGTATTCGCGCACATGCGCCGGGGCATCGTGGAGGAAATGCGCGGCCAGCAGCGTGATGCGCTCGCGCACCAGCCAGCCGGCGAGGCGGCTCCACATCACCAGCAGGAATTCCAGCAGGAAGTGGTCGGGATCGCGCGTCGGATCGCGTTCGGCCATCCACAGGCGCGCCTGTCCGTTTTCGACAGTCACGCCGAGGCTCAGGCCGTCGGTCACCATCCGGTAGAAGCGGCTGCATTGCGCCAGCGCCTCGCCCAGCGTGGCGGAATGGATCACCAGTTCCGTCATCAGCGCGAAGGCCCCGACCGGGCAGCGCCCGGCGGTGAGGCCGAGGAATTCGTCATCCAGCGCGCGCCAGACCGCCTTGACCAGCTCGGCGTATTGCAGCGGCGGCAGCCGGGCGGGCAGCGGACCGTCCAGCCCGGCGCGTGCCAGCAGCTGCGCCGGATCGAAGCCCGCGCGGACCGCGCCCTGCAGGGCGACCCGGACATAGTGCGCGGCGATGGTGTGGTGCTGGATCTGCATGCTGCGTCCGTTTCCGCCCGTCCATCGGGCCGGTTTGGCGCATAAAATGCGCGATATGGGGCTTATCAAGCGCTAGGTTGTCCGTTTTTGCCGATGAATTCAACCTTTTCATCATTGCCCGGCATGGCGGGTTTGCGGAAACTGGCTAGGCTGAACATACCTCCCGCTCCACGCCGTTTCCGAGTGCCCGCCCATGAACGCTTCCGCCCAGCAGACCGTTGCCGTCTCCCCCGTCAACAAGGTGCGCTTCGTCACCGCCGCCAGCCTTTTCGACGGCCATGACGCCGCCATCAACATCATGCGCCGCATGATCCAGGCCAGCGGCTGCGAGGTGATCCACCTCGGCCACAACCGCTCGGTGGACGAGATCGTCACCTGCGCGCTGCAGGAAGACGCGCACGGCATCGCGCTCAGTTCGTATCAGGGCGGCCACAACGAATTCTTCAAGTACATGATCGACCTGCTGAAAGAGCGCGGCATCGACCACGTGCAGGTCTTCGGCGGCGGCGGCGGCGTGATCGTGTCCGAGGAAATCCGCGACCTGATGGCCTACGGCGTCAACCGCATCTTCTCGCCGGAAGACGGTGCACTGATGGGCCTGCAGGGCATGATCAACCACTGCGTGCGCGAGAGCGACAAGGATCTGACCCACGCCTTCCCGGAAGATGCGTCAGGCCTGCATGCCGGTGACGTCTTCACCCGCCACCGCACGCTGGCGCGGCTGATCTCCGCGCTGGAAGCCGGCACCTTGTCCTGGCGCGACCAGCTGGTGGAACAGGCCGCGAGCAAGGCGATCCCGGTGCTGGGCATCACCGGCACCGGCGGCGCGGGCAAGTCCAGCTTGACGGACGAACTGCTGCGCCGCTTCCGTCTGGATTACGACGACACGCTGAAGATCGCGGTGATCTCCATCGACCCCTCGCGCCGCAAGTCGGGCGGGGCGCTGCTGGGCGACCGCATCCGCATGAACGCCATCCATCATCCCAACATCTACATGCGCTCGCTGGCGACGCGTGACGCGGGCAGCGAAATCAGCAAGGCGCTGCCGGACGTGATCGCCGCCTGCAAGGTGGCGGATTTCGACCTGATCATCGTCGAAACCTCCGGCATCGGGCAGGGCGACGCGGCGATCGTGCCCTTTGTCGATACCTCGCTGTATGTGATGACGCCGGAATTCGGCGCGGCCTCGCAGCTGGAAAAGATCGACATGCTCGACTTCGCCGACGTGATCGCCATCAACAAATTCGACCGCAAGGGCGCCAAGGACGCGTTGCGTGATGTGTCGAAGCAGGTGCAGCGCAACCGCGAGGCCTTCATGCAGTCGCCGGACACCATGCCGGTGTTCGGCACCATCGCCGCCCGTTTCAATGACGACGGCGTCACCGCGCTGTACCACCATGTGAAGTCGCTGCTGTCGGGAAAGGGCCTGGTGACGCAGGGCAGCGGCAACCTGCCCGGCGTGGCGGTGCGCGCCTCCAGCCAGCAGAACAGCATCGTGCCCGCGCCGCGCGTGCGCTACCTGGCCGAGATCGCCGATACGGTGCGCGGCTATCACGCCCATGTGGCGCAACAGGCGGGTTATGCGCGGCAGCGCCAGCAGCTGCAGGCGGTGATCGGCATGCTGGGCGGATCGTCCGCCACAACGGAATTGCAGCCGTTGTTGCAGAAGGCCGACCAGCACCTCACCCCCGAAGCCCGCCAGCTCCTCGATCGCTGGCCCTGCCTCGTGGAAACCTATGCCGGGGATGAACTGGTTGTCAAAATCCGCGACAAGGAACTGCGCACCAAACTGACCACCACCAGCCTGTCCGGCACCCGCATTCCCAAGGTGGCGCTGCCGCGCTTCAGCGACCACGGCGACCTGCTGGCCTGGCAGATGCGCGAGAACCTGCCCGGCGAATTCCCGTTCACGGCGGGCGTGTTCCCGTTCAAGCGCGAGGGCGAAGACCCGACCCGGATGTTCGCCGGCGAAGGCGACGCCTTTCGCACCAACGCGCGTTTCAAGAAGGTGTCCGAGGGCATGCCCGCCAAGCGCCTGTCCACCGCCTTCGACTCGGTGACGCTGTACGGCAACGACCCGGCCGAGCGCCCGGACATCTACGGCAAGATCGGCAACTCCGGCGTCTCCATCGCCACGCTGGACGACATGAAGGTGCTGTATTCCGGCTTCGACCTGACCGATCCGGCCACCTCGGTCTCGATGACGATCAACGGCCCGGCGCCGACCATCCTCGCCTTCTTCGTCAACACCGCCATTGACCAGAACGTCGACAAGTTCGTGGCGCAACACGGCCGCCAGCCGGACGCCGAGGAGCGCGCGCGCATCCGCAAGTGGACGCTGGAAAACATGCGCGGCACGGTGCAGGCCGACATCCTCAAGGAAGACCAGGGCCAGAACACCTGCATCTTCTCCACCGAATTCAGCCTGAAGGTGATGGGCGACATCCAGCAGTTCTTCACCGCCAACAAGGTGCGGAATTTCTACTCGGTGTCGATTTCCGGCTACCACATCGCCGAGGCGGGCGCGAACCCGATCTCGCAGCTGGCCTTCACGCTGGCCAACGGCTTCACCTTTGTCGAGGCCTATCTGGCGCGCGGCATGCACATCGACGATTTCGCGCCGAACCTGTCCTTCTTCTTCAGCAACGGCATGGACCCGGAATACACGGTGATGGGCCGCGTCGCCCGCCGCATCTGGGCGGTGACCATGCGCGAGAAGTACGGCGCCAACGAACGCAGCCAGAAGCTGAAGTACCACATCCAGACCTCCGGCCGTTCGCTGCACGCGCAGGAAATCGACTTCAACGATATCCGCACCACGCTGCAGGCGCTGATCGCGATCTACGACAATTGCAACAGCCTGCACACCAACGCGTACGACGAGGCGATCACCACACCGACCGAGGAAAGCGTGCGCCGGGCAATGGCGATCCAGCTGATCATCAACCGCGAGTGGGGCCTTGCGAAGAACGAGAACCCGAACCAGGGCAGCTTCATCCTCGATGAACTGACCGACCTGGTGGAAGAGGCGGTGCTGAAGGAATTCGAGGCGATCAGCGAGCGGGGCGGCGTGCTCGGGGCGATGGAAACCGGTTACCAGCGCGGCAAGATCCAGGAAGAGTCGATGCATTACGAGCACCTGAAGCATTCGGGCGAGTTGCCGATCATCGGGGTGAACACCTTCCGCAATCCGCACGGGGATGCGACGCCGCAGAGCCTGGAGCTGGCGCGCTCGACGGATGCCGAGAAGCAGTCGCAGCTGCACCGGCTGGCGGAGTTCCAGCGGCGCCATGCGGAAGAAGCGCCGCGGGCGCTGGCGCGGTTGCAGCAGGTGGCGATCGAGGGCGGGAATATCTTCGAGGAGCTGGTGGAGACGGTAAGGGTTTGCTCGCTGGGGCAGATTACCGAGGCGTTGTTCGCGGTGGGGGGGCAGTACCGGCGGAATATGTGATCAGGTGTCCGGGGCGGCTTCGGCCGCCTCGGGTTGATAACCCATATTCCTGTCCCATTCCTTGCACAGCTTCCTGAACGACCGACTCCCCGCGAACGCCTGCGCCAAATCGAAAACTGCTGCAAATCCGGCCTGATCGCTCGTCTCGCGATACCGGCCGGACCTCATGTGTTCGGCCAGCCACCCCTTGGCATCGCGCGGTCGTTCCGCATCGAAATCTTCAGGCAGCTGATCCAGGGCAAACCCGCGAAGCCCGTCCAGAGAGCGCGCGGCGGCAAGGAACCAGGCTTCAAATTCCCGGTTAGCTAACACCACCGCGATCCGGCGGTGAGGAATCACCTCGGTTGCCCGATCCAGAATCTCCTTGCCCTTGCTTGCCGGGCAGTCATCATCCGCATCCAGCAGGATCAGCAGCCAGCCGTCATCGCCGCATTTGGCGGCCGCCAGTTGGAGAAAGCGCCGGAAGTCGGTTTCCTTGTTCAGGAAACGATCCTTCTGGACCCGGATCGGCGGGGCAACTTCTCCGTAGGATGCGGGCGGTCGCCACGTCATCAACCGCCGCAAGAGGACCGGCAGGGCGTCCACTTCGCCGTCGCCCTCCACGATCGAAACAATCCGTGTCATGCCTTGGTGTCGCCAAATAAATCCGGTTGTTTGTTTTCCAGTTGGGCCAGCGCATCGCGGTCAGGCTCCAGTTGATTGAGGCGCAGCAACTCTCCGGCCGTAAAGAGATGGCTTTTCACGGCATCTCGCGAGGCGGCATCCACCGGAGCAATACGGGTTTCCCCTTCGTATGAGCCGACTACCAGCAGAGATTCCGGCTCCAGCGCACGGTCATCCAGCAAATCAGGACTGTGGCTGGTCACGATGACCTGAGTGTGTTCGGATGCTCTGGACAGCGCTTCGCGAAGCGCGGCGGCCGCGCCGGGGTGCAGGGCGGTTTCCGGTTCTTCAATGCCAATTACCGACGGCTGATGGTCTTGATTGCCTTGAAAAAGCGCAGTCAGAACACCGAGGGCGCGCAAGGTTCCATCGGACATGTTGTGCGCCTGAAATCGCCAGGGATGCTGCGCCCCTGCAACATCCTGACGGAATTCCAGTGTCTCCATAGGGCCGATCTGCACGCGCTCGACACTGCTGACCGTGGGCGCGACCTTGTGCAGATATTCTTTGATGATCGGAAGAAAGGGGCTCTCCACCCGCTCCAGATGACCGATCACACTGGTGATATTTTCCCCGGCCTGTTTGAGCAGCTTACCGTCCTGAGGCTTTTGCAGTTCGCGGATGATTTTGGGACTGAGGTTGTAAAACCCCATCGCGGTCAGAGCGTCATAGACCGGGCGGAAAGCCAGAAGTCCTGAGACGCTGACCAATGCGAGTCTATCCGGCGTAATCGCAGGGAAGGGAGTTTCACTGCTGTCGCGCAGGGTGCCGCGTTCAATACGGTAAAACGGTCCTTTGCCGATACCGTCTACTACGCATTCTTCGTTCTGGACTTCGTAGCTTCCGCCCTTGACGGCGCCGACATTGAAGGCGTAGTGACCGGTCTTGCCGGATCGCAGCCGGAATTCCAGCCTGATCCCGAAATGCGTCGGATGCCCGCTGGAGCGGCGACGCACTTCCGGCAGCCCGCCGCGCTCGTTCAGCGCGTTATCCAGCGAACCCCGCAGGGCATCCCCGACCAGATGCAATGCATCCAGGAAATTACTCTTGCCCGAGCCGTTCGCGCCAACCAGATAGGTGAGCGCACCGAGTCGTACGTCGCATGAGGCGATGCTCTTGTAGTTTTTCAGGACGATGCGGGTCAGGAAGACGGATGACATGTGTTGTTTCCGTGGCGTCGAGGATTGGCGGCCGCGCTGAGGTTGGCAATGAGTCGAGGCATCTTAGCACAACCCTGCCGAGCGCCCGGATTCTCCCGTGCACTCACCGAATCAATGACCTGTCAGGCGATGAAGAGGTTGCCGCGCCATCGCTTGGGGGCGGTCCAGCGGTAGAATATGTGATGACAGGTCACCGATCCGCGCCATCCTTCCGCAACACCGCCCGGCTGTACTCCAGGAACTCGTCCAGATGCCGTTCAATGATCCGGACGGTGATCGGCAGTTGCAGCGCCTGATACTCATGCACCGCGATATTGCGGAAGCCCACCATCCGTTTCAGCGCCTCGGCCAGCGGGGCGTCAATCCAGCCGCCCGCCGCCAGCAGGGTGAACACGTCGCGGGCGCTCTGCGGCACGCCCAGCCGTTCGCGACGGATCAGGTGCTGTCCCATATCCAGCGCCGCCTCGCAGGCGCGCTGGATGTTTAGGATGGCGGCGTCCTGCCGCGTGAAATTCGTGGCGAATCCCGTCGGGTCGGCGGCGTATTCCTCGCGCGCCCGGCGCACGCAACGCTCGATCGCCGCCGCCTTGTTGATCAGCACGTCATCGGCCATACACGCTTCCCCGTTCCCGGATATCGGCCAGCACGCCCGCTCGGGCGCGGTCCAGCTCGGTTTTTTCACTCAGCATGGCTGCCTCGAACAAGTCGGACCGGCTGTCCTTGCGCCACCAGCATTCCCCGGTGGTGAGCACCTGATGTTGCATGACAGTCGAGGCCGCGCGCAGGTCCAGCAGGTCCACCGGACAGCCCGCCAGGTCCGCCAGCGCGCCGGAGAGGTCGAAGAGCGTCAGCGGGTCGGCATAGCCTTCGACCAGCACGGCGATATCCAGATCACTGTCCGGACCGGCATTGCCCCGGATGCGGCTGCCGAAGGCATGAACGGACAACAGGCCGGGAAGCCCGGCCTGCAAGGTGTCCAGAATGGTGTCGCGGTTCATGCCGGGCCTCGCGGGATGGTGCGGCGCCGGAGCGACGCCTCGTCCTATTGTGCGAGACACGACCCGGCGGCACAACCCTGCCCGGCTGCGTGATGTCACCCCTTCGGCGGCAGCGGTTGCGGCACGGCGTTCTTCACCGCCGGTTGCGCCATCAGGTAGCGGAACACCAGCTTCAGGTCGCGGTCGGTCATGTTGCCCAGCGACTGCCAGGGCATGGGCGGCAGGATCGGACGGCCGGTGCCGAGATGCTTTCCGGTCTTCATCGTCTGCACGAACTGGTCGGCCGTCCAGTTGCCGAGGCCGGTGTCCTTGTCCGGGGTCAGGTTGGCGGAATAGCTGACGCCCCACGGCCCGTAGAACGCGGTCATGCTGGCCGAACCGCCCCAGATCCACGGACCGCTGGCGGCAGGGGGCGGCGGAAGCTGCATGTCCTGCGGATGACCGGACATGCCGCGGGCCAGATCCGGCTCCGGACCTTTCGGCCCCATCTTCATGGGGGTGTGGCAGTCGCTGCAGCCGGAGATATGGACCAGATACGCGCCGCGCGTCAGGTCGTTCTTGTCCTTGGCGAGCGCGGGCGGGGCGACGGTGAGCAGGGCGGCTCCGGCCATTCCGGCCAGGGCGAGGGTGATTCGGACATGCATGGCGGTGACTCCGTGTGCGTTGTTCTTGAAGGGGCCCGCGCGTCCGCGACAGGCCAGCCAAAGCCTAGCAGGGTGGTGAAAAATCCCTGGATTCCCACCACCTGCATTATCTGAAAGCAAAAATCCGCTGGAAGCTCATTTCTTACACGCTTTTTCCGCCTATACCACCCGATATAGCCTCAAAAACGAG
>JAYRMT010000048.1:0-15934 GCA_041912575.1 Fluviicoccus sp. | reverse complement strand
GCGCCGACTGGCTCTTGTTACCGTGGATGGCCATGGCGCGGATGCCGTCGCGATCCAGCTGTTCCGCCAGCCGGTTGGCGCCGTGCTTGGTGCGGGTGAACACCAGCACCTGCTCCCAGCGGTTGTCGAGGATCAGTTTGGCCAGCAGCGGGCGTTTCTTGTCGCGGTCGACCGGATGGATCACCTGGCCGATGCGGTCGGCGGTGGCGTTGCGCGGCGCGACTTCCACCGAGACCGGATCGTTGAGGATGCCCGAGGCGAGGGTGCGGATCTCGTCGGAGAAGGTGGCCGAGAACAGCAGGTTCTGGCGGTCGCGCGGCAGCAGCGGCAGGATGCGGCGGATATCGCGGATGAAGCCCATGTCGAGCATGCGGTCGGCTTCGTCCAGAACCAGGGTGTCGATGCCGGAGAGGTCGACGCTGTGCTGGCCCGCGTGGTCGAGCAGGCGGCCCGGGGTGGCGACCAGGATGTCGACGCGGCGGTTGAGGCGTTCCTTCTGCGGATTGATGTTGACGCCGCCGAACATGACCATCGATTTCACATCGAGGTATTTGCCGTAGGTGCGCACGCTGTCCTCCACCTGCGCCGCCAGTTCGCGGGTCGGGGTGAGGATGAGCACGCGGATTTTCGCCTTGCCGGTCTGGCGGCCGAAATCGATCAGCGACAGGCGTTGCAGCAGCGGCAGCGTGAAGCCGGCGGTCTTGCCGGTGCCGGTCTGCGCGGCGGCGAGCACGTCGCGGCCTTCGAGGACGGCGGGAATGGCCTGCGCCTGGATGGGCGTCGGATGGGTGTAGCCTTCTTCCTGCAAGGCGCGGACGATGGCGGGCGAAAGGCCGAGTTCGGCAAAGGAGGGCGGGGTCAAGTCACGGTTCCGGGATGGGAGGTCAGGGGGCCATTATCCCGGTTGGGGCGGGGTTTGTCGCGCGGTTTGTCGGGCGAGGCCTGTAGGTCGGGTTTGAACCCGACAACGCGCTCCGGTCGGCGCAGGATTGATTGGTGTCCTATGCGGAGATATTGCCACTCCCGGAGGAGGTGTCCCCGATTCCGCAGACGCTATCGGCGAAAGAAGGGGCTCACCCGCTCATCCCTGAATCAGCGGCACCCGTGATCCATCCGGCATCACCGCTTGCATATCCAGTGTGGCACCCAAGGCATGCAAATACTGCAACAGACTGGACAGCGGCATGTCGCCGCGCTGCTCCAGCTGGGAGATATTGGACTGCGACACATGCAGCCGCTCCGCCAGTTCCCGCTGAGTCGTCTTCTGCTCTTTACGCAGATTGATCAGGTTGATGTGCGCCTGAATGGCCTGCGCCTTGGCCTTGATCCGTTCCTGACGGTCGGCTGGCAAGGCATCAAAGGTGTCACGAAAGTTGGTAAAGGGTTTCATGTGGACAAGGTCTCCAGATAGCTGAACCAGATTCTTTCCGCCAGGGGCACCATGTCGCGGTAGAACCGTTTGTCGTTGCCGGTTTTGTCGCCAGCACACAGTACAACGGCCTGTCGGAGCGGGTCGAAGGCGAAAAAGGCGCGCAGCGGTCTTCCCTGGTGCTGGATACGCAGCTCTTTCAAATTACTGATACGACTGCCGTGAATCACATCAGCATAGGGGCGCGGCAATTGCGGTCCCTGCATTTCCAGGACTGCCAGCATGGCAAACACACTGTCGCGTTCGTCATCGTTAAGCGTATCCACCCACTCCCGAAACTCGGCCGCCATGACCACCACCCACATATGCGCAGACTCCATGTCTTCCGTTAGAAATTATAATTGATTAATTATAATGCGCAATGAGAATATGGCGGGGATGCAAGTATTTTCGGCAGGAAAAAAGCCGTTCCTTCGCCAGAAGGAACGGCTTTTTTGCAGGAAGTGGGGATAGGCCGGGTCAGATCGCCGCCGCCAGCTCCGTCCCCTGCTTGATGGCGTGCTTGGCGTCCAGCTCCTTCGCCTCGAACGCGCCGCCGATCAGGTGTACCGGCATCCCGGTTGCCTTCAGCCCATCCTCCAGCTCGCGCAGCGGGTCCTGACCGGCGCAGACGATCACGTTGTCCACCGCCAGCACCAGGTCCTTGTCGCCGATGCTGATGTGCAGGCCTTCATCATCAATCTTGCGGTAGTTCACCGCCGACAGCATCTCCACCTTGCGGTTCTTCAGCCCGGTGCGGTGGATCCAGCCCGTGGTCTTGCCCAGGCCGTCGCCCACCTTGCTGGCCTTGCGCTGCAACAGGTACACCTGACGCGGCGAGGTTTCCACCTCGGCATGGGTCAGGCCGCCGCGGTGGGTGTACTCCCGGTCAATGCCCCATTCCGCATAGAACTTGGCCGGGTTCTGCGTGCCGCTCTCGCCCTCGTGGGTCAGATATTCCGCCACGTCGAAACCGATGCCGCCCGCGCCGATGATCGCCACGCTCTTGCCCACCGGCTTCTTGTCGCGCAGCACGTCCAGATAGCCCAGCACCTTCGGGTGGTCGATGCCTTCAATGGGCGGACGGCGCGGCGCGATGCCGGTGGCCAGCACCACCTCGTCGAATTCGCCCTGCAGGTCTTCGGCGGCCACGCGGCGGTTCAGCACCAGCTTCACCCCGGTCAGCTCGATCTGGCGGCGGAAGTAGCGCAGCGTCTCGTAGAACTCGTCCTTGCCCGGCACCTGTTTGGCGACGTTGAACTGGCCGCCGATCTCGGCCGCGCTGTCGAACAGGGTGACGTCATGGCCGCGGCTGGCGGCGCTGGTGGCGAAGGCCAGACCCGCCGGACCGGCGCCGACCACGGCGATGCGTTTCACGGTGGCAGTGGGAATCAGGTTCAGCTCGGTCTCGCGGCAGGCGCGCGGGTTGACCAGGCAGGAAGTGACCTGTCCCTTGAAGATGTGGTCCAGGCAGGCCTGGTTGCAGCCGATGCAGGTGTTGATCTCGTCGGCGCGGCCCTGTTCGGCCTTGACGATGAATTCCGGGTCGGCCAGCAGCGGGCGCGCCATCGACACCATGTCGGCGAACCCGTCGGCCAGCAGCGCCTCGGCGGTTTCCGGGGCGTTGATGCGGTTGGTGGTGACCAGGGGGATCGACACCTGGCCCTTCAGCTTCTGCGTCACCCAGGCGAAGGCCGCGCGCGGCACCTTGGTGGCGATGGTGGGCACGCGGGCCTCATGCCAGCCGATGCCGGTGTTGATGATGGTGGCCCCGGCCGCCTCGATGCCCTTGGCCAGCTGGATCACTTCGTCAAAGGTGGAACCGTTTTCCACCAGGTCCAGCATCGACAGGCGGTAGATGATGATGAAGTTCGGGCCGACGCGCTCGCGGGTGCGGCGGACGATTTCCAGCGGGAAGCGGATGCGGTTCTCGTAGCTGCCGCCCCAGTCATCGGTGCGGTGGTTGGTGAGGGCGGCGATGAACTGGTTGATCAGGTAGCCCTCGGAACCCATGATTTCCACGCCGTCATAGCCGGCCTTCTGCGCCAGCGCCGCACAGTTCGCGAAGTCCTCGATGGTCTGCAGGATTTCCTCGTGGCTCAGCTCGCGCGGGGGGAAGGGGTTGATCGGCGCGCGCAGGGCGCTGGGGGCCACCGAGGTCGGCTGGTAGGAATAGCGGCCGGTGTGCAGGATCTGCAGGGCGATCTTGCCGCCCTCGCGGTGCACGGCGTCGGTGACAATGCGGTGTTCCGCCGCTTCTTCCTCGGTGGTCAGCTTGCTGCCGCCGCCCACCACCGCGCCTTCCGGATTCGGGGCGATGCCGCCGGTGACGATCAGGCCGACGCCGCCGCGCGCGCGCTCGGCGTAGAAGGCGGCCATGCGCTCGAAACCGTGTTCCAGCTCTTCCAGCCCCAGGTGCATGGAGCCCATCAGCAGGCGGTTGCGCAGGGTGGTGAAGCCGAGGTCGAGGGGTTGAAGCAGGTGCGGGTAGGCGGTCATGGGTTGTCTCCGGACAATTATGCAACCAGTTGCATATATTTGTACGGCAAAAGCGGGTTACTATGCAACCAGTTGCATAACTAAATTCCATGACCCGTTGTTCACGATTGCAGGCGCCGCCATGTCCTTGCCCCATGCCCTGATGACCTCGCTGCTGGAGAAAGCCTGTTCCGGCTATGACCTGGCGCGCCGATTCGAGAAGTCGATCGGCTATTTCTGGCGCGCCAGCCACCAGCAGATCTACCGCGAGCTGGGGCGCATGGAGGAGGCGGGCTGGATCCGCTCGGAAGCGGCGGAGGATGCGGGCAAGTCGCGCAAGCGGGTGTACGAGGTGCTGCCCGCCGGGCGGGAGGAGCTGGCGCGCTGGGCGCTGGAGCCGGTGGATCCGCCCTCGCCCCGTGATGAATTCTTCGTGAAGCTGCGGACGGATGCGGTGATGGGGCCGTTGGGGCTGGAGCAGGAGATCGAGCGGCGGATGGGGTTGCACAAGTTGCGGTTGGCGGCGTATCGGGCGATTGAGGCGAGGGATTTTCAGGGGAAGACGTTGTCGCGGCTGGGGGAGATTCAGTATCTGATTTTAAGGGCGGGGATCATGCAGGAGGAGGGGTTTATTCAGTGGTCGGAAGAGGCGTTGGGGGTGTTGGGGAGGGTGGCTGACCTTGCATGACGTAGGGGCGCACGCTGTTTCGTAGGGTGGGTCGAGACCCACCATCTATCCTTGATAAAATCATTATTTATCAATCAGTTGGCTCTCCAGAACAGCATGTAAATCGGCTCGATCTTGCACGTGTGCCTACTGCAAATCACATGTTTTTTAGTTTGCAGGTATGCGGATTTATTTTGTTGGCTGTATTCCCCACTAGCGCACTGAATGAGTCTTTGCTCCTTGCCTCGATCATCCAGGTATTCCTGCAAGTATTTTTTGTTGACGGCATCCGGTTCGCCACAGGCGCTATCAACCCATAGGCATTGATTGTCGCTTTCGCAGTATCTCCAGACGGGGGGAGAGTGATCAAACAGGCACCAGCCCGAGTTTGCGAATCCCCAGAGCAGCCCTGTCAGAAGCGATTGGGCTAATGGCCGTGACAGTTTTCCCATCTTTAGCATGTCCGGTTGTTGGTAGGGTGTGAGCGAGACCCGCCGTTCGATCTTCGCTCTTGAGAGCCTGTGCCGTCCACCGCCGCAACCCCCCAGCCCTGCGGGCAGCCCCCCTGTTCCACAGGAAGGCATAAAAGCGGGTGGCAGATAGTATCAACAACCAGTCTGCTTTGGCCGCCGAGGCCGCCGGTCTCAGCCTGAATCAGTGGGTGCAGCAGGCGCTGGAGCGGGAATCGGCCTGAGCCGCTAATTCGGCAAATGCCCGGTCTTCACCCAGATCAGGCACCCTTCCTCGCTGAACGGCGCATGCACCGACATATGCGGGCTGCGCAGCCAGCAGCCCGCCGGATAGCGGCCGTGCTCGTCTTCAAAAATGCCTTCCAGCACCAGGATTTCCTCGCCGCCCCAATGCCGGTGCGGCGTGAAGCGCGTGCCGGGCGCCCAGCGCACGAGGGCCGCGTGTTCGGTCCCGAATTCATGCAGCGGCAGGACCGTCAGCCCCGGCACCAAGCCTTGTCGCCACAGGGCGGTATGGTGGTTGATCACCACCCGTTCGCGGTCGGCGGGGTCGCTTTGATGCAGCTTGACGAAGATCGTGCAGCCCTCGCGGCTGAACGGCGCGTGGCGGCTGCCGACCGGATTGCGGACGTAGCTGCCCGCCGGGTAGTCGCCGTGCTCATCCGAAAACACGCCCTCCTGCACCAGGAATTCCTCCCCGCCGTCATGCGTGTGCTCGCGGAAGGATGATCCGGCAGCGTAGCGCACCAACGAGGTGGCGCGTCCGGTTTCGTCGCCGATGCGGTCCAGCATCATCCGCTCCACGCCCGGCAGGGGCGAAGGCACCCAGCGGTAATCGTCCGGGCGGATGACGATGCGTTGGCTGAAGTCGGCGTGAAGGCGCAGGCCGGTCGGAGGTGTCGTGTCGGAATTCATGTACGGGATATCACCGAGTAAACGTGATGCCAGTGTAAGCGACCGGACCCGGCGCGGGCAGTGGACAAGACAGCGTCTACGCCGCAGGCTTCATCTCCCGCAACAGCTTGCGCGCCGCCGTCGCCTTGGAGGCCTTGGGAAAGGCGGCCAGCAGGCGTTGCAGAATCCGTTCGCGCAGGGGAAAAGTTTCGGGGTCGGCGCTGCGGAACAAGGGATGGTCCAGCACGGTGAACGCCTCGGTAGCCTTGCCATGCTGAACCAGCAACGCCAGTACCGGCTCCAGTCTGGCCGTATCCCGGATGGCGGCGGCATTGAAGAAATACAGCGCGTCCAGCGATTCCGACAGGACGGCCAGCAGATCGGGCAGGTCGACGCAGTTCGGCACGCCGACGATGAGCCTTCGGAAGCGCGCATCCTGTCTCAGGGCACGACCAAAATCGCGGTTGACGGCCAGCACCGGGTTCATGGCGGCCATGCCCCAAACCAGTCCCGCCTTCAGGCCCTGCGTGCGGGCCACGTGATCGAGGATCTCCAGCAGCAATCCGCTGTCCGTCACGCTGCCGACCAGCTTGACCAGCACCTCCTCGTTGGAGTCCCGGGCCAGCAGCCTGACCAGTGCGGGGGAGAGTGGCTTGCGTCCCGCGACGGCGGTGCGCACCTCGACGGCCGCATCGCCGGCCAGCATGTGCAGCAACGGTTCCGGCAGGGACGGGTTGCCCGCCGCCGCCTTCCGCACCCGGATATCCCGGTCGGCCGCCAGACGGGCCAGTATGTCGGCCGGGACGGCCGGGTTGGCGGCGACATTCCGGCGGACCTCCGCTTTCGGGTCTCCGGCCAGGGCCTCCAGCGTCGCCGTATCCGGACTGCTTTTGGCGTGCGCCTTGCGCATCACTTCACTTTCAGCCACGACCGTTGCCGGGGCCGGCGTCTCCTGGCTGCCCACCTGGCGGATGGCGGCGGCGGCCACTTTCTTTTCCGTGTCATCGCGCAGGCTTTCAATCACCTCGCGGGGGGCGTACTTGCTGCGCGCCACCGTGCTGCGGACCTGCCAGACCGGGTCCTGCGCCAGCCGCCGCCACCATTCCGGCGCCATGTCGCGGCGACGGGCCAGCGCCACGCGGACCGTCGGGTCCGGGTCATCCAGCGCGGGCGCCACGAAGCGCACCGGGGCGAATTGCGCGGTGACGGCGCGGTATTCCGGCCGTTCATCCCGCATGAAGTGCTCGTACTGGTAATGATGGCTGCGGTCGTTCCAGAAATCGGACTTGAGGTCTTCGACCGAGGGGTTCTGGGGCTTCAGTCCCTCCAGGGTTTCCAGCATGGTCAGCCCGACTTCGGCGATATACGTCGGGTTGTTCGCCAGGACGCCCGGCAGGTAACGCAGGAAATGGCTGTAAAGATTCTTGGGGCAGTTCGGGTGCGCCGCCACCGCTTCGGCGATGTCGGTGCGGTCGCGGTGGTTGGCCCACAGGTGGCGCAGTTCGGTGGCGCGGGTGTCGGGATGGCGCGCCTGCGCCAGGAGTTCGTCGTCGATCCGCCGTGTCATGGCGCGTTCCTTCCGGTTGCTGTTCAGGCGTCGGCCAGCCGGGCCACGTCGCCAAAGGGAATCCTGCCGCTTTCAATACCACCGCCGACGATGACCCACAAGACCGGCATCTCCGGCGGTGTCGCGGGAAAGTCGCCGTAGCCGTCGGTCAGGTAGACGCACAGGTCCACGGGGTCGTCGTTCAGCGCGGCCACGTGGCTGAAAAACGGGATGAAGGAGGTGCCGCCGCCGCCCACGGGCTTGGGCAGCTCGCGTCCCTCCTGCAAGGGATAGGGGCCGTAAAGCTCGGCGTCGGCGAAGAACAGCGTGACGTTCAGGTGCGGATAGGCGCGCTGGATGGCCAGGATTTCCGGGACGAAGGCATCCAGGGTGTCGTCCTCGATGGAGCCCGAGGTATCGACGCAGAGGGCGATGTTCAGCCGTTCCGATTCCAGCATGTCCAGATACAACCCTTGGTGCAGGAAGCGCCGGTCGAAGCCGCTGTAGTCCACCGGCGTGCGGGTCAGGAAGCGCCACAGCAGGGTGCGCCAGTCCAGCTGCGGGGACTCCAGAGCCTGCCAGTCGCGCGGCAGCCGGAAGGGGGCGGAGCCGGGCCGTTTGCCGGCCAGTTTTTCCGCCAGCCGGGCGCGGTGGCGCGCGGCGCGCCAGTAGCCGGACAGGGCATGGGCATCCGCCGGATGCAGGCCGGTTTCCGCTTCGCCGGGGCCGTCGAGATCCCGCCATCCCTCGCCCAGCACCAGTATCAGGGGCGGCTCCCGGTAGCTGATCCGCTCGTAGATGAATTCCACCGCTTCGTCCGCCATTTCCGGCCAGCGGACCGCGCCCTCCGGCAGGGCCAGACCGGGCAGGGTGTCGATCATGCCGTTGACGACGATATCGGCGGCGATATTCCAGCGCAGACGGTCGCGTCCGCCGCGCCGGGGGATGTGCTCCAGCGCGGCGTGCAAAATTTCGTGCAGCAGGATGCCGCCGCGCTGGGCCGGCGGCAGGGCGCAGTACCAGTCAGGGTTCAGCAGGATGCGGCGGCCGTCGGTGGCGGCGGTCGGGATATCCTCCCGCCAGTGGTAGTCGGCAAACAGCGACAGCGTGGCGAAGAACGGGTGGCTGCGTTTCAGCAACAGCAGGGCGCGCGACAGGCAGTCCTCGCGCACGGCGGCGCCGGCGGTGTCCATGGTTCAGGCCGTCATCCACTGCACCAGCTGTTTCAGGTATTCCATCATGTCCGGCCGGGACAGCACGGCTTTCTGGAAGCGCGGCAGCTGCTTGCGTTCGCGCAGCAGCGGAATCATGTCGGCCGCAAACATCTGGATCCATTCCGGCCGCGCCTTGTCCACCAGCCAGCTCATGGCGTGGAGGGCCTGCCCGGCATCCCGGGCGCGCGCCGCCAGCGCGGTCACGACGGCGTAGCGGACCGAGGGTTCGGCGGGAAATTCCGCCCGGCTTTCCCCCTTCAGAATGGCGTCCAGATCGGGCATGCCCCGGGTCAGCGCGCGGAAGGCCTCGAATTCCGCCGCCGGACCGAGGCCGACGGCGGGTGCGATGTCCAGCCCGGCGCGCAGCAGCCGGTTCGCCATCTCCCAGGAGCGGGGGGACGGCCAGGCCAGCTGTCCGGCCTGGAAGCAGTGCAGCAGCTCGGGGCGGAAGGACAGAAAGGCAATCAGGGTCTCATCCATCCCCTGCCGGAGCGCATAGGCGCGGAAGTCGTCCAGCGAGACGTTCACGTCCAGATGGATGAAGCGGTTGGCCAGCGGCGCGGGCATGTCGAAAACGGCGGCGCGGTCTTCCTTGCGGTTGCCCGCCGCCCAGACATACCAGCTGTCCGGCAGCACGTAGGAGCCCACGCGGCGGTCGAGGATCAGTTGTTGCGCCACGCCTTGCAGGGCGGGCGGGGCCAGGTTGATTTCGTCCAGGAACAGCACGCCCGCACCGTCGGAGGGCAGGAACTCCGGCGGCAGCCAGCGCGCGCGGTCGCCTTGCGGCGCGGGCAGTCCGCGCAGGTCGGTCGGCGCCAGCTGGCTGAGGCGCAGGTCGATGCAGGACAGGCCGTGCCGTTCGGCCACCTGCCTGACGATGCTGGACTTGCCGACCCCCGGCGGCCCCCAGAGCATGACGCTGAGGCGCAGCCGGTTTTCCAGCAACCGGTTGAGGTAACGGTCGAGCTCGCTGGGCGTCATGGCGGGTCCCCTTATTTTTCTGCGACCGCCTCCACCTGAATCCGTAACGTCACCGCCATGTTGAAGCCCCAGTCCTTCCCGGCGGTAATGCCGAAATCATCCCGGTTGAAGGTGGCGATGGCATCCGCGCCGCAGAAGTCCTTCTTGAACATCGGATGCATCATGCACTTCACCGAATTGATGGTCAGCGACAGCGGCTTGGTCACGCCGTGCAGCGTCAGTTCCCCGTCCACCCGCGACGGTACGCCGTTCTTGTAGTCGGCGAATTTCCCGGTGTAATGCGCTTTCGGGTACTTCTTCGCATCGAACAGCTCCGGGCTGCGCGCCTTGGCGTTCATGATGTCCAGACCGTAGTCGATGCTGTTGACGTCCACGGTGATGTCGACGCTGCCGCTCTGGCCTTCCTTGTCGACGACCACCGTGCCGCTGGTCTTGTTGAATTTGCCGCGCCACACCGACATGCCGCCGAAATGGTCAGCCTCGAAACTCGGATAGGTATGGGTCGGGTCGATCTTGTAGGTGACCGGGGCGGCGAAGACGGGGGCGGCGAGGGCGAGCAGCGCCAGCAGCGGCAGACGGGTTTTCATGGCGGATCCTTCTCGAGACGGGGTTGTTGTTATCGGGCCGGATGGCCGGCTTCGCCGATACTACACCGCTGTAAGCCCGGACGGAAAAGCGGCGGGCGGGCTTGCGGGAATGATCCGGATTAGAGTAAAAGCTCTAGGTGTAGAGTAATTGCTCTAATTTTGGAGAAAATGCCATGTCCCTGTCCCCCATCGGCACGCTGGCCTGGTCCCGCTGCAGCGGCGGCAGCTTGAGCCTGAAGGAACACTTCACCCTGACCGCGCAGGTGCTGGCGCCTGCGATGCAGGGCATGGCCGCGACCTGGCGACGGCGCGGCACGGCGCGACCGCTGGAACTTTCCGCCATCGCCATGCCCGATACCCCGGCCGTCGCGAGCGCGCTGGAGGAACTGCGCGATTGCGCCGAACCGGTGGTGATCGAGCATTCCTTCCGCACTTACTGGTGGGGCGCGGCTTTCGGGCAGCTGGCGGGCCTGCGGCATGACACGGAGCTGCTGATGGTGAGCTGCCTGCTGCACGATCTGGGCATGACGACGCGCCATCACGGCCATCATCCCGGCTGCCGGTGCTTTGCGGTGGACGGGGCGGAAGCGGCGGCGGACTGGGCGACGCGGTTCGGCTGGGATGACGCCCGCCGGGACGCCCTGTACGAAGCGATCAGCCTGCACATGAACGGCCATGTGCCGCCGGAGCAAGGCGCGGAGGCGCACCTGTTGCAGCAGGGCGCGTCCTGCGATGTGGTGGGCGCGCGCTGGTACGAACTGGCGGAGGAATTCCGCGACAACGTCTTGGCGCGGCATCCCCGGCACGGGCTGAACGCCTGGTTCACCCGCTTCGCGCTGAAGGAAAGCCGGATGCGTCCGGCGTCGCGCACGGCCCTGCTGACCCTGATGGGCTTTCCGTTGTTCATCGCGCTGAATCCCTTTGACGAGTAATGTGCCGCCATATGCAACTAGTTGCATATGGCGGCGAAGCGCCGTATGCTCGGACACCGGTTTTCCAGCTCAGGGTCCGCTCATGGTCGCCGTTACCGCCTCCGCCCGCCTGCCGGGCCTGACCGCCCTGCGCGGTGAAATGCCCCGTGTCCAGCGCCACGACAATCCGCGCAGCCGCGCGCTCGTCCAGGCCCTGCCGCGCCTGCATCGCCCCTACCGGCCGACGCCCTGGCTGTTCAACACCCACCTGCAACTGGTGTTCCTGAACGCGCGCAAGAAAGCCGACGCGCTGCCCTACGACCACACCGAGCCCCTGACCATGGCCGACGGCGGCCGCACCGCGCTGTACTGGCTGGGCTACCGCCTGCCGCCGGAGACGCCGACCATCGTGGTGCTGCACACCATTACCGGCAGTTCGGCGAGCATGCAGGAACTGGTGCGCGACCTGCATGAGGCTACTGGCTGGCGCGTGGTGCTGTGCCTGCGGCGCGGGCACGCCGACCTGCCGCTGGCGACGCCGAAGATCAATATCCTCGGCTGTACGAAAGACCTGCGCGAGCAGCTGGCGGTGATCCGCGACCGCTTTCCGGGTTCGGCGCTGTACGGCGTCGGCTCCTCGGCGGGGTCGGGGCTGCTGGTGCGCTATCTGGGCGAGGAGGGCGACCGGGCGGTGTTCCGCGCCGCCTTCGCCTACTGTCCCGGCTACAACACCGACGAAGCCTTCGGCAAGGCGCATCCCTTCTACAGCCGCCTGATGGCGAAGAAGCTGGCGAAACAGTTCATCCGGCCGCACGCGGCGCGGCTGTCGCACCTGCGCACGACCAAACGCCTGCACGCCGCCCGCGATCTGGCGGAATTCCACGACCACGGCTACGAACTGGCGGGATTTTCCAGCCTCACCGCCTTCGCCGACGCCAGCAACCCGATGCGCGTGTTCACCGGCATCACCACGCCGCTGATGATCCTGAATTCGGAAGACGACCCGGTGTGCCGCATCGACAACATCGACCCCTACCGCCAGGCCATGGCGGCGATGCCCAACGTGATCCTGGTGACCACGGCGCAGGGCAGCCATTGCGCCCACTACGAAGGCTGGCGCGCCCGCTCGTGGGCGGCGGGGCTGATGGGGGAGTATTTTCTGGCGGAGCACGCGCTCGCCAACGTTTGAACAGAACTTCCCTCTCCCCTTGTGGGAGAGGGTGGCGCAACGCGACGGGAGAGGGGTGCGGAAGGTTGTCGAACACTCAGCATGTTTGAACCCCCGCAGCACCCCTCTCCCCGACCCTCTCCCACAAGGGGAGAGGGGGACACCTCTCATGTTTGGAGAATTGCCATGCCCCCCTTCAACACCCTCGCCGTCACCCTGACCGACGGCGTCGCCACCATCGCCCTCAACCGTCCCGACAAGCTCAACGCGATGAACGCCGAGCTGTGGGCGGAGCTGAAAACCGCCTTTGTCTGGCTGGACGAAACCCCGGAAGCGCGGGTGGGCATCCTCAAGGCCAACGGCCGCCTGTTTACCGCCGGGATCGACCTGAGCCTGCTGTTCGGCCTGCAGGCGAAGATCGCCGACGATTGCATCGGCCGTTCGCGCGAGAGCCTGCGCCGCCTGATCCTGGAGTTGCAGGACAGCTTCAACGCCATCGAGCGCTGCCGCAAGCCGGTGCTGGCGGCGATCCACGGCGCGTGCATCGGCGGCGGCATCGACATGATCACCGCCTGCGACATGCGCTACTGCTCGGCGGACGCCTATTTCACGGTGAAGGAAATCGATGTCGGCCTGACGGCGGACGTGGGCACGCTGCAACGCCTGCCGCGCATTGTCGGCGAGGGCATGGCGCGCGAGCTCGCCTATACCGGCCGCAACGTCAGCGGGGCGGAAGCGCAGGCGATCCGTCTGGTGAACCAATGCTATGACACGCCGGAGGCGCTGTTCGCCGGGGTGGAGGAACTGGCGCGCACCATCGCCGCCAAGTCGCCGCTGTGCATCCGCGGCACCAAGGAAATGATCAGCTACGCCCGCGACCACAGCACCGCCGACGCGCTCAACTACGTGGCGACGTGGAATGCGGCCATGCTGTTCTCGAAGGATCTGGAGGAAGCGGCGGCGGCGTTCATGCAGAAGCGTCCGGCGACCTTCCGGGATTGACCGTTCGGGGGATGCGTCCGCTTTTCCCCCTTTTCACCCGCCCCGCATTCCGCGATAGTCAGCATCCGACGTATCCCCGCCATCCCGATAACACGTCCGACCGGGAGGATTCCGATGCAGAGCTGGCAGCGCCGTCTCGCCTCCGTGCTAGAGTGGAGCATCACCGACAAAAGCATCCTGCTGATGGGGCTGGTGACGCCCATCCTGATCGGCTACATCCTCAGCGTCTGCCTGATGCTGGGACGGCCGGACGTGGACCGTCTGGCGCATGTCGGTCCGCTGCGCGAACTGCTGCACATCCTGATCGCCTTCACCGTCGGGGCGCTCGCCATCGGCGGGGCGGGCCTGGCGATGCGGCGCAAGCGGCCGGACAGCCTTGCGCTGCAATATGTCTCCACCCTCTATTACGCGGCGGTGCTGGTCATCTCCAGCTATTACGTCGGCACCCTGACCTTCTGCACCGGCGTGGTCGTGCTGGGCGCGCCGGTGTTCGGCTTCATCCTGCTGGAGCGCCGGGTGGTCTGGACAGCGACGCTGCTGGCGATCGCCGCGCTGCTCGGGCTCAGTTACGCCACCGCCTTCGGCCTGCTGCCCTACGCGCCGATCGTTGCGCCGCCGACCGACGCCGCGAGCAACCTGTTCTGGATGAACCGGATCTACCTGCTGACCGCGCCGCACCTGATCGTGATTCTCTTCATGGCCGACCAGACGCTGCTCTGGTGGCGACAGCGCGAGGACCTGGTGCGGCAATTGAGCCTCACCGACCCGCTGACCGGCATCGCCAACCGCCGCCACATCCTCGACCTGTTGGAGCGGGAAGTCTCGCGCACCCTGCGGCACGGCCCGCCGCTGGCGGTGATCGTGCTCGACCTCGACCATTTCAAGCGCATCAACGACACCTGGGGCCATCCGGCGGGGGACCGCGTGCTGCAGGAAGCGGCCGCCGCCCTGTCCGCCTGCGTGCGGCGGAGCGACGGCGTCGGCCGTTTCGGCGGCGAGGAATTCATGCTGCTGTTGCCGGACACGCCGCTGGAGGGCGCGCTCACCATGGCGGAACGCTGCCGCGCGCGGCTGGAGGCAATGGAAATCCGCGCCGACAACGGCGAACGGATTCCAGTGACCGGCAGTTTCGGGGTGGCCTGCAACGAACAGGCGCTGGGGGTGGATACCGAGGCGCTGGTCAAGGCCGCCGACGCGGCGCTCTACCGCGCCAAGGCGGCCGGCCGCAACCGGGTGGAAGTGGAGCCGCCGCTCCCGGCGACCTAGACGGGCACCGTGCCCTTGACCGCATGGGCGCGGGCGGTGCAGACCACCGGCCCGTCCGGATTTCCCAGCCGCTGCCGCACATCCGCGCGCAGCGTCGCCAGCTCCTCCGCCGTCATCTTCGCGAAGGCCGGACCCATTGACGGGCCGAGCAGCGCGGTGTCCCAGAAGTCGGCGAAATCGCGGAAGCGGCGCTCCACGGTGATCACCCGGGTTTTCACGTCCTGCAAGCCCGCGCCGCTCCAGACGGCGCGCAGCGGCTCCAGTGACGCCACGCCCGCCTGCGGCGGCAACAGCGGCGTGCGCCCGAGCGCGGCCAGGCCGGCCTGCATCACCGCGTAGGGGAAGCCGCCGTCGGGCAGGTCCCAGGCGTAGGCGGACACCGTGCCGCCCGGACGGGTGACGCGCGCCATCTCGGCGACGCCGCGCGCGGGGTCGGGCACGAAGAAGATCACCAGCGCCATCACGCTCTGGTCGAAAGTGTTGTCGTCATACGGCAGGGAAAGCGCGTCGCCGGTGCGGAAGGCGGCCGGGCAGGCGATGGCGCGGTCGCGGGCGTAGGCGATCTGCGCTTCGGACGGATCCAGACCGTCCAGTGCGGCCGGAGCGCAGCGGTCGGCCAGCAGCACGCTGAACGCGCCGTTGCCGCAGCCCACATCCAGCCAGCGCTGCCCGGCGGCGGGCGTCAGCCAGTCGAGGAAGGCGTGGCCCGCCAGGCGGCTCCATACGCCCATGTACTGTTCGTACGCGGCGCCGTCGTCAAAGCGGATGGCGGGTTCGGCCATGAAAGTGTCTCCATCGGATCGGGGAAAACGCGCTTAGCCGCGCGCCCGCAGGTCGCGGCGGAATTCCAGCGGGCTGACGCCCAGCGTGGCGCGGAACCAGCGCGAGAAAGCGCTGGCGCCGCTGAAGCCGAGTTTCGCCGCAACCGCCTCCAGATCGCAACCGGCTTGCAGCAGGTATTGGTGGGCCAGTTCGGCGCGCAACTCGTCGAGGATGGCCTGGAAGTGGCTGCCCTGCGCCTGCAACTGGCGGCCGAGGTGCCGCGCGCTCATGCCCAGCCGCTCCGCCACGGCTTCCCGCGAGGTGTCGCCGTGCGCCAGCATCTGCCGCAGATGATCCTTCACACGCGTTGCCAGACTGGGTTCGGTCACGGTCCGGCGCAGCAGCGCCTGCGCCTGGCCGCGCAGCGTCTCGAAGATGACCGGGTCACCGAGCGGTAGCGGCCGGTTCAGGCTTTGCGGCCGCAATACCAGCGCCGACAGCGGCTGGCCGAACAGCACCGGGCAGCCGAAAGCCTTGTCGTACAAGGGGTGGATCTCGCCGTCGAGCAGTACGGGCGCGT
>JAYRMT010000047.1:0-16136 GCA_041912575.1 Fluviicoccus sp. | reverse complement strand
GCATCAGCCACAGGTAGATGCGCTGGTGGATGGCGTTGACATCCCGGTACAGCCAGGATTTGCGGCTGAGCACGTGGACCTCCCAGCCATGCGGCAGGGCGACCCGGTAGTCTTCCCAGGAGTCGGGCGCATTCTGCAGGGTCCGGACCTGGGCGGGCGAAATGTCGAGGATGCTTTCGGGTTGCAGGCCGCGGGCGCGGGCGGCGGCCATCAGTGTCGGGCTTTCCGGGTGGGCCAGGACGCGGTTGCCGCTGCTGATGAACAGTACCTCCTGTCCGGCCGTGCTGCCGGTCCGCAGCATGCTGTCCAGCTGGGGCATGACCATGTCGACCGAGACAACGCCGCGCATCGGGCCGTCACCGACCGGGAAGGGACGGCCGCAGCTCAGGTAGATGAGCCCGTGGTCGAGATAAGGCGCGGTGCAGCGGGCGCCGGTACGTCCGGCCGCCAGCTGGGCGAACCAGGGGCGGTTCGGATAATCGTATTCCGGGGTCATCCATTCGTGGGTCAGGATGCGCCCTCCGTCCGGCGTGCGATGGACGTAAGGGCCGTAACGGCCGCCGGGCGCATCGGCGAATTCGCCGGGTACGAACCAGGCGCCGATGCCGTAGACACTTTCGCGGGGGGAGGCGGCCAGCAGATGGCCGAGCAGGCTTTCGATCGCCCGGGGATCGCGCGGCTCGGCGTCGACCAGTACGGCGGCGGTCTCCACTTGCTGGGTCACGGCGGCCAGATAGCCTTTCAGCAGTTCGCCGGTCTGGCGCGCCACGTCCTGGCGGTGCCGGTCCGCCTGCTGGCGTTGGCGTTCCAGTTCGGGCTGATAGGCCAGCAGCACCGCGACGGTTCCGGCCACGCACAGGCCGATCAGCACCAGACCGGCGGTCGTGCGAGACATCAGGGCGGAGAAACGCTTGGAAAGCTTCACGTCGGGGTCCGGCCGTTGACCTGTGGGGGTGGGAGTTCCTTACGATCGATCCTATGCGGAAAACGCGCGCTTGTCATCCCGCCCGGACCGGCGCTCACGGTGGCGCGACCAGCTGGCCGAAGGCGGCCGCCGCTTCCACCAGACCGTTGTTGAACGCGAGAATGACCGCGCGGTTGTAGCGGACGCCCAGCGGCGACTCGCTGAAGCGGACGTACCGGCGCAACTCGTCATCGCTCAGCGGCTCGTAGAGTACACGGAAGTCCTGTGCCAGCGAGGCCTTGATGTGCGCCAGTTCCTGCGCGCGGCGGGCGCGCAGCTCGGCCAGCATCGGTTCGACGCCGGCGGCCCGGGCGGGATCCTCGGCGGCCATGCCGCGCAACATGGCCTCGACCAGACGGTACTGGATGTCCACCATGATGTCGGCGAAGTTACCCGCGCGCAGCAGCCGGTCCAGCAGGCGGGCGCGGCGCTTCGAGACGGCGGGAGGATCGGGCTGTGCGCTGAGGCGGGCGGTAATCTCGTCGCGGCTTTCCAGCCGGCTGACCTTGCGGCCAAGGTCGGTATCCAGCCAGGCGAGAACCGCCTTGACGTCGGCGGGACTCAGGCGCGCCGCCAGGTCATCGCGGACCGCATGGTCCAGAAACCCCGGCGCAAAGGCGATCCCGGCCTTTTCCGCCAGGGTCTGCGCCTGACGGGGCGAGAGGTTGTCGGGGTCCTGTCGCGCCAGGCTGGCGCCCAGCGTGTCCTGAAAACCCTTCAGGGCGTCCGTCAGGCCCGATTCCGTCATCAGGCGGTCCATGTCCGGAGTCTCGTCCGCCCATGCCGCAGCGACCGCGAGCCAGAGGAACGTCGCGAACAGCCGGGGCAGGAACAGACGCATCTCGGTGTCCTCAGGTCAAGGGAGCCGGAGCTCCCGTCACCGGTTCCCCGGCGGTCAGCCCAAGAGCGCGGCGACCGCCTCCGAGCCGTAGAATGCCGTCAGTTGTTCGCGCAGGCGGCCTTCCAGGTAGCCCGAGGCCGCCATCTCGCCGACCAGGACTTTCGCCGAAGTCGCGATTTCCGCGACCAGGTCTTCGCGCGCCAGGTTCAGGTCAGCCAGCAGGTCCAGCGCGGTGCGCTCGCCGTTGCGGGCGAACCAGCCGTCGATCAGCGTGTCGACCATGCCCTGAATATAGGCGGTTTTGCGCAGGTGCTCCCAGATTTCGGCGGCGATTTCCCCCACCTGGTCGACATCGTGGTCCTTGACGTACTGACGGACACGCGACAGCGGCTCGCCTTTCACGGTATGCCAGGCGTACTCGGCGACCGCATGGATCTGCTTGCGGTCCAGCGCGTTGATGATGGTCTTTTCGCTGCGCCCGACGATGGTCTGGATATTCTTGTGCAGGTAGCCCTTGATCGCGCTGCTGCCGGCACCTTCCACCAGCCCCTTGCCCATCTTCATCAGCGAGGACATGCCCGGGACGTTCTTGGTGATCGGGTTCTGCACCATGTAGTCGCTCAGCGCGTCGTAGATCACGTCGGACAGCAGGCGGCCGTAGGTCGGGTTGCCGACCACGGCGTGGATCAGATCGTTGCGCAGCTGGTCGCGGCTGGCGATGTTCTCGATGATGCGGGTGTAATGGCGGTGCTCGATCAGCTGGTGCACATAGGTCGCACGGTTGATCTCGCTGTCCAGCGCCTGCTTCGCCACGTCGGTGATCTGCTTGAGGAGTTCGGGCGACAGCTCCTTGCCGAGCACGTGGCGTTGCGCGATCTCGCGGACCCGTTCGGCGGTCACGAGGCTGCGCACCGGGCGCTGGCCGAGCCAGTCCAGAAAGGCGTTCGCCTCGCGGGAAACGGTGGAGGCCAGCGCGTCGCCGCTGAGTTCGCCGAGGATGTGGCGGACGTGGGCTTCAAGCAGTTGGGCGGCTTTGGGATGCATGGAACGCTCCTGGATCATTTGGCGGGCGCGACCGGCACGGCGGCCGGGGCGAATTTGTTCGGGGTGGCCTGGGCTTTGGCGAGGAATTTCAGGTAGGCCTCGCTGACGGGGTAGTCGGCTTCCAGGATCGGCACGTGGCCGACATCACGGATGATCACGGTGTCCTGGAGGTTCTTCAGGTTTTCCTTGAGTTCGTCGACCACGGCGACGTCAATGATGGCGTCCTTGTCGCCCCAGACGATCAGCGTCGGCGCCTCGATGCTGTGCACGGCCAGCTTGAAGGTGTCCGGGGTGTAGAGCTTGGCCTGCTCGATCAGCGTCTTCATCAGTTTTTCGTAATTCGGCAGGTGATTGATCTGCACCTGCTCCTGCGCTTCCAGCAGCTCGGCCGGGATCAGCGGCGCGTCGTACATGGCGAGGCCGTTCAGGAGGCGCTTGAGGTCGCCGGGCTTGCGCACCAGCATTTCCGGCAGGCGGTTGGCGTCGCTCGACAGCGCCTTGTTGTTCTTGTACACCCCCGCCGTATCCACCAGCATCAGGCTCTGGACTTCCTGGAAGTACATGGCGGTGTAGAGCGCGGCCAGCGCGCCGCCCATCGAGTGCCCGGCGACATGCAGGCCTTTCTCGATGCCCAGCGCCTGGACGAAGGCGCGCACCGAGGTCATCTGGTTGGTGAGCTGGAAGTCGTAGTTGGCGGGAGCGACGGTGTCGCCATGACCGGGCAGGTCGAGGGCGTACACATGGTAGGTCTTCGTCAGCCGGTGAATGACGCGGTTCCAGTTGTCGCGCGAGCCGGAAAAGCCGTGGATCAGCAGCACCCGCGGTCCGTTGGACGGGCCGCCCTCGCTGTAGGCGTAGGTGATGCCGTCGGCGGCGGTCACCGTCTTGCTTTGCAGCCCGGCCCAGGCGCGTTCCTGCGACAGCACGGAGGTCAGCAACGTCATGTTGGGCGCGGCCTGCGCCGGAACGGCCAGCAGGGCCAGCGGGAGGAGGGCGGCGATAAGGGCTTTTCTGATCATGGCGTTTTCCGGCTTGTTGTGATTGTTGGCGACCTGATTGTAGCGGGGGGAACGGCCCCCGGCTTTGACTTTCGGGCCTCGCCCGGCGGCGGACTGGTCAGGGTCCCGCGTGATGCCGCATCGCCAGTCCCGCGCCGGCCGCGATCAGGATCATGATCAGCAGCGCCCACCACAATGCGGTCGGCAGCCTCAAGGCTTCGCGCCCGGACGGATCGACGCCGCCCGGGGTGTCCGGATTCATGGCGGGCTTCGCGGTGAAGTCGAGCGTCAGGGTCTGGTCGGCGAGTGTATTTTGCACTTGCCGCGCCACATCGCGCGGCGGCTGGCGGCGGTCGGCGCGCAGTACCGTTTCGAAACCGGGGGCCAGTTGCGCCAGCAGGCGCGGCGTGTTCAGCCGGGGCGCCAGCGGGATCATCTTCTCGTCGATGTGCAGGAAAATCAGGAAGTGCTTGATCGGGCGCGAACTCGCGTCGCAGTGTTCGGGGTCGTAGAAAGCCACCGCCAGCGCGGCCTGGTCGTCCACCGTCAGCGTTTTCCAGCGCAGGCTGGCGCGGCCGATCTCGAAATGGGGGAAGGCGGCCTCGAACAGGTCCGGCCATTCAATCTGCTGGAAGCGCGGCGCCAGCACCACCTGATAACCCAGGTCCTGTCCGCAGGTCATCCAGACCACCCGGTTCTCCACCGGGATCTCGAATTCAGCGCGTGCTCGCACGGGGTTCCTCCGGCAGGTGCGCGGTGACGTAGTAGGCGCGGTTCTGCGGCTTGTTCAGCGCCAGCTTGAGGATGGTGGTCGCGGCCTGCATGGTCAGGCCCTGTTGCCGTTGCTGGTCCAGGTCCGTCTGCAGCTCGCTGACGCGGGCGCCGATCCAGCTCTCCGCGCGGTTGAACAGGATGTCCGCCAGCTCGCGGGTGCCGCGGTCCGGCCACTTCGCCAGCCATTGCCGCAGCCTGCCGAAGACCGCTTCCAGCGCGCCGCGGTCGGCGCTGCCCGCGAAGATGCGCTTCAGCACCGCCGATTTCTCGATGCGGCGCAGGGCCTGTTCCAGCAAGCCGTACAGCGCGAGCGGGGCGATCAGGTCGAGACCGATGGTGCGGTGAATGTCGATGATGCGCTGCCCCTGGCCCAGCACCGAAGAAAACAGCAGGTAGTTCATGCCCAGCGTGGCGTGGCCGGATTCGGCGAGGCGCTGGCGCAGCGTTTCCAGCTGGTCGCCCGCGTGCTTGCGCACGTAGTCGGCGAAGTCGTCGGCGCGCACGTCGGCGCCGTAGATGTCGGCCTTGCTCAGCGCCAGGATCCACACCACTTTCTGCCGGGGTTTGCGGCGCCGCGCGGCGTGGCGCAGCTGGTTGGCGATCTCGTTGCTCATGTGCGCCAGGTGCGCGCGCAGGTATTTCTCGCCGTGCTTGCGCAACTCGGCGCCGTCGATCACCAGGAAGCAGACATGGCTGTTCACCAGCCGTCCGAGGCATTCGTCGCGCTGGCGGCGCTCCTTGGCGTCCTCGGGTTCGCGGTCCCACCACTCGCCGGGATAGTCCAGCCACTGGATCTCCAGCGGCGTGCCCGCGCAGCCCTGCACATGCATGTGCAGCCGGTAGGCGGTGGCGCGGCGGATGGTCGCTTCCGGAAAGTAGCCCGCGCGCAGGCCTTCGAAGAGGGCGTGCAGACGCTTGGAGTCGGCCGAATCCGGCGTGGTCATGTAGTACTGGTGTTCCTGCTGCCAGCGGCTGCTCGCCATGTGGCCGAGGTAACTGGTGAGAAGGGTGGTCTTGCCGCTGCCGCGCGCGCCCAGGAACGCGATCTTCAGGGTCTGCATGGGTTTGGGCTGTCTCGCCATGTTCCGGGGTGTCCTGGGGGTTGCACGGGTGTCGGTCCGGCAGGTCGACAGCCGGTGGAACCGGTTACTCTGCCCAATTGCGGACCGCGAGACAAGGGGGAGAGCCCCGGGCGGCGCTAAACCCCTGAAAAGCAAAGGGCCGACATAAGCCGGCCCGGTCATGCGACACGCGTTATTCCGAGATCTGGAAGGGCGACGGACCCGATTCGGTGCCCTTGGTCGAGGCCATGCTCACGGCGCGCTGCAGACCGAGCATGGTGGTGTACGGGGCGTTGCGCTGCACGAAGGTCATCGCCCAGGTCGGCGCGATTCCGCCCGGATCCACGAAGCCCTCGGCTTCCAGATGGGTCTTGTCGCGGGTCACCGGGGTGAACTTGACGACCATGTCCTGCGCCTGCACGCGCACCAGATTCGGTTGCGGGGGCATGAATTCCGGCACGGCGCTGATCTTCAGCTCCATGTAGCCCTTCTTGACGCTGTAGGGCTCGACCACCGCATGAAGGATGGCGTCACGGTCGGGCATGGTGACCGGGGCGTTGTACTTCATGTAGTAGTAATATTCGCGGTCGGACACTTTCTTCAGCAGGCGCGAGTCCATGGTTTCCCAGAACCAGTGCTTGATGTTGTCGACGTCGAAGTGCACGCGGGCGACCGTTTCCAGCGAGCCGTCGATCATCGCGTCCACCTTGAAGCGGATGCGCTGGCCGTCTTCCTGCTTGGTGTAGGTCTTGATGTTCCGGGTGGCGTCGCTCTTGACCAGCACCCACTCGCCCTTGGCGGTTTCGGAACGGACATCCTTCATGTCGTTTTCGGCGGCGAAGGCGGGAACGGCAACAGAGAGGGCCACGGCGGCGAATACAGCGGACAGTTTCTTCACGATACACACCCCTAATGCTGTGCCCTCGGAGTCCTCGCGACTGTCGGGCAGGTTCCTGTAGGCGGACTGCAAGCTGGCAGTCCAAGTGAGCGGACTATCCCGTGTTAACGCTTCGTAAACAGAGAAATCCGTCACATTTGACCGCGGAGCCGATGAGGTGCGTCTTTTCGGCGACTGGCGGCATCCCTGCCGCCATCCCTAGCGTGAGGCCGTCAACAGGAAAGCGGGTGTTCCCGTCGGCGCGCTCAGGCGGCTCAGGCGTTCCAGTCCGGCCGCCATGGTGTAGGGCGCGTTGCGCTGGACCAGGTTGGCGGCCCAGACCGGTTCGTTGCCGCCGGGATTGAAGTAGCCGGAGGCCTCCAGTTTCACCTGGTTGTCCGCCGTCGGCGTCAGCGTCAGGGTGATTTCCTCCGCCTGCATCCGGATGAGTCCCGGCGCGGGCGGCAGGTAGTCCGGCCGGGCATGGAATTGCACCTTCGCCGCCGGACGGCCGTCGCCCGCCGGCTCCACCGTCACCTGCAGGATGGCGTCATGGTCCGGCAGGCCGACCGGCGCGTTGTGCACCAGGTACAGGTAGAACTCGTTCGGCGACACCTGCTTCAGCAAGCGCACCTGGGTGACCTGCCAGTACCAGCGTCCATAGTTCTGGAAATCCGCCAGCACCTTGCCGACCGTGGTCAGCGGGGCGTGGATCGTGGATTCGACCCGGAATGAGCGATAGGGCTTGTCGTCTTCCATCCGGGTGTAGGTGCGTATGTCGCGCGCGCTGTCCTCGCGCGCCAGCCGCCAGTCCGGCGCGGCAGCGGACAGAGCCCCCTTGGCGGTGTCGGGTTTGTCGAGGTCGAGCGCCTGTGCGGCGGACGCCATGCCCACGACGGTCAGGATGCCAAGCCAGCGTACAGTCTTCATGATTGCCTCCAGAGCAAGCCGTTGAACTCCCGCCCCGGGCATTCCGAAATCCCGGCATGCGCGAACACCCGGGGGGATGTTCTCGGCGGCAGGCGGAATTATCGGAATTATCGGCGGCCGTGAAGGGCCGCGAGGGGGAGGCGGGACGAGGGTCAGGTTACCCTCGCCAGATGTCATGCAAAAGACAGGCCAGGCTTGTCGTTAATTCGCAATACGCTCCTGTTTTGTGACGGGGTTGGCTTTTTGGCAGGGTTTGACTCAGTTAAGTGGCGCCACGCGCAGCACTTCCTCGATCGTGGTCAGCCCTTGCGCCACCTTCTGCGCACCGGAAAGGCGCAGCGGTTGCAGCCCCTCACGGTAGGCCTGGCGCTTGAGACTCATCAGCGAGGTCTTTTCCGTCAGCATTTTGCGCAGGTCGTTGCTGAGCAGCATGATTTCGTAAAGCCCCACGCGGCCAAGGTAGCCGGTGTCGCGACACTCCAGACATCCCTTCGGGGCGCAGATCTTCTCGGGTTTCGGGGCCTCCCACGGCGCGGTCATCTCCTGCCAGGCCTTCTCGTCGCACTCGGTTTCCACCTTGCAGTGCGGGCAGAGCGTCCGCACCAGCCGTTGCGCCATCACGCCGAGCACCGTGGCGCTGATCAGGAAGGGCGGCACGCCCAGGTCCACCATGCGGGTGATGGAAGAAGGCGCATCGTTGGTGTGCAGCGTGGACAGCACGAGGTGACCGGTCAGCGCGGCCTGGATGGCCATGTCGGCGGTCTCGTAGTCGCGGATTTCCCCGACCATGATGATGTCCGGGTCCTGGCGCATCAGCGCGCGGATGCCTTCCGCGAAATCGAGCTCGATACCGTGCTGCACCTGCATCTGGTTGAAGCTGGGCTCCACCATTTCGATCGGGTCTTCGATGGTGCAGACATTGACCTCGTCGGTCGCGAGCTGCTTGAGTGTCGAATAGAGCGTCGTGGTCTTCCCGGAACCGGTCGGCCCGGTCACCAGGATGATGCCGTTCGGCTCCCGGACCATTTTCTGCCACTTGTCGTAATCCGCACCGGTCAGGCCCAGCTCCTTGAAGCCGCGCACCAGCACATCCGGATCGAAGATGCGCATGACCAGCTTTTCGCCAAAGGCGGTGGGCAGCGTGGACAGGCGAAGCTCGATTTCGCGACCCTTGGTGTTGCGGGTTTTCAGGCGGCCGTCCTGCGGCTTGCGCTTCTCGGCGACGTTCATGCGGCCCAGGATCTTGATGCGCGACACCACCGCATTCATGATCAGGCCGGGAAACTCATAGATGTTGTGCAGGACGCCGTCGATGCGGAAGCGGACGCGTCCGGCATCCCGGCGCGGCTCCAGGTGGATGTCGCTGGCGCGCTGGTCGAAGGCGTATTGCAGCAGCCAGTCCACGATATTGACGATGTGCTGGTCGTTGGCGTCCGGCGACTGCAGGTTGCCCAGTTCCAGCAACTGCTCGAAATTGCCGATGCCGCGCGCCGTCTGTCCCGCCGCGTCGCCGCTGTTCGCGCCCTCGATGGCGCGCGCCAGCTTGTAGAACTCGATGCTGTAGCGGTGCAACTCTGCCGGGTTCGCGATCACGCGATGGATCGACTTGCCCTTGAGGGTGTGTTTCAGCCCCTCTTCCCACTCGTTGTGGAAAGGCTGGGCGCTGGCAATCACCACTTCGTCCTTCAGCACCTGCACCGCCAGGATGCCGTGCCGTTCGGCAAAGGCGTAGGACATAATCTCGGTGACCACTGCCGCGTTGATTTTGAGCGGATCGATGTGGAACAGCGGTTGCTCGGCCTTTTCCGCCAGCCAGGCGGTCAGCCGGTCGAGGTCCAGCTTCTTGTCGGCGAACTGCTGGTCGGGGAATTCGAACTGCGCGATCATCTGCAGCGGGTGCCAGTGCAGCTTGTCGCGGGTGCGCGGCGTGGTGGCGACCAGGTTCGCGTCGCGCTGGCTGATGCGGTTGTCCTTGAGCAGTTCGTCCAGGCACCAGCGGGTGTCGATGCGAAAGGAAAAGTTCAGCTTGTTCATGGGGATCGGTTCGGCAAGGGCGTCGTTTCCGGTTGACTATACTCCCGCCCCCGCCGTTTGCGCCGCCCCCCTGTGGAAAATTTGTGACGCGGTCAGCCGCCGTCCGGGATCCAGTTGCCGTGGAAGCCCAGCGGCACGCGCGCTGGCAGGTCGATGACCGCCTGCGGTTCCCCGTCGAGATCTCCGGCATTGAGGATGACCACCCGGCTGGGACCGCCATGCAGGTCGTGCACGTAGGACAGCAGCCAGCCGTCGTCTTCGGCGGCGGCGTCATGACGGGGGACGAAGACAGCCTCGCCGCTCAGCCAGCCGTTGCCGTAGACGTGCCGGACCGTGTTCCCGGTGCGCAGGTCATGACGAAGCAGGGCGTTCGGCTGCGGGTTATCGATGTCGATGCCCACGGCGTAGGCGTAGCGGTAGTCGCGCCCGGTCAGGCGTTCGTCGAAGCGCGGGAATTCCTGGTTCTCGCTGGAGAGCACGGTGCGGATCACCCGGCCGGTCGAGGCATCCATCTTCCAGCGTTCGAAGGTGACGTACTGGCTGTCGGGGCCGATGCGCGAGCGGTCGAACATGCGTTCGTGCACCACGACATCCATGATCACGCTGCCGTCCTCCAGATCGTAGGCGTTGCAGGGGTGGAACACGTAACAGGGCGAGACCGGAAACCAGCGGATCGATGCGGCGTCGCCGTCGCGCGGCAGCAGGCCCACGCGGCCTTCATGGTCGGGGTTCCACACGTAGGGCAGGCCCGCGCCTTCCAGCGAGGCGCGCACCGAGAAGGTGACCGGCAAATCGAGGATCACCGCGTAGCGCCGGGTAATGGCGCAGTCATGGATCATCGGCCCGTGGCGCACCGGAATGTCGACCTTGCGGGCCAAGCCGCCGTGCCGGTCGATCACCAGATAGCGCAGACGGTTGCGGATCATCGGGTCGTAGCAGACGGCGTGCAGTTCGCCGGTGTCGGGATCGCGGTGCGGATGGGCAGTGAAGCCGCTCTCGAGGCCGGTATCGAACAGGCCGTGCCGGACCGAGTCCAGCTCGCCGTCCAGCTCCACCGGATAGCTGCCGGCTTCCACCAGCGCCCAGATTTTCCCCGCATGTCCGATGATGTTGGTGTTGACCACGTCGGTGACGCCCCGGCGCGGGCCAGGCAGGGGGCGCTCGCCGGCAGCGCGGCGCACACTGTCCGAACCGATCCAGCGGTTGCGGTACCACAGCGCGGCGCCGTCGCGCAGGCGCAGGCCGTGCACCATGCCGTCGCCCATGAACCAGTGGTAGGCGCCCGGATTGGCGACGCGACGGGGGTTGGGACCGATGCGGGCCAGGATCCCGTCCAGTTCCGGCGGAATCCGTCCGGTGACGTTCAACCGGGTTTCGGATACTTCGGTGAGCACCGGCGCGAACGGACCCTCCAGAAAGGGATTGTGCGGGTTGAACGGAATCCGCTTCTGCCGTTCGCGGATGACCCACCCCAAGGCGTGGTCGAGCAATCGGGCCATGTTTTTGTTCTCCTTCCGGCGGTGGTCGGAATCAGGATGTCGCCGGATGTTGACAGTGTCAATATTGGGCGCGGATCGGTCCGACGGACGGTCTGGCTTCCCCGGATTGCGTGAGGCGAGAGGGTACGGCTAGTATCCGTATGGCGCGAACGGGTTTTAAACGTCCGTCGTGCCAAGTTAGGGACTAAACCATGTGGGGTAGAACAACAATGAAAGCCCGGATACCCTTGCTGCTGCTGGCGGCCGCTTGCCTTCTCGGACACGCGCCGGCGCGCGCGGATGTCGATGACGATCTGGACGAGCTGCGCGGCACGGCGGCCTTCAATGAATGGGATCTGGTCAAGCACGACCAGCGACGCAACATCAAGGCATATTCCAAGCGCGAGGACGGCAAGAATGTCCGCTCCTTCAAGCTGGATTACCTGGTCGAGGCCTCACTCACCACGCTCGGCCGCGTCTATCTGGATGTCGAGAATTACACCCGCTGGTTCTGGCAGGTGCGCGATTCGAAAGTCGTCAAGAAGGTATCGCCGACCGAATTCTATTACTACATCCAGCATGACGCGCCGGTGACCCTGCCGGATCGCGACGCGTATATCCATGTCACCATCGAGCCCTACACGCACAAGCGCGGCTTCGCTTCGATGACGCTCAAGGCCGTACCGGATTTCGCTCCGCCGAAACCGCCGCTGGTGCGCATGAAGGCCGAAGACATGATTGTGAAGTTCACGCCGATCGACAAGGACCAGGTGCGTGTCGAGGTGGAGGGCTACATCGATCCGGGCGGAGCCGCGCCGGGGTGGGCGATCAACGCGGTGCAGCGCCAGGCGCCGTATTACACCGTGATCGGCTTGCAGCGCATGGTGCAGTTGCCGCAGTATCGCAACGCCGCCGGACCGCTCCCGTTCCGGTTGATTGATGAAGAGTGAGTCATGGACGGCAGGCATGCGGGGGGAGTGGCCGTAGCGCCATGCCCCGACGGCCGGGGGCCAAGGACTCCCCCGGCGGGAAAGGTATCCTGAGGGGCTTTTCCCGGCCTTGCGTCACGGCGCGAGGCCAGAGACCGGATTGATTTCAATGACCGACAGGGGTCCCAATTCATGAAAAAAACACTCGGCGCGTTCTTCCTCGGCGTCGCCATGATCAGCATCGCCGCGCCGGCGCTGGCCCGTGACGATGACGATCTCAGCGAACTGCGCGGCACGCGCCGTTACAGCGACTGGGAGCTGATCAAGAGCGACTCCATCCGCAACATCAAGACCTACGCCAAGCAGGAGGACGGCAAGCGTATCCGTTCCTTCAAGATCGAGGCCCAGTTTGACGCCTCGCTGGAAACCCTGGCGCGCGTCCACTTCGATGTCGACAACTACAAGAAGTGGTTCTACGAAACGCGGGAGTCCCGCCTGCTGAAGAAGGTGTCCAACACCGAGTTCTACTACTACTGCCGTTACGCCGCGCCCGCGACCCTGCCGGACCGCGACGTGATCCTGCATGCGGTGGTCGAACCCTACACGGCCCGCCGCGGCTACATGGGGCTGCGCGTCAGCGCGGTGCCGGATTACCTGCCGGAAACCCCCGGTCTCGTGCGCATGCCCGCGCAGGAGGAGTACATCAAGTTCACCCCGCAAGGCCCGGACAAGACCTTGCTGGAAGTGGAAGGCTATGTCGACCCGGGCGGGGCGGCGCCGGTGTGGGCGATCAACTTCGTGCAGCGTCGCGCGCCGTATTCCTCCATGGTGGGGCTCAACCGCATGGTCCAGTCGCCGCTCTACCGCGATGCCAACGGCCCTGTCCCTTACACGTTCACGATCGGTTCGTACGCGAACGAACGTTGATCATGTTTCCGGGCGTCATTACACGGCGCCCGTTCATCGAAATCCCCGCCTGATCGTCCTTTATCCTGTGCTAGCCTACACAGGTTGCCTTGGCAACCGATAGTCCTGTTTCCAACCGATAATAAGAATGCGCTTCCCCGGTGCTGCCGTGGCGCGCGGAGTGACACGATGATCAGAAAAACAGCCCTGCTGGTCATGGCGCTGGTGCTGGCCGCACCGGTCGTCCAGGCCGCCGACGACGACCTCAAGGACATGCGCGTCGAGAAATCCTACAAGGACTGGTATCTGGTTCGCAGCGACTCCCTCAAGAACATCAAGACCTGGGCCAAGCAGGAGGACGGCAAGCGCATCCGTTCCTTCAAGCTGGAAGCCCTGATTGACGGTCCGATGGACGCGGTGGCCCGCGTGCATTACGACGTCGAGAACATCAAGCGCTGGTTCTGGGAAACCAAGGAGTCGCGCCTGCTGAAGAAGGTGTCCAACACCGAGTATTACTACTACCAGGTGTTCAACGCGCCCCTGACCGTGCCGGACCGCGATTCGGTCGTGCACGTGGTGATCGAACCCTACTCGGCGCGCAAGGGCTACCTGCTGCATCGCCTGAGCGCCGCGCCGGACTTCATCCCGCCGCGCCCCGGTCTGGTCCGGGTGGACGCCCAGGACATGATCATCAAGTTCACGCCGGTCGGCAAGGACAAGACCCGGCTGGAAGCCGAGGGCTATATCGATCCGGGCGGAACGATCCCGGCCTGGGCGATCAACTTTGTCCAGCGCAGCGCGCCCTACGTATCCATGCTCGGCCTGCAACGCATGGTGCAGCTGCCGTACTACCGCGAACCCAGCGAGCCGTCTCCCTTCGCCATTGGCGACTGACCTCCCGCGCGAGGGGAGTCCGCTCCCCTCGCGACCGATTCCCCTTGACCCCGAGCGCGTCTGACGTTATCAGTCTCCGATGGTCGTGACGGAGGCAGCCGGTCTCCGGCCGCCTTTCCTGTCCGCTTCCGGAGCCCGTCATGCAGCAGCAAACCATCGACATCGTTTTCGACTTCCCGCAAGCGCCCGCGAAAATCTTCAACTGGCTGGGCGATCACAACAACCTGGGCCTGATATTCGCGCCCTTCAAGGTCAAGCGCATCCGCGACGGACAGGGCTACCTGAACGGCGTCGGTTCCGTGCGCCGCCTGACCGCCTTCCCGTTGCCGCCGGTCGAGGAGACGGTGACCGTCTACGAGCCGGAACAGCGTATCGAATACACCATCACCAGTCCGGGCGGGCCGATCCGCGACCATCTCGGCGTCATGCGTTTCGAACCCAGTGGCGCAGGCACCCGCCTGCATTACACCATCACGTTTACCGGCCGCCTGCCGCTGGTGGGGCCGGTGCTCAAGGTCGGCCTGGAGCAGGGCATCCTGCGCGGCTTCCGCAAGCTGGCGCGGATGTCGATCGGATGACGCCGGGCGAACTGAGCTTCCCGGTTGCCGGCGGACGCCGGATTGCCGCCCGCGACTGGAACCCCGGCGGTCAGCGCCGGATACTGGCGCTGCACGGCTGGCTGGACAATGCGGCGACTTTTGATCTCCTTGCCCCCTTGCTTGATGACGCCCGGATCGTGGCGCCCGATTTCGCCGGTCACGGTCTGAGCGACCCGCGCCCGGCGGGCACGCGTTACCACTTCATCGATCATCTGGATGATGTGCTGTCGGTGGTCGATCAACTGGGCTGGGACGAATTCGTGCTGATGGGCCACTCCATGGGCGCGGGCATCGCCACGCTGTTCGCGGCTGCCCTACCGGAGCGGGTGTCGCGCCTGGTGCTAATCGAGGGCTTCGGGCCGTACACGGGGCAGGGCGAGCGCCCGGCGGCCGTGCTTCGGCAGGCCATGTCGCAATGGCGCGATTTCGAGGACCGCACGCGGATCATGGCCAGCCGTGAGCTGGCGATCCGTGCGCGCATGCAGGGGCTGGTGCCGGTGAGCGAAGCGGCCGCCGCCATCCTGTGCGATCGCGGGGTGGGAACGGTCGAGGGCGGATTTGTCTGGCGCGCCGACAAGCGGCTGCGGCTGGACACGCCCTGGCGTGTCACCGAGGAGCAGGTGCTGGATTTCATTCGCGATATCCGTGCGCCGACGCTGCTGATCGAGGCGGAGAACTCGTTGCCCTTTGCGCGCGCGGTGTTTGCGAAACGCTGCGAGGCCCATCCGGACCTGCGGCATGTCCTCCTGCCCGGCGGGCATCATTTGCACCTGGATGGCGATGTCGCGGCGGTGGCCGCGACAATCCGGGATTTCCTGTCCTCTCCCTGAAGGTCAGCCCATCGCCCCGGCGTGCCGCCAGGCCGTCGGGCTCATGCCCATTTCCCGCTTGAAGGCGAGGCTGAACGCGGTTTCCGATCCGTAACCCACCGCCAACGCGATGGCCGTGACCGGTCGCGCGCTCCCTGTCAGCTCGCGCGCGGCCAGTTGCATGCGGTAGCGCGTCAGATACGCCTGCGGCGTTTCCCCCATCACTTCGCTGAAACGCGCCGCGAAGGCGGAACGCGACAATCCCACCTGCTGCGCCAGTTCCGGCACCGTCCAGGGATACGACGGGCGCTGGTGCATGTGCGCGAGCGCCGGCGAAAGGTAGCGGTCGCGCACGGCGCGCAACCAGCCGCGCGCCTGCGCCGGTTGCTGCTCCACATGCGTACGCAACGATTCCAGCCAGATCACCTCGCACAGGCGGTTGATCATCGCGGCCTGCCCGGGGCGCTCGTTCAGGAAACGGCTTTCCAGCAACTGGTGGATCAGGCCCAGCCAGGCGGGCGTGTCCGGCACCGGGTTCGGGATGTGCAGGGTGTCGGGCAAACTGTTGAGGAACGCACTGCCAAAGGGGCCGCCGAAGGCGCAGCAGCCGAACACCAGCCGGGTTTCCTCGCCGCCGGGCACGACCAGCTGGTGATAGCAGGATGGGGCGATCGCCGGATTGAGCGGCGTCAGTTCAGGGCGCGGCGACAGGTCAGGGTCCAGGCGATGCGCGACGCCGGGCTGGAACAGCACCACTTCGCCGGCGCGCACCAGGAAAGCCTGGTCGCCGCCATGACGCACCCAGGCCTGGCCGTGGGTGATGGCGTAGAAGCAGGCATTCGGCGCGACCGGCATCTGCAGGGCCCAGGGATAACCCAGGCGGGCATAGAGGTAGAGGCTGTTGTCCAGCCGGAGGTCCGCGAGCAGGTCGCTCAAGAAATCCGTGCGTGTCATGACTGTCGCCCGTCCTGTTCCGGCGTCTGGATGGGCCGAAACGG
>JAYRMT010000046.1:0-16432 GCA_041912575.1 Fluviicoccus sp. | reverse complement strand
CTGCTGGACTTCGTGGACAAGATGGGCAATCGCGATGCGGTCAAGCCGGACGAATCCGCGCCGTCCTGACCGTGCCGCGCTGGCATCAGCCCGCCCGCACTGTTAGAATCGCCCCGTCATTGGGGAGTAGTCGCTGTCCGCCTCCCGGACAGGCCCGCGTCAACACACTTGTTCCGCAGAACATGGCGCGCGCAGCCCTCACGGCCTGACCAGACCTTTGACCCGCCTTTCCGCCGCGCCGGCCCGGAAAGAACGGGTCATGGGATCACGCGCCGGCCGGTATCCATACATGCACGCTTTCCTGTTGTCCTCGCTGCTGGTCTTTCTCGCCGAAATGGGCGACAAGACCCAACTGCTCGCCTTCCTGCTCGCCGCGCGCTTTCGCAAGCCCATACCGATCATCGCCGGGATCTTTGTCGCCACCGTGCTCAACCACGCCGTCGCAGGGGCGGTCGGCATGTGGGTCACCCAGGTGGTGGGACCGGATGTGATGCGCTGGATTCTCGGCCTGTCATTCATCGCGATGGCTGCCTGGATCCTGGTGCCGGACGAGATCGACGACGATGAGGAGCAGAAGGAACATCGCTTCGGCGTGTTTGGCGCCACGGTGATCGCCTACTTCCTGGCGGAAATGGGCGACAAGACCCAGATCGCCACGGTGGCGCTCGGCGCGCGGTTCCCGGACGCCCTCGCCTGGGTGGTGGCGGGCACGACGGCGGGCATGATGCTGGCGAACGTGCCGGCCGTCTATCTGGGCAACCATTTCGCGCAGAAGCTGCCGATCCGGCTGATCCACATGGTCTGCGCGGCGATCTTCGCCCTGATCGGGGTGTTCATCCTGTGGGGGAAAACGGGGCTGTTGTAAGCCCCGTTGGCGTTGCGGGTCAGAACCGGCCGCTCTGGTAGTCGGTGAACGCCTGGCGGATTTCCGCCTGGGTATTCATCACGAACGGGCCATAGCGGGCCACCGGCTCGCCGATCGGCTTCCCGGCGACCAGGATGGCGCGGCCGCCCTCGCCGCCGGCGGTCAGGCGCAAGGCATCGCCGTCCGAAAGTACCGCCAGTTCGCCGCGCGCCAGCACCCGCCCGCCGATATCGACGCTGCCCTCGTACACATACACAAAGGCGTGGTGCCCCGGTGTGACCGGCGCTTCGGCCGTCGCGCCGCCGGACAGGCGCAGATCCAGATACAGCGGCCCGGTCACGATGTCGCGCACCGGCCCTTCCACCCCCTGATATGTGCCGGCCAGCACGCGCACGACCGCGCCACCGGCCGCCACTTCCGGAATGTCGGCGGGCGGGATGTCCTGGTAACGCGGCGCCATCATCTTGTCGCGACCCGGCAGGTTCACCCACAGCTGGAAGCCCCACATCAGGCCGTCTTCCTGCTCCGGCATTTCCGAATGGATGATGCCGCGCCCGGCCGTCATCCACTGCACGCTGCCCGCCTCCAGCAGGCCGCTGTTGCCCTGGTTGTCGCGATGGCGCATCCGTCCGGCCAGCATGTAGGTGACCGTCTCGAAGCCGCGATGCGGATGGTCCGGGAAACCGGCAATGTAATCGCCCGCCTGGTCGGAACGGAATTCGTCCAGCATCAGGAAGGGATCGAGATCGGGCAGGAAGTGCGTACCGATGACGCGGTTCAGGCGCACGCCCGCGCCGTCGCTGGCGGGCATGCCGCGCACGACCCGGCTGACGGCGCGAAGCACAGGGGTTGGGGTAGTCATGATGGAATCCTCCTCGGGAATGGCTCCACCTTAACCGTCGCGCCCGGACGCCGCCAGACCGGAAACCGGGACGCCGTGTTCACCCGGCGAGAACACCCGTCGGGCCATCGCATGGCGCGCCCTCGTAGAAGCTTTGCAGGCAGAACGGCAGGTCGCGTTCCCAGGGCGGCGCCTCGCTCATCGCGGTAACCAGGTAATCGATCACCGCGCGCACGGCGCGGCTGACATAGCGCGTTTGCGGATACACCGCATAAATAGCGTCGGCCAGCGGCCGCGCGGTCGGCAGCACGGGAATGAGTTCGCCGCTGCGCAGTCCGCGCGCGGCAATGAACAGCGGCACCATCACCACGCCCAGCCCGGCGATGGCGGCATCGCAGGCGGATTCGCCGTTATTGACCGTCACCCGGCCGCGCATTGCCAGCGCCCGTACGTCACCGCCGGGCTCCTCAGGCTCGAACTGCCAGAGCTGGCTGGCGCTGACATTGCTGTAGCCGATCGCCGGCAACTGCGCCAATGCCTCCAGGCTGTCGGGACGGCCATGGCGCTCGGCAAAGGCCGGGCTGCAACAGACGATGCGCTGGCTCACCGCCAGCTGGCGCGCGCGCAACTCAAGGGCGGGCGTGCGGGTCACGCGCACGGCCAGGTCGTAGCCCTCGCGCACCATGTCCACCGTGCGGTCTTCCAGGTCCAGCGCCAGCTGCAGACGCGGATGATGCTCCATGAACGGGAACAGCAATTTGCCGAGGTAACGGGAACCGAAGCTGAGCGGCCCGGCGATGCGCAACTGCCCGCTGAGCTCATGCCCCTGCTCGGCGACCTCGTCGGCCGCCAGGTGCAGGTCTTCCAGGATGCGTTGGGCCCGGCCGTGGAAGGCCTGTCCCTTGTCGGTCAGGGTGACGCCCCGCGTCGAGCGGTGCAACAAGGCAATGCCCAAGGCATGCTCGAGCCGGACAATGCGCTTGCTGATCACGGACTTGGATACGCAGAGACGCTCGGCGGCCTGGGTGATGCTGCCGGTTTCGGCGACCTGGAGAAAGGTTTCGATGTCTTCGAGCTGGTAACGGATACCGTTCATCCCTGCGTCTCCCCGGCGGGTCCGGATGAATTTATTGTGAAATTGCGCCAAATTTCCGGCAATTGACGACAGTCATGCCGGACAACCGGACAGCTTTCCCGGTGTCGTCGGGGTCGGGTGCTAGGCTGGCTGCAGATGCGGATTCCGCCGCATCATATCGTTGATCTATGAGGTGCATCAAATGGATCGCTCCACCCTTCGCCGCGCCCGGCTGCTCAGCGCCGGCACGGTGCTGGCTTCGGCGCTTGTCGCGTCGGCCGCCGGCGCCGACGAGAGGGCGGGAATGGACAGACCGCTCGATACCCCCCTCAACCTGAAAGTGTGCGTGTACGACCCGCTCGGCGCACAGGGCCAACTGTACGCCTACGCCAAGAGCCTGGCAGTGGATGCACAGAAGTGGAATGTGGCGGCCTCCGTGGTCGCTTATGCCGACGAACGTCTCGCCGCCGAGGATTTCCGGGTCGGCCAGTGTCAGGGCGTCGTGCTCTCGACCATCCGCGCCCGCGCCTTCAACCGGTTTATCGGCAGCCTCGACGCCATCGGCGCCGCGCCGGAAGTCCGCGAAGTGCGGACGGTCGCCGCCCTGCTCGACCAGCCGAAAGTCGCGCCGCTGACCGTCCAGGGCGATTACCAGGTGCTGACGGTGTTCCCGCTGGGCGCGACCTACGTGATGGTGAACGACCGCGGCATCGACTCGGTGGAGCACGCGCTTGGCAAGCGTGTCGCCGTCTTCAGCGTCGACCGCGCGCAGGATCGTCTGGTCAGCAAGCTCGGCGCGCAACCGGTCGCCTCCGACTTCTTCAGCTTCGCCCGCCAGTTCAACAACGGTCAGGTGGACATCATTGCCGCCCCCGCCATGGCGGTACGCTCGCTGGAACTGTCGAAAGGGCTTGAGTACGGCGGCGTCTACCGCTTCCCGCTGACACAGATGACCGCGACCGTGCTGATCAACCGCAAGGTGCTGGCCGCGCAGGTGCCGGATCTCGACGCCCGCATTTCGGCGCTGCGCCGCTTCGCGGTCGGCGAGATCGACCGGTCCAAGGAGTGGCTGGCCCGGCAGGAAAAATCGGTGCCCGACCGCTTCTGGCTGGACCTGACCGCGGAAGAGCAGGCCCGGTACCAGACCCTGATGCACGAATCCCGCGTGCAACTCACCCGCGAAGGCTACTATGACCCGCGCATGATGGCGCTGCTGAAGCGGATCCGCTGCCGTTACGACCCGTCGCGCGGGGAATGCGCGCTGGCGGACGAATAAGCGGAGGCTCCCCGGGCGGCGCGGCTTGTCTTTGCCGCCCGGTTTTCATACCATCGGACGATGTTCGCCTTGACGGGCAACAAACATTACGACAACAACCATAACAAAACCGACTGAATGCACCGTCGTCACGGAGTTGATCCATGGGTGTCATCCGTAAAGCCGCGTCACTCTTCATCTGCTGTCTGATTCCCCTCGTTGCCTGCCTGCCGCTGCATGCCGGCGAGGTGCTTGACGCCGCCAAGGACTTCCAGCCGAACGAAAACGGGCTGCCGCCGCCCCTGCCGAAACCCCTCAAGGTCACCGTGTGCTTCTTCGATTTCCAGGGCAAGAACGGCGACTTCTACAGCATGGCAAAGGATCTGGCGCTGATCGCCAAGCGCTGGAACGTAATTGCCGACATCCTGGTGTTCCAGGACGAGCGCGTGACCGCGGAGAGCTTCAAGGCCGGCCAGTGCGACGCCGCGGGCATTTCCACCCTGCGCGCGCGCCAGTTCAACAACTTCATCGGCAGCGTGGATTCCGTGGGCGGCGTGCCCAGCTATGACCACCTGCGCCTGCTGATGAAAACCCTGCTTGATCCCAAGGTCGTGCCGCTGACCATCACGGAACCCTACCAGATCCTCGGCATCATGCCGGTCGGCGGCATCTACGTGCACGTGCGCGACCGCAAGATCAACTCCATCGAGACCGCCGCCGGCAAGAAAGTGGCGGTGCTCGACTGGGACAAGTCGGAAACCGCCATTGTCGAGAAGATCGGCGCGCAACCGATTTCCTCCGACATCAGCAGCCTGGGCGGACGCTTCAACAACGGTCAGGTGGACATCCTCCTGGCCCCGGCGCTGGTGTACCGCCCCTTCGAGCTCTATCGCGGCCTGGGCGAACATGGCGCGATCTACCGCTTCCCGATCGCCCAGATGACCGCCAGCCTGGTCATCAACCGGGAGCGCATCCTCAAGAAGCTGCCGGATCTTGACGACCGGCTGACGGTGTTCCGCGGCATTCAGGGACAGTTCATGGACCAGATGCTGGATCAGATCCTCAAGGTCATCCAGAAGGCCGAAAACGATATTCCGGCCAAGTACTGGCTGGATATCGACCCGGAAAACGAGGGTAAATTCAAGGAAATGATGCGTCAGGCGCGCATCCAGATGACCAAGGAGGGCTATTACGATCCCCGGATGATGAACGTGCTGAAGAAGGTGCGTTGCAAGCTGGATCCCGCGCTCGCCGAGTGCTCGCTGCCTGAAGAGCAATAAGCCGTCCTTGCCTCCGCAGCCGCGCGACGCCGGCTACCGGGCCATGGCCCGTGGCCGCCTCGCGCGCTATTGTCCGGGCTGACAATAACAAACGCCGCCATCATGCGCGGTTTGACGAGACATTGCCGATGAAGACCCTGTTCCGTCGAATCCTGCCCGCCCTGGGCCTGGTTGTCCTGTCCGTCCTCCCCCTGACCGCCCGGGTGGCAAACGCGTCCGAGGTCATGGCCATCGCCAAGGACCTCCGCCCCGGCGAGAACGGCCTGCCGCCGCCGCTCGACAAGCCGCTGAACGTGTCGATCTGCCTGTTCGACATCCTGGGCAAGAGCGGCGAGCTGTACAGCCGCGCCAAGGACCTGGCGCTGATCGCCCGGCGCTGGAACGTGGTCGCCGACATCGAGGTGTACCAGGACGAACGCATCGCCGCCGAAAGCTTCAAGGCTGGCCAGTGCGACGCCGCCGGCATTTCCACCCTGCGCGCCCGCCAGTTCAACCAGTTCATCGGCAGCATCGACTCCGTGGGCGGCGTGCCCTCCTACGAGCACATGCGCATCCTGCTGAAAACCCTCCTCGACCCCAAGCTGATCCCGTTGTCGATCACCGAGCCCTACCAGATCATCGGTGTCTTGCCGGTGGGCGCCTTGTACGTGATGGTGCGCGACCGCGAGATCAACTCGATCGAGAAAGCGGCGGGCAAGCGCATCGCCGTGCTCGACTGGGACAAGTCGCAGGCGGAAATGGTGCAGAAGCTGGGCGCGCAGCCGGTCGCGTCGGACATCTCCAATTTCGCGGGCAAGTTCAATAACGGCCAGGTAGACATCATTGCCGCGCCCGCCATCGCGTTCCGGCCGCTGGAGCTGTATCGCGGGCTCGGCGACAAGGGCGCCATGTACAAATTCCCGCTGGCGCAGGTCACCGGCAGCCTGGTGATCAACCGAGATCGCCTGCGCAAGAAACTGCCGGACCTCGACCAGAAGATGCTGAGCTTCCGTCAGGTCGGGCTGCAGTTCATGGACCAGTTCCTGGACGAGCTGTTCAAGTACATTGACAAGCAGGAGGCCGACATTCCCGCCAAATACTGGATGGCGCTGAAGCCCGAGGACGAAACCCGTTACAAGGCCATGATGCGCGAGGCGCGCATCCAGATGACCAAGGACGGATATTACGACCCGCGGATGATGAAGGTGCTGAAGAAGATCCGCTGCAAGATCGACCCGGCCAACGCCGAGTGCGCCCTCAGCGACGAATAGCCGACTTCCCGGACACGGAAACGCGTCCGGATTGCCAATGACGCCGCCGCAACGCCGGCCTATGCTCCGACTGATCGCGCGCCTTCACGGCGCGCCGCATGCCGGAAAAAAACAACCCGTTCCACCCCCACTCCGACCCGAGGTACTCCATGCGTCTGCCCGTCGCGCTAGCCCTCCCCCTGCTGACCCTGAGCCTGAACGCCCTGGCCGCCGATCCGGCTGCCGCGCCTGCCCCCGCCACACCGGGCATGCCTGCCATGAAGCCGTTCCCCAAGCCGATGGATATCACCTTCTGCATCTTCGACATCCTGGGCACCAAGGGTGATGCGTTCAGCTATGCCAAGGACCTGACGCTGGAAGCGAAGAAATGGAACGTCAACGCCACGCTCAAGGCCTACACCGACGAGCGCATCGCCGCCGAGGACTTCAAGGCCGGCCAGTGCGACGGCGTCGCCATCTCGACCATGCGCGCCAAGCAGTTCAACTTCTTCATCGGCAGCATCGACTCGCCGGGCTCGCTGCCCACCTTCAAGCATGTGCGCGAACTGATCGCCACGCTGGCCAACCCGAAGGTGAACGCCCTCCTCGCCAGCGGACCCTATCAGGTCGCGGCGGTGATTCCGCTGGGCGCGGCTTACGTGATGGTCAATGACCGCCAGATCAACTCGATCGAGAAGGCGGCGGGCAAAAAAGTGGCCGTGCTGGATTTCGACAAGGCGCAGGCCAAGATCGTGCAGAACCTGGGCGCGCAGCCGGTAGCCTCCGACATCACCAGCTTTGGCGGCAAGTTCAACAACGGTCAGGTGGACGTGATCGCCGCGCCCGCCATCGCCTACCGGCCGCTGGAGTTGTATCGCGGCCTGGGGACCAAGGGTGCGATCTTCCGCTTCCCGCTGGCGCAGATCACCGCGACCATCCTCGTTCGCCGCGACAAGTTCAAGGATGTGCCGGATTTCGACGACCGCATGCTGATGATGCGCCAGTACGCCGCGTCCAAGCTGGACCTGGTGGAAAAGATTGTCGCCAAGGGTGAGGCGGACATCGATCCGAAGTACTGGATGGACCTGAGCAAGGCCGATCAGGACAAGTACGTGCGCCTCATGCGCGAAGTGCGTATCAGCATGACCAAGGAAGGCTTCTACGACAAACGCATGATGTCGCTGCTAAAGAAGATCCGTTGCCACAACGACCCGGGGAACCTGGAGTGCACGCTCAACGACGAGTAACGGTGCACAACCATGCAAAAGGGGCGCTCGAGGCGCCCCTTTTGTTTTGTTGCCACGATCAGCGGAAGTTGTGCGCGATCAGGTTGGACAGGAACAGCCGGCCGGGGAAATCCGCCATGAGGATGCCGACACGTCCGTAGGTCGTGCCCGCCAGACGCTCGCTGGCCAGCCGGTTGGCGCCTTCAAAGGCGATGGTGCAGATGCCGATGAAGCAGGCCACGCGCGGGAAATCCGGGTAGGAGGACTTCCATCCCGGCGTTGTCAGGCCGGTGGACAGCAGCGGGTCATTGCTGCCGGGCGAACTCTGGCCGCTGGCCACGAAGTACGGGAAGGAACCCTGCGCGCCGCTCAGGTAGTTGATGTAAAAGGTGTCCGGGCTGCCCGTACTGGCGGCGGCCATCTGGTTCTTGACCTTGGTCCACTTGCTGTAGAGGTCCCAGTTGGTGGTCAGGACATAGTCGTCCTGCTGGTTCAGGCTGTTGTAATCCAGTCCCCAGGCTTGCGGGGCGGAGAAGTTCTGCAAGACCACGATCCGGCCGCGCACGCTGCCCAGTGTCGGGTTGGACGAATTCGGCGTCCAGAACAGGTTGGGATACCGCTGCACGTAGCTGGCGTAGGTGTCGGCGAAGCTGCGCGTATTGCCGGTCGGCGTGTATTCTTCCTTCACGCGCATCAGTATGGTTTCGCGCGGATTCGCCTGGAGAAAGTCGCGTACGGCAGACAGCACGTCGTCGAAATTGGCGTTCTGGTAGATCAGGCCATGATGGATCGCGAAGGCGTTGTTGATGTGACGGCACCGGATATCCAGCGCGCGAACGCCCGCCTGCAACTGCATCGACAGGGTCATCGACTGGGTCTGGGCGATATCGCCGCCATAACGGGCCATGGTGTCGTGCGTGCCGGGGATGGACAGCTGGCTGAGCGGCCGGGAGTCCGGCAAGGAAGACATCCAGTTCGGGTTGCGGTAACCGGGATCGCTGTCATGCGAATAGGCGGCCCAGTCGACGGCGGACGCGGCGGCGGAGAAGCCGAGGGTCAGGGCGAGGCCCAGGGCGCGCAGGGTTTTTCTTGTCATGGTCGGTCTCTGAAGGCCTGGCCCGGGAAGCGGGCGGGTATTTTTTAATCATACCCGTCGTGCCGTATTCAGGATTGTCAAAGACTGACAGCCGCTTGGCGCATGTGAGCAAATTGCGACCGCGATCAGAACCGGATATCGGTCAGTCGCCAGGCGAGCCCCGCGCGGTCCAGCACGAATTGCAATTCCCGCCCCTCCTTGTCCCTGACCGTGAGCAGAAAACGGCTGGTGCCTTCGTAGCGGGAGCGGGTCTCGGCGAACCATGCCTCGCGCGGCGCCATGCCCGGATTACGCGACGCCTCCGTCTCTCCGGGCACGGGCGGCGCACCGGTCATCATGCGCGACAGCCCTTCCGGCGTCACCGCCATATCCACCAGGCCAGACACCATCCCGTCCGCCAGATACAGACTCATGGCTCCCGCCGCGCTGCTGTCGCCCTCTTCGGCCAGCGTCCGCGACAAGCCTTGCCGGAAGTGATCCTTCAGGTTTTCCCGCAAGGCCGGATAGTCGACCAGGCTGTTCAGGCCGGCGGCATCGCGATGCTCCACGGCATTGCGCAGGCTGTGCAAGACCAGCCACGGTCCGGCCGCGCCGTAGGCGAGGATTGCCGCCATGACGAACCACACCGCATACACCAGCTTCCGGATCATCGCTTCCCTCCGTCCAGCCAAACGCCCGGACTGCGCCCCGCAGGTCAGAGCCGTCAGGCGGCATCCTCCAGCGTATCCTCCAGAATAACCCGGCTCTTGCGGACATAGAACTCCTCCCACTGTTCCAGCATCAGCAAGAAGTGCCTTTCCAGCGGATTGCCCGACTCCAGCAACCCCCAACCGTCCGATTCGCGCGCCTGAAACACCACCACGCGGGCTACGCCGCCGGCCTCGCGCAACATCTCCAGCGAAGGATTGTCCGCGCTCAGCACGGCCACATCCGCCTCGCCGGACTCGACATAGGTCCAGTGCACATCCTCGCGACGGCCGAACAGTGTCAGGCGGGACCGAAGGAGATGACGCTCGCGATCGCTGCCGGAAAGCATCCGGACGGTACGCACGGTTCGCATGGGGAGACTCCTGCCGTCAGGTTGAGACACATGCCTGACTTCATGCAACCTCCGGGCCTGACAGCGCTGACGGGCGGCGTCTTTGCGCGGATTTGTGACGTGCATCATGCCTTGGGAGCGGCTTGCGCAGGCGGCGCGCGGTCTGGCGGCTCTCCGCCGCCCGACATGCCTTGCAGCGCCCGGAATCGCCTGACAAAAAACGTCAACATTTGCCACGCGACTCCCGGAAAATCGGAGATCGCACTGGCGACCGAAGCCTAGCCCCGCTCCCGCCGGTATCGTCCCGGCGACACCCCGAACCAGCGCTTGAAACACTTCTGGAAATTGCTCTGCTCGGCGAAACCGAGCAGGAAGGCGATTTCGCCCAGACTGAGCGCCGGGTCGCGGATATAGGTCGCCGCCAGTGTCTGCCGGACGTCGTCCAGCAGTTGCGACCAGGTCAGTCCGTGCTCGCCCAGCCGGCGCTGCAGCGTGCGCACATGCAGGCCCAGTTCCGTCGCCAGATCTTCCTGGCTGGCGGCGCCCTGCCCCAAGCGCACGGCCAGCAGGCGGCGAAGGTGCGGCAGGAAGCTGTCCTCGCGGCTGAAGGCCTGCAATTGCTGCTCGGCCAGCCGCGCCATGGCGGCGCACACCTCGGGATTGGGCTCCGGCAAGGCGAAACCCAGCATGGAGATCGGCACCCGCAAACAATAGACCGGCTCGGCGAAACGCACCGGGCAACCGCAAAGCGCCTCGATGGCGGCGGTATCGGCGGGTCGCGCGTAGGCCATGTCCACGCCCAGCAAACGGAGGCAATCGCCCATGACCAGGCGCGCGCAGGACACCAGCCCGGCCAGATTGTAATCCGCCAGGTAGCGGCTGCGCCGCCAGGCGTCGTTGGTATGCCAATGGACGCGGAGCGCGTCGCCGTCGCCCTCCAGACGCGCCGCACCGATATCCATTACCAGCGACTGGTAGCGCACCAGATAATCGACCGCCTCGACGCCCCAGCGGCAGCTGAGCGCCGCATAGGCGGCGGCGCCGTAATGCCCGAGGCGCACCCGCGCGCCCGCATGCAACCCGATGTCCTCATCCTCCAGCCAGGCGGCGGCGCGAGCAAACAGCCGGTGGCACACATCGACATCGATCCGTCCCTCGCGATCTTCAGGGTCGAAGCCGAAGCCGTCGGCCAGACGGACAGGATCCAGCCCGCGCCGCTGCGCGTACTCGAAAAAACCGCGCAGGTAGTTCAGCGCCACGGTGCGTGAAATGCTGTCGCCGGGACCCGGGGCTCGCGCCGTCATGCCCTTCCTCTCCGTCAGACCGATCGGTGCGGCGACTATAGTGAATCCGCCCGGCGGTTGTCACTGACCGGCGCGCTGTCGCGCAACGCCATTCCGGTTGTCGCCTATGACTAAGACGATTGTCACATTCGGACGGAATAATCGGCGGACCGGCCCGCCCCGCGCCACAAGCAGCGGGGCCGCGGGCCTTTTCCGGAGTCGGTCATGTCTGTACCCCTGCCGCCAGGCTCCCTGCCAGTGGCCCTGATGCTGCAACACGGGCCCATGGTGCGGACCTGGTTACGCCTGTTCCTGCGCGCCCTGATCGGGCGCTTTCTTCCCACGCACACGGGCTACCATCCGGTCGCCTGCACGGTGGACGCCCCGCCGCGCTACCAGGTCGCCGCCTACGAACGCTGGTGCGGCGCGCCCGCCGATCCGGCGCGGGTGCCCGCACACCTGTTCAGCCAGTGGGGCCTGTCTCCGGCCATGCGCATCTTCGAGCAGTCGTCCTACAACCTCGCCGAGGTCATCAATCAGGGCGTCTCGATGCGCGTGCTCAAGCCCTTGCCGGCGGGCGAACGCCTGCGCATCCGCGCCAGCCTGGAGTCCCTGCGCGAGAGCGGCGGCGCCACGCAGGTCGCCGTGCGCATCGCCACCGGCACCATGGACGATCCCGAGCGGGTGATCGCCACCCTGCACTCCGCTTTCCTGAACCACGGTCCCGGGGTGCGCGGCGCCATCGTCCGGCCTTTCCGCGCCGCGTCCAAACAATGGGACAGCGCGGGAACCTGGTCCGCCGAGGCGGGCGACGGCCTGCAATTCGCCCTGCTCACCGGCGACTTCAACCCGATCCACTGGCTGGACAGCGCGGGCCGGAAATCGCCCTTCGGCCGCACCGTGCTGCAAGGCCTGGGCATGTTCGTTCGCACATGCGAAGTGCTGGCGCGACACGGTGACGTCGCCGAGATCGAGGCCCGCTTCCTGCGGCCGGTGCCGTTACCGTCCGGCGTGATGCGGGTGGAATGCGCTCCGTCAGCGGACGAAGGATGGACCGTGGTGCGGGTGGTGGATGCGGAGGACAAGGTCTGCCTGTCCGGCCGTTTCCGCCGGGACCTGTCGCCGGATCAGTGATCCGACGCGTCCAGAAAACGCCCCAGCTCCCGGATGAATTTGATCGGCTCGTCCGCCAGCGGCACATGGCCGGAACGGTGGAAGCGCACGATCCGCGCGCGGGGCGCGTAGTCGGCAATCGTCATCTGCCCGGTCGGGGCGTACAGCGGCGACTTCATGCCCACCATCACCGTGATGGGCACCGGACATTGCCGCAAGGCGGGCCGGTAATCATGCCCGCCGGCGGTGTACGCGCGCAGGTAGGCGCGGCAATCCTCGATGCGGCTCAGCGGCAGGCGCCGCGACAACTGCCCCGGACGCGCCAGCAGGCCCCGCAGCAGGGGTTTCAGGTAGGTACGCCCCGTCATCCCGGCCGCCACTTCCGCCAGCGTCCCGGCGGCTTCGCGACGGGCATCGTCGGGCAAGTCGCCCAGATGCGTGAGATGCCCATGGGAATCGAGCAGATCCGCCAGCCGGTGCAACTGGCCGAACAGCTCGTCCTGACGGAGGCCGAACAGCCCGTGCGACCACCCCTCGCGATTGCCGACGCACGGTGACTGGTCAATGTGCAGGTAGCGCCGCACGCCGGGCAGCCCGGTCTCCCGGTTGAGGTGCAACGCGGTCGAGCCGCCCAGCGAAATGCCGCCGAGCAGGAAATCGTGCAGGCCCAGGCGATGGATCAGGTCCTGGACATCCTCCATGTGGTTCTGGAAGACATCGGGCTGGTTCAGGCGGACAGCGGCGGATTTGCCGTGGCCGCGAAAATCCGGCAGGTAAAAACGGAACCGCCCCAGATAGGGCCAGATGAACGGCAACCAGTGCGCGCTGTGCATGCCGAGACCGGGCAACAGCAGCACGGGCTGACCGCGACCGAGAATGCGGACGTACAGGGACTGGCGGTCGCGCACGGGAACAAAGGGCATGATGCGGGTTCTCGACAACTCCGGAGCCCCCGAACATAACGGGAACCTGCGTTTCAGGAAACCCCGGATTTGCCATCCTCCGCCATAAAGTTTGACAACCTTCGAACAGTTCGATTATTTTCGCACTGAGACCATCCGCCGGAGACCCCGCATGACCGCCTACCCGCCACCCCACGACTTGCAGACCAAGACGATCGGCGGCAAGGAACGCTACTACGAACCCGCCCCGAACGGCATCGACGTCGAATCCTTCCGGCAAGTGGTGATGAGCCGCCGCTCCGTCCGCAAGTTCACCAAGACGCCGATCCCGCGCGAGGTCGTGGACGACTGCCTGGACCTGGCGATGCTGGCGCCCTCGTCCTCCGGCCTGCAGCCCTGGGAGTTCTATGTGGTGCGCTCCGCCGACAAGAAAGCGAAGCTGGTCAAGGCCTGCATGAGCCAGTGGGCGGCCAAGACCGCCGCCGAACTGATCGTCTGCGTGGCGCGCACCGACCGCATCAACGACTTCTCGAAGAAAATGCTGCGCGAATGGCCCATGCCGGACGTACCGCCGCTGGTGAAGCGCTATTACCAGCTGATCCCGTACAACTACATGCCGGGGCCGCTGGACAGCTTCGCCCGGGTGAAAAAGGCCGCCTTTACTGTCGGCGGGATGTTCGCGCCGGTGCCGCGCGGGCCGTTCACCGAGGCGGAAGTGAAGCTGTGGGCCGCCAAGAGCGCGGCGCTGGCCTGCGAGAACCTGGTGCTGGCCTTCCGCGCGCACGGGTTTGATACCTGCATGATGGAAGGCTTCGACGAGGCGCGGGTCAGCAAGCTGCTGAAGCTGCCGGACGGGGCGTTCCCGATCATGGTGGTGGGTGCGGGCGAGCGGGCCGAGGACGGCGTGTTTTTCCCGCAGATCCGCTTTGACCGGGACCTCTTCATCCACGAAGTCTGAACCCCGATTACGCAGGCCGACCGCTATTTCGGTCGGCCCGTCCCTTCTTCGTTCCCCCGACCGTGCGCCTCCGAAAATCTCTCTCGCCCACGTATTCCATTTTTTCCAGCAAGTACTAGAATGATTATATAGGCACAGTTTTTCAGGGGTTTTACCCCACGCCTCCCCCGGCCGGTCGCCGGCCATGTTCAACCGACAGACAACCACGGAAAAACACCATGATTATTGAAGTTACCGGAGACATCCTGCTCAGCAAGGCCCAGGCGATCGCCCACGGGATCGCCCCCAACGATGACTTCGGTCAGGGTCTGGCGCACGCATTGCGCGAGCAGTGGCCCGGTCTGTACAAGGACTTCCGCCACTATTGCCAGACCCAGCACCCGAAGTCGGGTTCGCTGTGGTCGTGGATGGGCGCGGACGGCCGCATTGTCGTCAACCTGCTGACCCAGGAAGGCGCTTACGGCCACGGACAGAAGCCCGGCCGCGCCACGGTGTCGCATGTGCGCCATGCCTTGCAGGAGTTGCGGAAACTGGCCGAAGCCGAGGGATTCAAGAGTCTCGCCCTGCCGAAACTGTCCACCGGCATCGGCGGTCTGGACTGGGCGGAAGTGAAGCCGCTGATCGAACAGCAACTCGGGGATCTGAGCATCCCGGTCTACGTCTACTCCACCTACCATCGCGGCGAAGCCGCCGCCGAGGGGTGAGGCGGACGCCTGCCGCGCCGGTGGCGGCAGGCGTTTTTACATCCTCGCGGGGCGGCCTCAGGCCGCCTTGCGTACTTTGGCGGTCGCGCCGCTCGGGCTGCTGAAGCGCATCACGCCGTCGTCGATCGGCTTGTAGCGCAGGATGCCCAGATCCAGCATGTAGTTCATGTAGACCTTCCACGGGGCCTTGTTGCCCTGCTTCGGCAACTTCGACAGCGCGCGCTGGATGTAGCCGGAGTGCATTTCCACAAAGCTTTCCTTCTCCACCGTCGGATCGGTGTTCATCGGCGTGGCGATCTTCCGACAGGTCTTGTCCATGTGGTTGAGCAGGCGGCAGATGTATTCGCTGCTGATGTCCGCCTTCAGCGTCCACGAGGCGTTGGTGTAGCCGAAGATCATCGCCAGGTTCGGCAGGTTCTCGAACATGATGCCCTTGTAGTTCATCACGCTGGTCATGTCGAAGGGCTGGCCGTCCTTCTCCACCGTCATGCCGCCCAGGATCTGCAGGTCCAGCCCGGTGGCGGTGATGATGATGTCGGCTTCCAGATGCTGCCCGGACTTGAGCTTGATACCGGTTTCGTCAAAGCGGTCGATATGGTCGGTCACCACCGAGGCCTTGCCCTGGCGCAACACCTTGAACAGGTCGCCGTCGGGCACCGCGCACAGGCGCTCGTCCCACGGGTTGTAGCTGGGGGTGAAGTGCTTCATGTCCACGCTGCCCTTCAGCTGGCGCTTCACCATGCCGAGCAGCAGGCGGCGCACCGGCGCGGGACGCTTCTTGGCCAGGTTGAAGAAACCGAGCGTCAGCGAGACGTTCTTGGCGCGGGTGATCCGGTACACCATCTTTTCCGGCAGGAAGCGGCGCAGGTTGGTGGCGATCGGGTCCTTTTCCGGAATGGTGGCGATATAGGTCGGCGACCGCTGCAGCATGGTGACATGCGCCGCCTTGTCGGTCATGGCGGGCACCAGGGTCACGGCCGTCGCGCCGCTGCCGATGATCACCACCTTCTTGCCGCTGTAGTCCAGGTTTTCCGGCCAGTGCTGCGGGTGGATGATGGTCCCCTTGAAGCTGTCGCGACCGGCGAAGTCCGGGGTGTAGCCCTTGTCGTACTTGTAGTAGCCGGTGCACATCCACAGGAAGTTGCAGGTCAGCTGCTCGGTCTTGCCGCTGTCGACATGCTGCACGTCCACCGTCCACAACGCGTCGGCGGTGGACCAGGACGACTTGAGGATCTTGTGGCCGTAACGGATATGACGGTCGATGCCGTTTTCCCGCGCGGTTTCGCGGATGTACTCGCGGATGGACGGGCCGTCGGCGATCGCCTTCGGGTTGGTCCACGGCTTGAAGTTGTAGCCGAGGGTGTACATGTCGGAATCGGAACGGATGCCGGGATAACGGAACAGGTCCCAGGTGCCGCCGATGGCCTGGCGGGCTTCCAGGATGGCGTAGGTCTTGCCCGGGCAATCGCGTTGCAGGTGGTAGGCCGCGCCAATGCCGGAGAGGCCGGCGCCGACGATCAGGACATCAAGATGCTTGGACATGAAAGCTCCCGCGGTAGAGTCTGT
>JAYRMT010000045.1:0-16552 GCA_041912575.1 Fluviicoccus sp. | reverse complement strand
GTCACCAGATACGGAGCCAGTTCGTGCTTCAGGGTTTCATCGCGGTAGTCGAACGGGATCTTCTCCGCGTGCGGCTCCAGGAAGAAGTCAAAGGGGTTGATCACCGACATCTCGGCGACCAGATCGACCTCCACGCGGAATTCGCGGGTTTTCTCCGGAAACACCAATCGCGCCAGATAGTTGGACTGCGGGTCCTGTTGCCAGTTGATGAAGTGCTTTTCGGGCGTAACCCGCAGCGAATAGGACAAGATGCGCGTACGGCAATGCGGCGCCGGACGGAGCCGGATGAGTTGCGGCCCCAGGTTGATCGGGCGGTCATACCGGTAATGGGTGACGTGGTTCAGGGCGACATGGATGGACACGGCAGGCTCCCGTCTGCAAGGTATGCTGGGTGTGTCCGCCTGTTCAGCAAGAGTTGTGCCACGCGGCGGGGCGTTGTCCCGGGCCGATCCGGCGGGAAAACCGCCGGTCATGCACCGCGGTGGTGCGTGATGCACGGAAGCGGGCATCACGGTGTCAGGATCGGGGCAGCATGTCAGGATGGTATGTCGGCCGGGTGACGGGGTTTATCGGCAGGGAATTGCCCTGATGGACGCTTGCTGCTAGTTTGCTAGCAATACCCATAGGCTTTGACGATAACAAGGAGAATCCGTCATGCATATTCCAGCTTTCCGGTCATTCGTCACCGGTTTGGGGTTGTCCCTGTTGCTTGCGACGAGCGGTTGCGGTGGAGGCGGAGGGGGCGGCTCTTCGGGCGGCTCGGAAGCAATGACGACGATAAGTGGCACGGCGAACAAGGGGGTGTTGATTGATGCGCTGGTGAGCGCTTATAGCGTCGCCAACGGAGTGGCTTCTTCGACCCCGATTGCGACTGCCAGCACCGATAACCAAGGCCGCTATACCTTGAGTTTGGGGGGCTATTCGGGGCCAGTATTGATTGTACTCACCCCAAAGCTCACCACGAAAATGCGGTGTGACATTCCTGCCGGTTGCGACGGTGCAGCATTCGGTTCGGACGTTTCGCCTGATCCGACCCTGCAACTACAGACGGTGGTTTCCAGTGCGTCCGGTAACTTGAGTACGGCGCTTACGCCCTACACGACGATGGCGGCGGAGTATGCCAAGCATTCCGGCGGTCTGACACCGACCAATATTACATCGGCTCTTTATCAGGTTGCCGCGTTGTATGGGTTGCCCGATCTTAATGCGACACAACCGGTGGATATTACAGCGTCAGACTTGGGGACCAATTCTAATGCGCAGCATTATGCGGTAATGAATGCGGCGATAGGGCAGTTGGCGACGAGTGCTTCTCAAATTCAGGCCAAAATAAATCAGGTTGTTGCTGAGTTGAATGCAAATAGTGGTCAGTTGGTGGGAAATTCGAGTGGTAGCGCTACCGTCCCTGCCTTGGCGGATATTTTGTCTGCCGCGAAGTCGGTGGGGCAGAGTTCGCAAGTGGGCGGTAAGCTGCTGAATAATGTGGTAACAACGGTTGCGCAAAATTTGCTGATTGCGCAAAGTTTGACTCCTGGGGCGAAAACGACTATCTCCGCGACCACGCCGAATAATGCAAGCGATCTGGTCAAGGCTCGGTCTTTTATTTCTAATGCACACAATATGATTGGGACGATTCAGGCGTTTCAGGGTGGTGTGGCTGGGGATGCGTTGAGGAGTAAGTATCAGGTTTTGCAACCGTTTACGGATGGCGGTGATGGGTTTGCAGGCTTGAGTACGGCGATGCGGTATGTGAGTGGGTATATTGCTGAGCTTGCCGGGAGGTCGGCGGAAAGCGGAGTGGTGATGAGTGCTTCTAATGCTGATTTCCAGAAATGGTTGGATGATAACACCTACTATTACAGTATTAAGGCGTCGGGGTTTTCGTTTAACACATCGATTACATCAGGCTTGGTTACTGTCAGCTGTTCTCAGGGCTCTCTTTCCGTTCAGCCTCTTGCATATCAGTTGGTTCCAGGAAGCCAATACAATTATCAGATGTCGCCTAAAGGTCCTGCGTCTGATATCTCAGTTGGAGAGGCGGTAGGAAATTTACCTGTATACTCCTCAGTGGCCCCGAAGTATTCGGTGCGTATTGCTCCTGGCTTTTCAATGTCAGGTAACGGCTATAGACTGGTTCTTCAGGGCTCAGCAGAGCTATCGGTCATGCTTAATGGAAATGCTCAGAATATATCTCTGTTGAAAGCTCAACACGCTGTTCCGGATCAAGCGATTTTATCTTTGAAGAATGTTGAGTTGGATGTTGGGGCGGTGAGTAATGGTATTTACCCGGCAAGCTTTAGGGGTGATATATCTTTGGAGTCGGACAAAGTCTATGAGTTGGTTGATCCTGGGTATTTTACCTTGATGCCGAGCTTGATCCAGTTTAATGGTCTTTTTTCGGGGCTTGACGGAGATAGTATTAAGTCCTCAATGACCGCAAAGCTTGTGACAACTGGAGCAATACCCGTCGTGCCAGCAATGGTTGGATCGATATTCCCTAACTTGTTTACTTATTCGAATGGTATTTTTGGTGTAAGTGTTCCTTCGTCAGAAATAGACACCACTTACTTTAGTGCGGGTAGTGGGGCAGCTTACAATTCTGGGGGGCTTGAGGTAAGACGAACAGAGCTTCGGGTTGCGCTCAAAGGGCGCGGCGTCTACGAGTACAAGTTGCCAAGTGATTTTGATTATTCAAAGAATGGTCAGGTTCTTAATGGTCGCCTCCGGACGCCGCTGATTTCCCAATTAAATTGTGGTGGCTACTCCTGTGAAAGAAATATGCTTTTTGGTGCCGAGGACACTGCTAATTTTGCGGTGGGGTCAGTCGTGGGAAGTATAGAGGTCGGCTTAGTTTCTTCTGGAGTGGGCCATAAAATCAAGCTCGATTTCGATAGTCAAAAAACGGGATATACTTCAGTGAGCCGGAGACTTGTGTTTAGTGTTGACAACAGTCCTCCGCTCACGCTGCTTGCCAACAATAATATTTCCTCCCAGGGCGCGTTTGGGTGGATTGTGGATGCATTGGCATTACCCGATACAGCAATAGGCAAGGCCGACTATTCCATATCCGATAGTAACGGTGTTATGGTGAGGTTCAGCTCGGGTGCGACACAATTCCCCATTCTTGTTACGCCTGTAAGTTCTCAAACACCTGTTCAACAAGGATTATTGGCAAATCTGAACGGCGTATTCGTCGCACGCTTCTCGGATAACTCGATCTTGAGTCTGTAACTCCGAGAGCGGATTTAATCTGAAGTTACGGCGCCCTGACCCGATCACTGGATGGGTCAGGGCAGGTTGTCGGCGTTATAGACCGCGAAGGGGAGGGGCTTGGTGTTGTTCCGGTACTCCGGTAATTCCGTCATCTGCTGCATCGCCAGCATCACCGCGTAGGGCGCGTTGCGCTGCACCATGTTCGCCGCCCAGACCGGCACTTGGCCGCCCGGATCAAAATATCCCTCGACCACGATCTGCACCTTGTTGCCCGGCAGCGGTGTCAGGCGGATGGTCATTTCCTCGGCCAGGATACGCACCAGCGGCGGACGCGGTGGCTTGAGGTCGGGCGCGGCGGTCGTGCGCAGGAGGACGTAAGGATGGCCTTTCGTCTGGGGTTCCACTGTCGCGTGCAGGATGGTGTCGCGGTCGGGCAGCCCGTAGGGCGCGTCATGTACCATGTACACATAATAGTCCGTGGGAGAATCCTGGCGGATCAGCCCGGCCTCGCGCGTTTTCCAGAACCAGCGGGGATAGCCGGAAAAATCGAGCAACACCCTCGCCAGCGGCTCCACCGGCGTATCCAGCGTCGCTTCCACCTTGAAGGAACGGTAGCGTTTGCCGTCTTCCAGGCGCGCATAGGTGCGAATGCGGTGGGCCTGATCGTTGCGGACCAGCAACCAGTCGGCGTTCAGGCGGGAGCGCAATTCCTCCAGCTCGCCGACGCCGTCGGCGCGGATCAGGGAGGGGGACAGCAACAGGCCCGCAAGGCACAGCAGGCGGAAAAGGAAATTCATGGCCGCGGGTTCGTTTTATTGTTCCGGGTCGGCCCGTCAGTGGCGGGTCGCCGCTTCTTTATACACCCGTTGCCGTCCTGGCGGCGAGTCCCCCGGGTTCAGCCTTGGGCGGCGCGCAGGATATTCGACAGACGGGGATGAGGTTTCTTCGCCGCGCGGTACAGGAGCACGATCTTGCCGATGATCTGCACCGCCTCGCTGCGGGTCGACGTCGCGATGGCGGCAATGGCCTCGGCGCGCGCTTCGCGGTCCTCGCCGCCGATACGCACCTTGATCAGTTCGTGGTCTTCCAGCGCGCGGTCGATTTCCGCCAGCACCGCCTCGCTCAAGCCGTGGTTGCCCAGTTGCACCACCGGATTCAGCGAATGACCGATCTGGCGGAAGCGTTTACGTTCTGAAATGGACAAAGGCATGGCGCTAAGGCTCAAAACTTGCTAAAAAGGGCGGTTATTCTACCGCATCTTCAGGTCCGTGGCATCGTGGTTCGCATCGTAAACCAGAAACTCAGCAAAAGTAGCAAGGATTGGTTGCGAGAGCACTTCGATGACCCCTACGTGCAGCGTGCGCAAAAGGACGGTTACCGCTCCCGCGCCGCCTACAAGCTGCTCGAAATCCAGGAAAAGGACCATCTGATCAAGCCCGGCATGACCATTGTCGATCTCGGGGCGACGCCCGGCGGCTGGTCGCAGGTCGCGGCGAAGCTGGTCGGACCGCGCGGCTGCGTGATTGCTTCCGACATCCTGCCGTTCGACGCGCTGCCGGGTGTCACCTTCCTTCAGGGCGACTTTCGCGAGGAGTCGGTCTTCAACGAATTGTTGTCGATTCTCGACGGCCGTCCGGTGGACCTTGTAATTTCGGACATGGCCCCCAATACTTCCGGTAATAGCGCCATGGACCAGCCGCGCGCCATGTACCTGTGCGAACTTGCGCTCGACTTCGCGGCGCGGGTGCTGGGACCGCAGGGGCAGTTTCTGGTCAAGGTTTTCCAGGGGGAAGGCTTCGAGGAGTACCGCAAGGCGATCCAGGAGCACTTCCGCACCCTCAAGAGCCGCAAGCCTGCCGCCTCCCGGGCGCGCTCGCGGGAAATGTATCTGCTCGCTTCCGGCTTCAAGGGCTGAGGCGCGGCTTCCGGGCGGTCGTTCCGGGTCCCGACAGGCCCCGTGCGACCGCTCTTCTTTGATTCTGTTGAGACAGGACTAGACCCTTGAACGACATGATGAAAAACCTGCTTCTCTGGCTGGCGATCGCCGGGATACTGGTCTTTGTTTTCAGCAACTTCAACCACCAGACGCCGCCCAAGAGCCTGAACTACTCCGAGTTCGTGACTGCGGTCGGTGACGGCAAGGTCAAGCACGTCCGCATCGATGACCTCAGCATTTCCGGCGAGACGATGGACGGCAGCAAGTTCGAGACCGTGCGGCCGGCCGTCTCCGATCCGGAGCTGATGCGCAACCTGCTCGACAAGAAGGTCGTGGTGGAAGGCGCCGCCCCGGAGCAGCAGAGCGTCTGGAAGCAGTTGCTGGTCGCCAGCTTCCCGGTCGTGCTGATCGTCCTGCTGTTCATGTTCTTCATGCGCCAGATGCAGGGCGGAGGCGGCGGACGCGGCAGTCCGATGACGTTCGGAAAATCGCGCGCCCGCATGCTCTCCGAGGACCAGATCAAGACCACCTTCGCCGATGTCGCCGGCTGCGACGAGGCCAAGGAAGACGTGCAGGAGATCGTCGAATTCCTGCGTGATCCGTCCAAATTCCAGCGGCTGGGCGGCAAGATACCGCGCGGCGTGCTGATGGTCGGCCCGCCCGGCACCGGCAAGACCTTGCTCGCCAAGGCGATCGCCGGCGAGGCCAAGGTGCCTTTCTTTACCATTTCCGGTTCGGATTTCGTGGAAATGTTTGTCGGCGTGGGCGCGTCCCGCGTGCGCGACATGTTCGAACAGGCCAAGAAACAGGCCCCCTGCATTGTGTTCATTGACGAAATCGACGCGGTCGGCCGCCAGCGTGGCGCCGGTCTGGGCGGCGGTCATGACGAGCGCGAGCAGACGCTGAATCAGCTGCTTGTCGAGATGGACGGCTTCGAGGGCAATGAGGGTGTCATCATCGTGGCGGCCACCAACCGTCCGGATGTCCTGGATTCCGCCTTGCTCCGCCCCGGACGCTTTGATCGCCAGGTAGTGGTCGGCTTGCCGGATATCCGGGGGCGCGAGCAGATTCTCAAGGTGCACATGCGCAAGGTGCCGCTGGGCGAGGATGTGGTTGCCGAGACAATCGCGCGCGGCACGCCCGGTTTCTCCGGCGCGGATCTGGCAAACCTTGTCAATGAGGCCGCCCTGTTCGCCGCCCGCGGCAACAAGAAAGCCGTAAACATGCATGAATTCGAACTCGCCAAGGACAAGATCATGATGGGCGCCGAGCGCAAGTCCATGGTCATGTCCGATGAGGAAAAGCGCAATACGGCTTACCACGAGGCCGGGCATGCCATCGTCGGGCGGCTGTTGCCCGAGCATGATCCGGTTTACAAGGTCTCGATCATTCCGCGCGGCCGCGCCTTGGGCGTGACCATGTTCCTGCCCGAGGTGGATCGTTATTCGTGGTCCAAGCGGGGCATCGAATCCAAGATCTGCTCCCTGTTCGGCGGACGCATCGCCGAGGAAATGACGCTGGGATTTGACGGTGTCACCACCGGTGCGTCGAATGACATCCAGCGCGCCACCGAACTGGCGCGCAACATGGTCACCAAGTGGGGCCTGTCCGAGAAAATGGGGCCGTTACTCTATGACGAGGAGGAGGGCGAGGTGTTTCTCGGTCGTTCGGTGACGCAACGCAAGAATGTGTCCGCCCAGACCGCGATGGATATCGATAATGAGATCCGCGCCGTCATTGACCGTTGTTATGGCAAGGCCAAGGACATCCTGATGTCCCATCGCGCCATCCTGGATGCCATGGCGGATGCGTTGATCAAGTACGAGACCATCGATGCCGGCCAGATTGATGACCTGATGTCCGGGCGCGCGCCGCGTCCGCCGCAAAGCAGCTCCGGCTCCGGTACGCCGGGCGGCGGAGAAGCTCCGGTCGTGCCGTCCGTGGATGTCGGGGCCTTGTCCAGTCTGGGGCCGGCGACCTGATGTCGCGAGGCTTGCAGTGCGGCGACCGGTGGCTGGACCTGTCGTCGCCGGTCATCATGGGGGTGCTCAATGTCACCCCCGATTCTTTTTCTGACGGTGGAAAATTCCTGTGCGTTGATGATGCCGTTCGCCATGCCGAACGCATGGCGGCCGACGGCGCGCGGGTGATTGATATCGGCGCGGAATCGACGCGTCCCGGAGCGGCCCCGGTCAGTCCGCAGGAAGAAATGGACCGTCTGTTGCCCGTGCTCCAGGCATTGCGGCAACAGCTGGATGTCGTGATTTCCATTGATACCAGCACTCCGGCGGTCATGACCGAATCCGCCCGGGGCGGTGCAGGCCTGATCAACGATGTCCGCGCGCTCTTGCGTCCCGGCGCCCTGGCGGCGGCGGCGGCGACCGGATTGCCCGTCTGCCTGATGCACATGCAGGGCGAACCCGGGACGATGCAGCAGGCCCCCCGGTACGGCGATGTGGCAATCGAGGTTGCCGATTTCCTTGGAGAGCGGATAAGGGCTTGTCTCGACGCGGGAATTTCCCGCGACCGGTTGTTGCTGGACCCGGGTTTCGGCTTCGGGAAGACGCTGGAGCATAATCTGGCCTTGCTGGCGCGTTTGCCTGCGCTCGCCGGTTTCGGGCTCCCCTTGCTGGTCGGCATGTCGCGCAAGACCATGCTGGGCGCCGCGCTGGGCGGCGCGCCGGTCGATCGTCGGCTCAATGCGGGGCTTGGTGCGGCCAGTCTTGCAGTCTGGCTCGGCGCCGATATCATCCGCACCCATGATCCCGGCGCAACACGCGAAGCCATCGCGGTCGCCGCCGCCGCCCGACAACTCATCCAGAAGGAGATCCGTGCATGAGTCGGCAATATTTCGGTACTGACGGTATCCGCGGGCGTGTCGGCGAAATGCCGATCATGCCGGATTTCGCCCTCAAGCTGGGCTGGGCCGCCGGGAAGGTGCTGGCCGCCAGCGGGCAGCCGTCCGTGGTGATCGGCAAGGATACCCGGTTGTCCGGGTATCTGATGGAGTCAGCGCTCCAGTCGGGTCTCTCGGCCGCCGGCGTGAATGTGCGCCTGCTCGGGCCGATGCCGACGCCAGCCGTCGCACATCTGGCGCGCGCCTTCCATGCCAGCGCCGGGATCGTGATTTCCGCGTCGCATAACCCCTACTACGATAACGGCATCAAGTTCTTTTCCGCCGATGGCAAGAAGTTGCCGGATACCGTCGAACAGGAAATCGAGGCTTGGCTGGAGAAGCCCCTGACCATCGACCAGCCGGATGCGCTGGGCAAGACGCTGCGCCAGGAAGACGCCAAGGGGCGATACATCGAATTCTGCAAGGGCAGCTTTCCCTATCATCTCAGCCTGAAGGGCCTGAAGATCGTTGTGGACTGCGCCAACGGCGCGACCTATCAGGTCGGTCCCGCCGTGTTTCGCGAGTTGGGTGCGCAAGTCATTACCGTGGGTTGCGAGCCCAACGGGCTGAATATCAATGCGGACTGCGGCTCCACCCATCCCCAGGCCTTGCAGGCGGCGGTGCTGATCAACAAGGCCGATATCGGCGTGGCCTTCGACGGCGACGGCGATCGGGTCGTGCTGGTGGATCACACCGGTTCGGTGGTGGATGGCGATGAAATCATCGTGATGATCGCCCGCTCGCGCCTTGAGGACGGTCTGGCGATCCAGGGCGTGGTGGGGACCCTCATGAGCAACATGGGCATGGAGGTCGCGCTGCGGGATCTGGGCCTGGATTTCGTGCGCGCCAAGGTGGGCGACCGCTATGTCATGGAGCAGTTGCAAAAGCACGGCTGGACACTGGGCGGAGAGGCGTCCGGTCATGTGGTATGCCTCGACAAGACGACGACCGGCGATGCCATTATCGCCAGCTTGCAGGTTCTGGCTGCCCTGGTGAAGAGCGGTCGTACGCTGCATGAGCTGCGCCAAGGCATGGCCAAATATCCCCAGCAGTTGATCAATGTCAAGGTGGCGGCCAAGTCCGACCCCATGCGCCATGATGGTGTCGTCGAGGCGGTGCGCGCGGTCGAGGCGGAACTGGGCCCGCGCGGGCGAGTGCTCCTGCGGGCGTCCGGGACCGAGCCGGTCATCCGCGTGATGGTCGAAGGGGAGCAGCAGTCGCAGATTTCCCGGCTTTGCCAGCAGCTGGCCGATCAGGTCCGCGCGGCCTTGGGTTGACGGCTGAACGAATTGAAGAGACAGGAAATCACCATGAGGCAGAAGCTGGTTGTCGGCAACTGGAAGATGAACGGCGGTTTCGCTGATAACGCGGCGCTGCTGGCGGCGTTGCTGGCGGCAGATCCCGGCGAGGGTGTGGCGGTTGCGCCGCCGGCCTTGTACCTGACATCGGTTGCCGCGCGTCTGGCCGGTTCGTCGGTCTCGCTGGCAGCCCAGAATCTGGCGGCGGAAGGCGCGAAAGGCGCCTTTACCGGCGAGATCTCCGCGCCGATGCTGGCGGAGGCGGGCGTTCGCTTCGTGATCGTCGGGCATTCCGAGCGCCGTCAGTATTACGGGGAGACGGACGCCATGGCGGCGGCGAAATGCCGGCAGGCGTTGACGGCCGGACTCACCCCGATACTGTGCGTCGGCGAGACTCTGCCCGAGCGTGAGGCTGGCCAGGCGGAGGCGGTGGTCGGTCGCCAGCTCGCGGCCGTAATCACGGCATGCGGCGTTGCCGCGCTCGCTCGCATGGTGGTGGCGTATGAACCGGTCTGGGCTATCGGTACCGGACGAACGGCAACGCCGGAGGACGCGAACGCCATTCATGCATTCTTGCGTGCGCGGGTGGCTGTTGACGCTCCCGCGGTTGCCGCCAGTCTGTGCATCCTTTACGGCGGTAGCGTAAAAGCCGATAATGCCGCCTCGCTTTTTGCCATGCCGGATATTGACGGCGGGCTGGTTGGCGGTGCGTCTTTGATCGCCAAGGAATTTTTAGCCATTTGCCGGGCTGCGGGCCTGGTTGGGCAGGGGTAACAATGGAAAACCTGATTCTTGTGATGCATGTCCTGACCGCCGTGGCGATGATCGGGCTGATCCTTATCCAGCAAGGCAAGGGGGCCGATATGGGGGCTTCCTTCGGTTCGGGGTCCTCCCAGACGGTGTTCGGCAGCGCGGGCGCAGCCGGGTTCCTGACCAAGCTGACCGCCGGTCTGGCCCTGTTCTTTTTCGTCACCAGCATGTCCTTGGCGATTATAGCCAAGAAGAGGGCGCATGAGCTGGCGGCGCCGGTTGTCGCGGCGCCGGTCGAAAAAGCTCCGGTTGCGCCGGTCGCACCCAAACCCGCCAGCAGCGATGTCCCCGCGCCGGTCGCCAGTGCGCCGGTAGCCGTGACGCCCGCTCCGTCCGCCCCGGCGGTTCCGGTGTCGGGGGCTAGCAATCCCCCGGCGAATCCAGTAAAGTAGCGGCCCTGCCTGCGGGGGTGGTGGAATTGGTAGACACGCTACTTTGAGGTGGTAGTGGCGCAAGCCGTGGGGGTTCAAGTCCCCCCTTCCGCACCAACAAGCCAGTGAAGGCGTTGGTGGCAATCCAGGGAAGGCGTCAAGCAGAAAGTGTTTGACAAGTTAAGGTGTGGCGCATATAGTCGCCCACCTGTTGTTGCGGGGTGGAGCAGTCTGGTAGCTCGTCGGGCTCATAACCCGAAGGTCGTTGGTTCAAATCCAGCCCCCGCTACCATATTCAAGGTCTAAAAGAGCCCACCATGTGTGGGCTTTTTTACAGCCAAACATCGTCCTCCGGGGTGATGAATTGAATGGGCCTTGTCGCCCATTTTTTGTTTCCGAGGTTGGCATGGCGGTTTCGCAGAAAGTCCAGGCTCTGACCGAGATGCTGTCGCCGGCAGTGGCGGCGTGCGGGTATGAGCTCTGGGGTATCGAGTTCTTTCCGCAAGGCAAGCGTTCCGTGTTGCGGATTTATATTGACGGCCCCGAAGGGGTGACGGTTGAGGGATGCGCGCTGGTCAGCCATCAGGCGAGCGGTATTCTGGATGTCGAGGATCCGATTGCGGGCGAATACACCCTGGAGGTTTCCTCGCCGGGTTGGGATCGTCCGTTGTTCCGCCCGGAGCACTACGCCCGTTACGTTGGCCAGGAAGTCTTGGTCCGTCTGGTTGCTCCCCTGCAGGGGCGCCGTCGCTTCAAGGGCGTGCTGAACAGCGCCGCCGAAGATGCGCTGACGCTGATGGTGGAGGGGCAGGAGATCGTTGTTCCCTTCGCCCAGGTCGATAAGGGCAATCTGGTGCCTTCCGTTTAACAAGCATGGTTCAAGTCAGGGCTGTAGCATGAGCAAAGAGATTTTGTTGGTGGTTGAGTCCGTCAGTAACGAGAAGGGGATTGCCCGCGAAGCCATTTTTCAGGCTCTCGAGCAGGCTCTTGTCGCTGCGACCAAGAAAAAGCATAACATCGACGAGATGGACGCTCGCGTCACCATCAACCGCAAGACCGGGGATTACGATACTTTTCGCCGCTGGACCGTGGTGGCGGACGAGGATCATGAAATGCCGGCGCAGCAACTGGCGATCAGTGATGTGGAAGAGCGTGGCCTGAAGATCGGCGATGTGGTCGAGGAGCAGATCCCGTCCATTGAATTCGGTCGTATCGCTGCGCAGACGGCCAAGCAGGTGATCGTGCAGAAAGTGCGTGAGGCCGAGCGCGCCCTGGTCGCGGATGCGTATCGTCAGCGCGTGGGCGACATGCTGGCCGGCGAGGTCAAGAAGATCACCCGCGACGGCGTCATTGTCGACCTTGGCGGCAATGCCGAGGGCTATCTGGCGCGCGACCAGATGCTGCCCAAGGAGAACTTTCGCCTCAAGGAGCGCGTCAACAGCATTCTGTACGCGGTCAATACCGAGGGGCGCGGCGCGCAGTTGCTGCTGTCCCGGACCTGCCCCGAGATGCTGATCGCCCTGTTCCGCAAGGAAGTGCCTGAAATCGGCGAAGAAATCATCGAGATCAAGGGTGCCGCCCGTGATGCCGGCGTACGCGCCAAGATTGCGGTCAAGACTAACGACCACCGTATCGATCCCGTGGGCGCCTGCGTGGGTATGCGCGGCACGCGTGTCCAGGCGGTCACCGGTGAACTGGGTGGCGAGCGTGTCGATATCGTCCTGTGGGACGACAACCCCGCACAGTTCGTGATCAACGCCCTGCAGCCCGCCGAAGTGGTCTCGATCATCATGGATGAAGATGCGCACGCGATGGATGTGGCGGTGGAGGCAGACCAACTGGCTCAGACCATCGGCCGCTCCGGGCAAAACGTGCGCCTGGCGGCCGAGTTGACCGGCTGGCGCCTGAACGTCATGACCGTGGAAGAGGCGAACGCCAAGCAGGCGTCGGAAGCCCAGCAGTATGTGGATGCTTTCATTCGCGATCTTGGCGTGGACGAGGATATTGCTTCCATCCTGGTGAGTGAAGGCTTCACCACGCTGGAGGAGGTCGCGTATGTTCCGATCGAGGAAATGCTGGCGATTGTTGATTTTGATGAAGATATTGTGAATACCCTGCGTCAGCGGGCCAAGGATGCCTTGCTGACCCAGGCGCTGGTGTCCGAGGAAAAGGCCGAGCCGGCGGAAGATCTTCTGGGCATGGAAGGCATGGATCGCAAGTTGGCTTATGCCCTGGCCGCCCGCGGTATCGTGACGATGGAAGACCTGGCTGAACAGGCGATCGACGATATTGCCGATATCGAAGGGCTGGGCGCCGACAAGGCCGCCCGTTTGATCATGAAGGCCCGCGAGCCGTGGTTCCAGTAATCGCGCCGCCGACCCTGTTGGAGTGAAAAGCCACATGGCTGAGATAACCGTCAAACAACTCGCGCAACTGGTGGACCGCTCGGTGGAAACCCTGGTTTCCCAGATGCAGGAAGCCGGCTTGTCCAAGCGCGGCGCGGATGACCTCGTTACGGACGAGGAAAAGCAGCAGTTGCTGATGCACCTCAAGCGCAGTCATGGCGACCGTGCGGGCGATGCCCAGCAGATCACCCTCAAGCGCAAGACGGTCAGTACCATCAAGACCACGCCCGCCGTGGGCGGCAAGGCCAAGACGGTGAGCGTCGAGGTTCGCAAGACGCGGACCTTCGTCAAGCCCGGCGCCGAGGATCAGGTTCGCAAGGCGGCCGAGGAAGAGGCGGCGCGCAAGGCGGCCGAGGAAGAAGCCGTGCGCAAGGTGGCCGAAGAAGCGGCGCGCAAGGCGGCGGCCGAAGCCGAGGCGGAAGAAGAAACCCGGATTGCGGCACTGGAGGCTGCGCAGTCGGTTGCGGATCCGCACAAGCCGCACCTCAGCGACAAGAAGCTGAGCGTGCCGAAGCCGTCGACTGTCAAGAAAGTCGAGTCGCCCGAGGAGCGGGCCCGTCGCGAGGCTGAATTGCAGCGCCAGCGCGCGGCGGAAGAAGCGCGTCGCGCCCAGGAGTCGGCGGCCCGCAAGGCGGCCGAGGAGAAGGCCCGTCTCCGCACGCTGGAGCAGGCGCAGCGGATTGCCGAGGAGCTTGAGAAGCGCCAGGCTGGCGGCGATGTGAGCGAGGATGTCCCGCTGGCGCGCGGTCTGGTCGGCAAGGCCTACGAGGACTCCTTCGCGAAGGAGGATCGCGAGATTCGTCGCGGCGGCACCAGCAGTCGCGGCGGCAAGTCCCGGGTCGGCAAGAAGCGTGAGGAAGAACAGAATTTCCGGCCGGCGCACAGAGCGCTGAGCTCGGCCCTTTCGCGTCAGCATGGCTTCGAGAAGCCGGTCGAGAAGCAAGTGTATAAAGTCAAGATTGGTGAAACCATCGAGGTCGCGGACCTGGCGCAGCAAATGGCGGTCAAGGTTCGCGAAGTGATCAAGGTGCTCATGAAGATGGGCGAAGTGGTCACGGCCAATCAGGCCATTGATCATGCCACGGCGGCGCTGGTCGTTGAGGAAATGGGGCATCAGCCGGAGTATGTCAGCTCGACGGCGGTGGAGGATTCCCTCAAGGAAGCCATGGCTCACGACGGCGAGGCGATGACCCGGCCGCCCGTGGTCACGATCATGGGGCACGTTGACCATGGCAAGACGTCGTTGCTCGACTATATCCGTCGCGCCAAGGTGGCTGCGGGTGAAGCCGGCGGGATCACCCAGCATATCGGCGCCTACCACGTCACCACCCCGCGCGGCGTGATCACTTTCCTGGATACGCCGGGTCACGCCGCCTTCACGTCGATGCGGGCCCGCGGCGCCAAGGCGACCGACATCGTGGTGCTGGTCGTGGCGGCGGATGACGGCGTGATGCCGCAGACGGCAGAAGCGATCGACCATGCGCGCGCCGCCGGCGTCCCGCTGATTGTCGCCATCAACAAGATGGACAAGGAGTCCGCAGATCCGGACCGCGTACTGAACGAACTGACTGTGAAGCAGGTCGTCCCGGAAGAGTGGGGCGGCGATACGCCGATCGTCAAGGTGTCCGCCCATACCGGGATGGGCATCGACGAACTGCTGGAAGTGATCCTGATCCAGGCGGAAATGCTGGAGCTGACCGCTGTCCAGGATGGCGCTGCACAAGGCGTCGTCATCGAAGCTCGCATCGAGAAGGGGCGCGGCGCCGTGGCGACCGTGCTCGTGCAACGGGGCACCCTCCGGACCGGCGATCTGGTCCTGGCTGGCCAGCATTACGGCCGCGTCCGCGCCATGATCGACGAAGTGGGCAAGCAGACCAAGGAAGCCGGGCCGTCGATTCCCGTCGAGATCCTCGGTTTGCCGGAAGCACCGAACGCCGGTGATGAATTCATGGTCGTCGACGACGAGCGCAAGGCGCGCGAAGTCGCCGAATTCCGCGCCAACAAGGAACGTCAGGTCCGGATGGAGCGCCATCAGGGCATGAAGCTGGAAAACCTGTTCGCCACCATGGGCAAGCAGGAAGTCCCGTCCGTCAACATCGTGCTCAAGACCGATGTGCGCGGATCTCTCGAAGCCCTGACGCAGGCGCTCAACGATCTCAGCGTCGCCGATGTGACGGTGCGCATAGTCGGCTCCGGTGTCGGTGCGATCACCGAATCGGATGTCAACCTGGCGGAATCCACCGGCGCGGTCATTCTCGGTTTCAACGTGCGCGCCGACAACGCCGCCAAGCTGAAGTGCCAGCAGGAAGAGATCGACCTGCGCTACTACAGCATCATCTATGAGCTGATCGATGACGTGAAGGCGGCGATGAGCGGTCTGCTGGCCCCGGAACATCGCGAAACGATCCTGGGCGTGGCGCAGGTGCGCGATGTCTTCCGCTCCAGCAAGTTCGGCGCCGCTGCCGGTTGCATGGTGCTGGAAGGCACGGTGTACCGCAACCGCCCGATCCGCGTGCTGCGTGATGAAGTGGTGGTCTTCCAGGGTGAGCTGGAATCGCTGCGCCGCTTCAAGGATGACGTCCAGGAAGTGCGGCACGGCATGGAGTGCGGTATGGCGGTGAAGGGTTACAACGACATCCGCGCCGGCGACAAGATCGAAATCTACGAAGTGCAGCAAATCAAGCGCACCCTGTAATTCCGGTCATCAACCGATCCGCCGGGCTGTTGCCCGGCGGGTCTTTGAGGAGATTGCCGTGAGCCAACGAATCCAGCGTATCGCCGATCAGATCCAGCGCGATCTGGCTATCCTGATCCGGGATGAACTGAAGGATCCGCGCCTTGGGCTGGTGACGATTTCAGCCGTCAAGGTGAGCAAGGACATGGGCTATGCCGATGTCTATGTCACCGTGCTTGGCAAGACCCTGGACGAAGACAGCGCACCGAGTCTGGCCGTCCTGAACAACGCGGCCGGGTTCCTGCGCGCCGAGTTGGGTCGGATCCTGCAGGTACGCATGATCCCCCGCCTGCGTTTCCACTATGACGAAGCCACGGCGCGCGGGAACCGCATGTCCGCCCTGATTCATCAGGCCCTTGCCGCCGACGAGGCCGCCCGTCAGGATGACTGATCCCGACGCAAGCGCGCCTGCCGCCCACCCCACGCTATGCATGTTTTTCATGACCGGATACTGACGTGAGCCAGCCGCCGAAGCGAAAGCGTCGTCCCGTGGACGGTATTCTCCTGTTCGACAAGCCGCTCGGCATGTCGTCGAACCAGGCCTTGCAACGGGTCAAATTCCTGTACCAGGCCGAAAAAGCCGGGCATACGGGCAGTCTCGATCCCCTCGCAACCGGGCTGCTACCCATTTGCCTGGGTGAGGCGACAAAGTACGCCCAGCATTTGCTGGATTCGGACAAGGTGTATCAGGCCCGACTGCGACTGGGGCAGCGCACCACGACGGCCGATGCCGAGGGCGAGATCGTGCAAGAGCGCCCCGTGTCGAACCTGACCCCGGCGGCCATTGAGGCGGTGTTGGCGCGTTTCCGGGGCGATATCCTGCAAGTGCCGTCCATGTTCTCCGCGCTCAAGCACGAGGGGCGGCCGCTCTATGAGCTGGCGCGGAAAG
>JAYRMT010000044.1:0-16650 GCA_041912575.1 Fluviicoccus sp. | reverse complement strand
TGGTCATCACCCCGCTGACGAAAATCAGCAAGCTGAAGCGTTCCTATGACGCGCTGGAGGCGCATTTCTATCTGGGCAAGGTCTATCGCTACGGCGTCGGCAAGGCCGCCCTGAAAACCTTCACCGGAGAGGGCACGGGCTACAGCTACCGGCACTGGAAGCCGGTGAGGACCGACCCGGAGGAAGCGGCCGAACACTTCGCCAGGGTGGTGGACGCCTTGCAGGGAGAACTGAGGACCGACAGCACCACCGGGGAACGTTTCCTGCAGGTGTCCGAAAAGGGCTATCTGATGACCATCGCACCGCGGCAGCAATCCGTGGTGGCGCTGGCCGCCTACGAGCTGATGCAGGCCTACCGCACCGGCGACGGCGTGAAGAAGGACGAAGGCAAGGCGCGCCAACTGGCGCATGACCTGGTGTGGAAGCTGGGGCCGCTGCATCTCGGGGATTTGCGGTGGTTCCAGGAGAATCCGCTGGTGAACCCCGCGCGCGCGACGGCGGATGCGCAGGCGTATTTCGGGACCGTCTCGTATCAGGATGTAGCGGATCTGATGGAGCCGGAACTGCTGGCCTTTGCCCGCGAACAGCTCAAGACGGCGGCGGGTCAGGGCGTGACGCCCTGACACCGCCGAGTCCCGCCTGCGGCGATTGTCCGGGCTTTGTCCGCGCTCCGATTTCCGGCGGATTGCTACACTCAGAGGCGCACACTGCCAACCGGCATCGTCCGGTCATTTTTCTCACGCCGGGAATCCCCCATGACTGTCTCCGTCCGCCTCAACCCGCGCAAGTTGCTCCTGAGCAAGTGGACGGCGGTGCAGCCACAGCGCAAGGAAAAGCATTTCCTGGTGACCCGCGTGCTGCTGCCGGACGACCCGGCGCAACCCATGACCGAGGTGGAGCTGGAAGCGGTCTTTACCCGCCGCCGGTTCGTGTTGCCGTGGCGGTTACTGACCGATACCGCCGTATGGCGGCAGGGCTGGCATTGAGAGGGGTGGCGAATGCATGAAATCCGGGCGGTGGCGATCATCGGCGCGGGGCTCGCGGGACTGTCCTGCGCCCGCGTGTTGCAGGACGCCGGGCTGGCGGTGACGGTGTTCGACAAGAGCCGGGGTGTGGGCGGCCGCCTGTGCACCCGGCGCGGAGCGGACTGGCAGGCCGATCACGGCGCGCAGTACTTCACGGCGCGCAGCCCGGAATTCCGGGCGCTGGTGGACGCGTGGCGGGACGACGGCGTGGTGGCGGAATGGCGGCCGCAACGGGCGGTCTTCGGCCCGCACGAGGCCTCGGGGTCCGGAGCGGTAGTGCGCTATGTGGGCGTGCCGGGCATGTCGGCCCCGGCCAAGGCGCTGGCGGCCGGGTTGACCGTGCGCACGGGCCATACGGTACGGCAACTGCGGGCGGCCGGGGCCGGCTGGCAACTGGAAACAGCGGAGCACGGATTGCTGCCGGAAGTCTATCAGGCCGTGTTGCTGGGGGTTCCCGCCGCGCAGGCGGAGCCGCTGCTGCGGCCGGTGAACGCCTTGCTGGCGGAGGTGGCCGCCGGGCACCGCCTGCTGCCCTGCTGGACGGTGATGGCGCGCTTTGAGGCCCGGCCGGATCTGCCCTTCGAGGCGGCCTTCGTCAATGCGGGGCCGCTGCGCTGGGTGGCGCGCAACAGCAGCAAGCCGGGTCGAACCGGGCAGGAATGCTGGGTGTTGCAGGCCACGGCGGCGTGGAGTGCGGCGCATCTGGAAGAGGAGCCGGAGACAGCCGGGCAGGCGCTGATAGCGGCATTCCGGGCTCTGGGCGGACCGGAACCGGTCGAAGTGTCGGTGCATCGCTGGCGCTATGCGGATTGCGAACCGGCGGACACCGGCAGTGTCTGGGCGCCGCCGACCGGACTGGGCCTGTGCGGGGACTGGCTGCTGGGGGGGCGGGTGGAAGGGGCGTGGTTGTGCGGGCGGGAACTGGGCGGGAAGGTGATGGCGGATGTGTAGCGGTTTGCGGCGAAGCAGGTTCGCGAAGGCGGCAGCGGGTGCGGGGTTGTTCAGGGGCGGCCGCGCGACCTGACGCGCCAATGCACGGCGCCGCCCACCGCACCGAACACCACCCCGAGCGGCCCGGTGATGAACAGGCCCAGCATCGGTCCCTGGTTTGACCCCGGCGAGAAGATCAGGGGGCCAAAGAATCCGGCAACGAAGCCGAGGGCTCCCAGGGTGACGGCGCCCGTCGTGGCGCTGGCCATCAGCGCGTCCGGCGCCGTGCCGATCTTTCGCCAGACATATCCGCCAGCGGCCAGCGCGCACGCCAGGGCGATCGTCATGGGTATCCAGCGCGCGCCCGAAAAAGAGATGAAGGCCAAGGGCCCCCAGAAGACCAGCAGGTAGGTTGCCGGAATGACCACCAGCAGGGCAAGCAGTTGCAAGACAGGTTTCATGCGGCGCGCCCCGCGGTGGATTGTTCTGCCGATCATGGGGCTTTTCCGCGCGGAGCTCCATGCCCGCGGGGTGTATTTCGCGCGGTCGCCCCGTTCCGGATTGACCGGAAATGCCCCCTGTTTGTCAATTGATGACCTCCCGGCGCCCTGAGGGCGTCGTTATCCTGACCGGACATTCCCTATGTCCTGCAGGATTCCCGTCATGTCCCACCTCCCTCTGCTGACCGAACGGCGCGGCGGCGTGCTGATCCTCAGCAACAACCACGCGCCGTGGAACATGATGAGCTTTGCCTACATGGATGCTCTGGAGGCGGCGGTGGAGCAAGCCGCGACCGATCCGGCCGTGCGCGCGCTGGTGATCACGGCGGAAGGCGACCAGCACTTTTCCGTGGGCATGAACCTGAAGGAACTGGTGACGCAGGCCGATGCCCGCGGCGGCGCCGACGCCGTGCTGGACCAACGCCTGCGCGTGCTGGAGCGCATCGAGCGTCTGGGCAAGCCGTCGGTAGCGACCCTGTTCGGCTTCTGTCTGGGCGGCGGCCTGGAGTTGCCGCTGGCCTGCCATTTCCGGCTGGCGGCGGACCAGGGGGCGCAGATCGGCCTGCCGGAGCTGGAGCTGGGCACCGTCCCGGCCTGGGGCGGCACGGCGCGGCTGACCCGCTGCGTGGGCCGCGACCGCGCGCTGGACATGATCCTGCGCGCCCGCAAGATCGACGGGGCGGAAGCCCTGCGCATCGGGCTGGTGCACAGCCTGCATCCGGCGGCCTCGCTGAAGGCGGCGGCGATCGCGCTGGCGCAGGAGCTGGCCGTGTTCCCGTCCCCCTCGGTGGCCGGGGTATTGCGCTGCGTGGTGGAGGCGGGCGAACTGCCGCTGGCCGATGCCCTGCGGGTGGAGCGGGAAGCGGTGCAGGCCTGCCGGGCCTGCGGCAATCAGGATGAAGGGCTGGCGGCCTTTGCCGCGAAGCGGCCGCCGCGCTTTCCGGTGCCTTAGGGGGAATTGCAAGGGCCGTAGGGGCGCACTGCGTGCGCCCTCGTCGACAGACACCCCGGGATTTTATTGAACGTACATCGTGTCCAGGGAAGAAGGGCGCACGCAGTGCGCCCCTACGGGGTTGTTAGTCCTGCAATCCCGCCAGCAGCGGTTCCATCGCCTTCGCCACCGCCAGCAACCGCCAGTCCTCAAAACGGCGGCCCACCAGTTGCAGCCCGATCGGCAGCCCTTGTGCATTCTTCGACACCGGCATCGCCACCACCGGCCCCTCGGTCACGCTGAACAGGCTGGTATACGACTGGGTGGCGTTGTAATAGGGCACGGGCTTGCCATCCACCGACAACGGATTGTCGTAGACATTGAAAATCCCGAACGTCCGGCTGTGTTTATGATGTGGGAAGGCCGTCACCGACGACACCGGCACGATCCACGCGTCATAGCCGTCCAGGAAACGTTCCAGCGCGTTGGTTTGCCGCGCCTTTTCCGTCAGCGCCTGCATGTAGCCTTCCACCGTGATCGGGTCGAGGATGCGGCGCTGGTGCGGAATGTCGCGCACGGATTTCCCGGCAAAGAAACGCCCGATGCGCCGCATCAGGTTGGAGCGCTCGTAGCCGCCCTGCATCCCCACCAGCGCGCCCCAGGTTTCCCAGGTGCGCTGGGTCGAAAAGTCCTTCGGTTCCGCCCGTTCCACCGTCGCCCCGGCCGCCCGCAGCGCCTCCACCACTTTCGCCATCCCCTGCTTGATCTCCACGCTGACCGGCATGCCGCCCAGCTCGTCCGCATAGGCAATCTTCAACCCGGCCACCGCCACCGCTTCGGCCGACCGGGGACGCAGCGGCGCGACGGTCGCATCCTCCGGCGACCGTTGCGCCAGCACCGACAGGGCCAGTTCCAGATCGCCGACGCTGTTGGCCAGCGGCCCCAGCACCGCCATGGACTTGATGCCGTCCGTCTCGTCGGGCTTGGGCGGAATATGCCCCTGCATCGACACCACGCCATGCGTGGGCCGCAGGCCCCAGACACCGGTGTAGGCGGCGGGCAGGCGGATGGAGCCCGCCAGGTCGGAACCGAAGGACAACGGCGACAGGTTCGCCGCCACCGCCGCCGCGCAACCGCCGCTGCTGCCGCCGGTGGTGCGGGTCAGGTCATGGGGATTGCGGGTGGTGCCGAACAGGACGTTGGTGGTCTGCATGTCCATGGCCAGTGTGGCGGCGTTGGTCTTGGCCAGCAGGATGGCTCCGGCCCGGCGCAGCAGGCTGACGGCCACGGCATCCTTTTCGGGAATATAGTCCGCCAGTTCGGCCGCGCCCGCCGTGGTGCGCAGCCCGCGCGTGGCGTAGGTGTCCTTCACCGTGACCGGCACGCCGTGCAAGGGGCCCCAGAGCTCGCCGCGCGCCAGCGCCTCGTCGGCTTCACGGGCACGCGCCAGGGCGGCGTCCTGGTCCAGCAGCACGATGGCATTGAGTTCCCCATTGCGCTGGGCGATCTGGCGGATAAAGGCCTGCACCACCTGCACCGAGGTCAGCTCCCGTGCCCGGATGCGGCGCGCCAGTTCGGCGGCCGTCAGCGTGACGATGTCAGCGTCCTGCGCGGAAACCGGGTTGTGGTCGGCTGTGGGAATGCCGCGATCGAGGGTGAAGGTTTTCATGGTGGGGAGCCTCATCAGACAGGTGCTTGATGAGGGCATGATCGCCGCCTAGAATTGATGCGTCCAATGCATAATTCACATGAAGCCATGCAAGAAATGAAACTGTCCGGGCTGGACCTGGATCTGCTGGTGGCGCTCGACGCGCTGCTCGACACCGGGTCCGTCAGCGCCGCCGCCGAGCGGCTGCACCGTTCGCAACCGGCGGTCAGCCGCATGCTGGGCCGCCTGCGCGACTGTTTCGACGACCCGCTGTTTGTGCCGCACGGGCGCGGGTTGGCACCGACACCGCGCGCGCTGGCCCTGCGCGGGCCGCTAAAGCTGAGCCTGAGCGAAGTGCAGCTGCTGCTGACGCCGCCGCGCGCCTTCGACCCGGCCCGGGATCAGGCCCATTTCCGCATTGTCAGTTCCGACTACGCCGCCGTGGCGCTGATGGGCACTATTGTCAGCTGGCTGCACGACCACGCGCCGGGGGTGTCGCTGTCGCTGCTGCCGGTGACGGTGAACCCCGAGCACCTGCTGGCCGGCGGTGAGGCCGACCTGATGTTCGGTCCGCAGGCCTTGTGCCCGCCCTGGTGCGCCAGCGCCCCGTTCATTGAGGATGCCTGGCTGTGTGTGCGGCGGCAGGGGGAGGCCTTGCCGGAGTCGGTGGAAGAATACCTGCAGATGGCGCATGTGGCCGTGCATCTGGAACGCGCCTTCGGCAACCAGATCGACACGGCCTTGCGCAAGCAGGGCGGAGTGATGCGGCGGGTGCAGGTGACGGTGCCGGATTTTGCCGCCGCCGTGTTCATCACCGCCAACAGTCCGTTGCTGGCCACCTTGCCCAGCCCGGTGGCGCGCGCCGCCGCGCGGCAGTTGCCTTTGGCCCTGGGCCCGGCGCCGCTGGACCTGTGCGGGTCGGTGGTGTCGATGATCTGGCCGCGACGGCTGGATCGCGATCCGGGGCATGTGTGGTTGCGGCGGGCGGTGCTGGAGAGTGCGGGGGGCGGATTCAAGGCGTGATCGCGGGGACAGCCATAGGCGGTTCCCGGACCGCTTGCTATCCTTTCCCGACACTGACAACCCGAGATGGAATCCTCCCGCATGTCCACCTTGATTGACCACTGGATTTTTCTCGGACTGGGGTTGTGCCTGCTGTACCTGCCCTATTTCCTCTGGCGGGGCGGACGTGATCGGTTGATGGCCCTGTTTGTGGCCTGTCTGGGCATGATCCAGCTGCATAGCCTGACAGGAAGTGAATGGACCGGCTGGTTGCACCAGGTTGCCTTGTACCCGGTTGCGCCGCTGCTCTACCTGTATTTCCTGGATCTGCAGGGCGAGTCCGTGAGCCGGGAACGAGTATTGCGGCATCTCTGGCCGACGGGTCTGGCGGCGCTGTCGGTAACCGCCGGCGCTATCCGGCCCGCGTGGTCCGTGCCGGTACTGCAAGCCGTCTACGGACTTTCCTTTCTGGGCGGCACCGTCTATGCGGTGTTGATCCTGAGACGGCTGCATCGTCTGTCCCTGCCGGCAGGACTCATGCGGGCGGAGGCGCTGATGCTGTCCTTGGTCGCGCTCGCCGGGCTGGGGATTGCGGTGCTGGTGGTGCTGGGCGGACTGCTGGAGGCCCCGGGCTTCTTCAAGCTGTACGGCAGCCTGATCACCGTGCTGATGGTGCTGGGTCATGGCCTGATCCTGCGCTTTCCGCAGATACCGGAAGTGCTGGCGGATGAATTGCAGGACGCGCTGGCGGAAGCCGGACCGGCCGTTCGGCGCAGTCAGCTCGCCGGGGTGGATGTGGAAGAGGCAACGGCCGCCCTGCGCCGCCAGATGGAAGAAGACCATGTCTATCGCCGTTTCGACCTGAGCCTGCCGGTGCTGGCCGAGCGGACGGGGGTGACGCCGCACCAGCTGTCGGAGCTGGTGAACACCAGGTTGGGCATGAATTACGCCCGGCTGGTGAAGGGTTACCGGGTCGCCGAGGCCAAAATGTTGTTGCTGGCCGAGCCGCAACGCTCGGCGCTGGATATCGGTCTGTCGGTGGGCTTCACCTCGCTGTCCGCCTTCTACGCCGCCTTCCGGGAACTGGAAGGGATGGCCCCCGGGCAATACCGCAAGCAGGGTTCATCATCTCCAACCCCTTGATTCCGCATCCGGATTTATAAATCCGCAAACATTTCCGATAACTCCGGAAGCCGGACGCATCCCCTGAACGTAGCCTGAAGGCAACCTTCATCGGAGAGCTGTCATGGTTGCCTGGCCGGATTATTCCATCCTCAAACTGATTCATATCCTCAGCGCCACCCTGCTGTTCGGCACGGGTCTGGGCACCTTTTTCTTCATGGTCATGGCCGTACGGGCGGGCAATGTCGAAGCCCTGCGGGTGACCTCCCGCACGGTGGTGATCGCGGATTTCGTCTTCACGACCCCGGCTGTGATCGTCCAATTCCTGACCGGCCTCGGCCTGATGCATGCGCTGGGCATTCCCCTGGCGTCCGCCTGGTTCGGCATGGTCCTTTCCCTGTTCGTCTTTGTCGGTTGCCTGTGGTTGCCGGTGGTGGCGATCCAGATCCGCCTGCGCAACCTGCTGGCGGATTTGCCGCCGGGCGCGGACTTGCCGGAGGAATTCCGTTGCCGGGTCCGGGTGTGGGAGCGCATGGGCTATCCGGCCGGTGTCGCGATGATCGGCCTTTTCGTGATGATGGTTTTCAAACCGTTTCTTTGAATGACAGGCATGAGGTGCGCGATGAATATCCTGATTACCGGCGCGACCGGATTCATTGGCGGAAACCTGGGGCGGCGACTGGCCCGGGAAGGCCATCAGGTGACCGGCGCGGTGCGCCGTCCCGAGAAAGGACGAAGCCTGCAACCGGAGTGGCGCTGGATGGCCTGCGACTTTACCCTCGATCATCGTCCGGAGGACTGGCTGCCCCGGATCGAGGGGATGGATCTGGTCATCAACGCAGTGGGCATCATCCGGGAGTCCGGGTCTTCGACGTTTGATGCAGTCCAGAGTCGTACCCCGGTTGCCCTGTTCGAAGCCTGTCGACAACGGGGTGTGCGGGTGATCCAGATCTCCGCGCTGGGGGCGGAAGACCCCGGGGAGACCGTCCGGTTCCTGGCGTCGAAGCGGGTGGCGGATGACTTTGTCAGGCAGCGCTTGCCGGACGGACAGGTCCTGTATCCTTCCGTGGTGATCGGCGAGGGCGGGGACAGCACGGCGCTGTTTGAACAGCTGGCCGCCTTGCCGGTGACGCCGCTGACAGGTGACGGCCTGCAGCGGATGCGCCCGGTGCATGTGGATGCGCTCGCGGAAGCGGCGTGTCGTCTGGTGGCGGACTGGCCGGGGCGGCCGGGCGTCCATCAGGTGGCGGGGGATCGGGTCTATACCGTGCGAGAGCTGCTGGCCTCGATGCGGCTTCGTCTCGGATTGGGGGAGGCCCGTTTCCTGCCGGTGCCCATGCTGTTGATGCGGCTGGGCGCGGTCATCAGCCATCGCCTGAAACTCGGTGCGTTGAATCCGGACACGCTGGCGCTGTTGCAGAAAGCGCGCATTCCCGAGGCTTCCGGTGTGGCGGTCGGTCTGCCTTCGCTGGAGGCCTGCTGGCGAAATCATTCCGTGTCGGCGGCAGCCGCGTTCAAGGCAGGGTTTGACGGACTGTACCTGCCCCTGTGGCTGACGCTGGCAGCCCTGTGGCTGTGGACCGCGCTGTGCTCGGGCGTATGGGCGGTGGACAGCGGGCTGGCCTTGCTGGCGAAAGCGGGGATCAGCCCGTCGTGGCAGCCGTGGCTGGTGTACGGCGGCGCGCTGCTGGACGGCGTACTGGGACTGCTGATGCTGCTCAGGTGGAAGCCTGTCAGGGTCTTGCAGGTCCAGACGGGGGTGATGGCCCTGTATCTGGGGGTTGCTACGGTCATCCTGCCGTCGTTATGGCTGGATCCGCTCGGGTGTCTGGCCAAGACGGTGCCGCTGTTGTGGGTGAACGGGGTGTTACTGGCCTATGAACGGGCGCGGGTGCTTTGAAGATGGTTGTGTCTGTCAGGCAGGATTAGTGGAGGGCGGGTGAGCGCAACGCCTTCACGGAAAGAACAAGCGCATGTCCTGAACCTGCGGCCCCCCGAGAAAGTCGTCAAAGTGGGGCTGGGCATATTCGTACTTGGCCCAAACCAGCGCCGTGTAATAGTCCACGAACTGCAATTCCAGATGGTGATGGCTTTCCATGGGCGTGACATGGCAGGACTCGTTGATCACCGCCGTGCTGACCCGGCGCTCATAAATCATCTGGGCCAGATAGTGCCCCAGATTCCACCCGGTATTCACTTTTTCCGAGCGGGCGTCCGGGATCAGGTCGACAAAGCGGTTGGCGCACAGTTCATCCAGCAGCAAATGTCGCACCATGAAGTTATAGAGTTTGTTGGCGTCCGCGCGCAGCGTTTCCTGCACCCGCTGCTTGTCCGTGGTGATGGAGAAAAACCGGATGTCGGCATGGTCGCGGCGGAGGCGTTCCAGTTCCCGGATGAAATGCGTGCGATCGCCAGCGCCGAGATTCACGGATTTCAACTCATGCCGGATCGGTCGCTTCCGTTTCTTGTACAGTCCCCGGACGATGCGGCGCAGGTGGTTGACCTTGGCCTCCGGGCAGGAGACGGCCGAGATGGTCAGTTTGCGGCTGGAGCCGCCATGTTGGTAAGGATGGTCGAATTTCCAGCCGAGGTCGCCACTCTCGTCGAGATAGATCAGTCTGCGCATGTTCGTCCTTGAAACAAAAAGCCCCATCGGACGATGAGGCTTTGAGGGTGCGGTGCCTGGCGTTGACGTACTTGGAAGTACGCTTACGATGTATGGCAGGATTTGTCGCAACCGTTCCAGGCGAAATGTTTAAACCGCGCTGCCATTACCGCGAATGGTATTGCGATCCGTCGCGCGTTTCAAGCCTGCTCCCACCCTGTCGCCATTCCGCAATAACCCCGCCCCCAATCCGCTAAGCTGCCCCCATCCTTCCCCTCCCACGGAAACCGACATGCGCAAGATGATCCTCGCCGCCGGCCTGGCCCTGAGCCTGGCGCTGACCGGCTGCACCCCTGACCTGGAAGACAAGTTCAGCGCCTGGGCGATCGGCAGCGAACGCGCCCGCGCCCACCTGGAGCACAAACAGCTGAGCGTGGACGGCTTCAACATCGCCTATCTGGAAGGCGGGCAAGGTGACACGGTGTTCCTGATCCACGGTTTCCAGTCCAACAAGGACATCTGGGTGCGGCTGGCGCGCGAATTGACCTCGCGCTATCACGTCATCGCCATCGACCTGCCTGCGCACGGTGAAAGCACCATCCTGCCGGACCGGTCGTACACGGTGCCGGAGCAGGCGAAGCGGGTGATGGCGATCATGGCGGCGATGAAGCTGGAGCAGCCGGTGAACCTGATGGGCCATTCCATGGGAGGGGCGATTGCCTTTCATGTGGCGGTGATGGCGCCGGAGCGGGTGAAGACGCTGGCGCTGGTGAGTTCCGCCGGGGTGATTTCGCCGACGCCCAGCGAGTTGTGGCGTCAGAACCAGCAGGGCAAGAATCCGCTGATCGTGCGCAACGCCGAGGATTACCGGGCCATGCTGGCCTTCACCATGGCCGATCCGCCCTGGATTCCCGGGCCGGTGATCGGGACGCTGACTCGCGAGGCGATTGCGCGGCAGCAGATCGGCGAGAAGATCTACCGCGAGCTCGACCCGGCGAATTCGCTGAAGGCGGAAGAGGCGCTGCCCAAGATCCATGTGCCGGTGCTGGTGGTGTGGGGTGACAAGGACAAGGTGCTGGATGTGTCGAGCGTCGGCGTGTTCAAGCAGCACCTGCCGCAGGCGGAGGTGGTGGTGTTCAAGGGCGTGGGCCATGCGCCGCCCATTGAACGCACCGAGGAAACCGCCCAAGCCTACGAGGCGTTCCTGAAGAAAGGCTGACCGTCCGGCCGCCCGCTCAGAACGCCGGTTTCAGGGTGCGGCAGACCGCCATGTCCAGCAGTGTCCGCACTTGCACCTGCCAGCGCGAGGCGTCCGCCATGGCGGTCCATTGCGCCTGCGGCAGGTCGCAATGCCAGGGCTTGCCGCCGTCCGTCCGCGCCAGTTCCACGATGTAGTGCTCATGATGCGCTCCTTCGCGGTCGCAGCCCAGGCACATCCCGGGCTGTCGCAAGGTCACCGCCGGCCAGACGGGGTCGGGCTGGATGCCGAGCCCGGACGCCGATACGGCGCGATCCACCCGCCAGCGGTCCACGGTGTAATCGCAGCGGTCGCTGTAGACGGGTTCCGAGCGGTAGCGGGTCTGGCAGGATTCGCTTTCGCTGAAGCTGCCGTCGCCGTTGTCATGACGGACGGTGTGGCAGGTCTGCCCGTCGGGGATCTCCCGGGTGGAGCGCTGGGCGCGGTAGCTGTGCACGTGGTAGGCGTCGGCGGGCTTTTCGTCGCACCAGGCCGTTTCGCTGACCTGCCGGAAGACTTCGATGTCGATGCGGCGTTCCCAGCTGTGCGACGCCACCGTTACCACGGCTTCGCGCTTCCAGAACCAGGCGACGGACGCCAGCAGGATCAGCACCAGTACGCCGCCCAGTTTCCAGGTCCATCCCGGGATGCCCCGCTTGGCCGGGGGCGGGGCGGGGTTGACGGGGCGGAACTGTCCGTCGGGGCCTTCGGCTTCGTCGGGTCGGGTGGTGACGGTCTTGCCGTCCGCCATGGGGCTGCCGCAGCCGCCGCAGTATTGCGCGATTGCCGAACCGGGACTGCCGCAGGCGGGGCAGAGCCGGTCGGCGCCGACGTAGCGGTGGTTTTCGACGGCGACCTTTTGGTCGTCGGCGGGGAAGTAGCGTTTGGTCGGGTCCTGGGCGGCGCCGCAGTGGGGGCAGTAGCGGTGGGTGAGTCCGAGCAGGCCGGTGGTCTGGCAGGCGGGGCAGTCCCAGAGCATTTCGTAGGTGCCGGTGGGGGTGTCGGTCATGCGGCGGCGTCCGGGGGCGGCGGGGAGGGGTGGGTTATTGTGGATGAGGGGAGGTGGGGGTTTCCAGTGGGGGGAAACGCCTGCTTATAGGATATGGTGTCTGCCCCTGTGTTGACTGTTTTTTGACAAATCGGGGTCCGTCCAGAGAGGGCCCCGAGTTTCCGGACACTCAGCGCGAGGAGCGTTTTTTGGGGCAGAGTCAGTGCATTGATCTTGGCTGTCGAAAAATGTAAATTAAGATCAATCAACTGATCTTGGTTTGGCGTCATGCGGCAAGTCTCTGAAAAAGAAGTCAAAAACCGGCTTTATTTTGATAACCCCTGGTGGAAGGAAGAGGGGGGCATCGGCAGCCGCCATGCGCAAATGCCCCGGCGGGATTATTTTGAGCCGTTTTTTTCGCTGGTCAGCGATCAGAGCATCAATCGCGCTGTGATCCTGATGGGTCCCCGCCGTGTCGGGAAAACCGTCATGGTGCACCATGCCATAGACCGCCTGCTGGAAGGCGGCAAGGTCGATCACCGCCGGATTCTGTACCTCTCGCTGGAAACGCCGATTTACACCGGTCTGTCACTGACGCAGTTGCTGGGCCTGTTCAAGGAACAGTTCGCCCACGCGGACGAGGACGGGCTGTTTGTCTTCTTTGATGAGATCCAGTACCTGAGGAACTGGGAGGTGCACCTCAAGTCGCTGGTGGATGACTTTCCCCGGCACAAGTTTGTGGCGACGGGCTCTGCCGCGGCCGCCCTGCGCCTGAAAAGCCAGGAGTCCGGCGCCGGGCGGTTTACCGACTTCCTGCTGCCGCCGCTGACCTTTGCCGAATACCTCCGTTTTATCGGTCGTGAAGGCGAGTTGATCGATATTCCGGAACAGCCACAGGCGCTGTATCAGTCCAACAAGGTGGAGCAGCTGAATCAGGAATTCGTTAATTACCTCAATTACGGCGGCTATCCCGAAGCCGTCTTCTCCCGGACCGTGCAGGCGGACAGTTCCCGGTTCATCAAGAGCGACATCATCGACAAGGTGCTGTTGCGGGACTTGCCCAGTCTTTATGGCATCAGCGATATCCAGGAGCTCAACCGGCTGTTCATGACGCTGGCCTATAACACGGGTAACGAGATCACGCTGGAGGCGTTGTCCAAGAGTTCCGGTGTAGCGAAGAACACCTTGAAGCGCTATCTGGAGTATCTGGAAGCGGCGTTCCTGATTCGACGGGTCAGCCGTGTGGATGACACCGCGCGCAGTTTTCAGCGGGCGACGTCCTTCAAGGTCTATCTGACCAATCCGTCGATGCGGGCCGCCTTGTTCGGTTACATCGATACGGATTCCGAGGCCATGGGGCACCTGACGGAAACCGCGATCTACAGCCAGTGGCTGCACAGCGACTACATTGCCAATTTGTCTTATGCGCGCTGGAAGTCGGGTGAGGTGGATATCGTGTCGCTGAATGCGCAGGATCAGTCGCCCGCCTGGTGTGTGGAGGTGAAATGGTCTGATCTGCCGTTTGGCGATCATCGCAAGCTGGAGAGCCTGCGTTATTTTGTCGAGAAGCATCCGGGGATGGATATGCCGTTGGTGACGACGAAGACGCTGCGGGGCGTTCAGTCGCTGGGTTCCTTGCAGGTCCGTTTCATTCCCAGTGCGGAGTATGCGTATTCGCTGGGGCGGAATATTTTGCAGTACAAGCGGGTGAGGAGGGCGTTGGCGTAGGGGGGATGATTGGAGGTGGGGTTGGAAAGCGTGTCTGACCCCGTTTTCGCCGTGACCCCGTTTTCGCCGGCCCATTGAGCGGACGGGGGAGATGGCGAAGGCGTATGAGGGGTTTTTGGGGAGGGGGTGATTTTCCGCCCTGATAATGATGCTTAAACAAGGCGACAGTCTGTGTCGCCTTTAATCCTGCTTACTATTCGATCATGCCGGGCGGGCTGCTAGTCTGGGTCATCCTTGGCTGACGCAGGAATCCCCATCATGTGGCTCATTACCCCCATCGGTTTTTTCAGCATTGTCCAAAAGCCTTCCGACCGGGAAGCGAATACCCTGACCATCCGCGCCCGTGTTCGCGCTGATCTGGAGGCCTTGCGGGACAACCATCTTCCCCATCTGGGCGACATTCAGGAAAGCCGTCACAACGACTACCGCTTCCGGGCCGTGGCTCCGCGCCAGGAGGTGGCGACGGCGATGGCGAACATGATAGAAACGCTGGATTATCCGAACTTCAAGAGTCAGGTGGCGAAGGTGCAGGGCGCGGCGCGTGCGCATCTGTATCACGATGTCTGGCATGTGCTGTATGGGCTTCAAAAGGATTAACGCCATGTACCATCCACGGAAAAACAATCAGGGGCAGCCGGTGAAGTTGCACAAACCGTCCACCCCCAGTGATCTGGCGGCGTGGCAGGACCCGCTGTCGGTGGCCTGCGTGATCCCGGACGGGGCGATGCCGGATTCGGTCAACGGGATTCCGGTCCGATCCTGGCAGGCTCCGGTGTCCACGGCGGAATGGGAGGCCTTGGCCGCAACAATGCCTTTGGCGGAGCCGGAATTCGTGGCTCCCGGCGGTTTGAAGAAATCGGCGGGCGTGGTGGTACGCGAGCCGGACGGCCGGGTGTGGGTGGTGGCGCCCAGCAACGCGTTTGGCGGGTATGAGGCGACGTTTCCCAAGGGCAGGCTGGATGGCCGCTCGGCGAAGGCGGCGGCGCTGGTGGAGGTGTTTGAGGAGTGCGGGCTGCGGGTGCGCCTGACCGGGTTTTTGCTGGATGTGGCGCGGTCGTCGACCTATACGCGGTATTACCTGGGGGAGCGGCTGGACGGGAATCCGGCGGATATGGGGTGGGAGAGTCAGGCGGTGCTGCTGGCGCCGCTGGCGGACCTGTCCAAGGTGGTGAGTCATGGGAATGATGCGCCGATCATTCAGGTGCTCCAATCAACGACTCTCGTGTGATCCCGTTTCCTGTTGGCGGCCAAAGCGCGCCAGACACATGCCTCCCCCGGCGGACAACTGATAGACTGCTTTGCTGAAACCATATTCAGCCCTTTCGAGGCATAATCGCAGGCAAAACGTCAGGGAGGGGATTTTGTGGCCTATAACGAACAGGAAACCCGCTTTTATCTGATTGACCCCGTGCTGCGCGACAAAGGCTACAACGACCACCAGTGGCTGAAGCTGGAAACCCCCGCGCCGGTGGAGCCGACCGGCCCTAAGGGACGCCGCCGCAAGGGTTCCGGCCGCACCGATTATTTGCTGTGCGTCCGCGCCGGTGACATGCCCAAAGCCTTGCCGGTGGCGGTGCTGGAGGCCAAAAAGGAGGCCGAAGACCCGTTGAAAGGCATGCAGCAGGCCAAGGGCTATGCCGACTGCCAGCGCTTTGATGTCAAATATGTCTACGCCACCAATGGCCATCTCTACGGTGAATTCGACTTCACCCGCAGCGTGCAGAGCGGTCCGTTCCCGTTCCAGGAATTTCCGACGCATGCCGAGCTGACCGCGCGCTATGCCCAGGCTGTCGATATTGATCTGTTGCAACCCGAAGCCGCCATCCTGTTTCAGGCCGACAGCCCCGCCTGGTCGCAGGGCCGTTACTATCAGGACGCCGCCATCCGCGCGGCTTTCGAGAAAATCGTCCGCTGCCGTCAGCACGGTGAAGTACCCCGGGTGCTGCTGACCCTCGCCACCGGCGCGGGAAAAACCATCATCGCCACCAACCTGTTGTGGCGTTTGAACAAGGCCGGGCAATTGCCCAAGCCCGCCCTGTTCCTGTGCGACCGCGACGAACTGCGGGAACAGGCTTACGCCAAGCTGAAAGCCGCCTTTGGTGACAACGCCCGCATCGTGCGCACGGAAAAGGGCGAGAACGCCGCCCGCAACGCGCGGGTGCATATCGCCACTTACCAGACCCTGGGGCTGGATGACGAGCAGGGCTTTGCCAGCTTCCTGACCGAGCATTATCAGGAAGACGCCTTCAGCGTCATCATCATCGACGAATGTCACCGCTCGGCTTGGGGCAAATGGTCCGAGGTGCTGAAGCGCAACCCCAACGCCATCCACATCGGCCTGACCGCCACGCCGCGCCAGTTGCAGGAATCGAAAAACGCCACGGCGGAAGATCAGGAAATCACCGCCAACAACCGCAAGTACTTTGGCGATCCGGTGTACGAATACACCTTGATTCAGGCTCAGGAAGACGGCTATCTGGCGGCGTGCGAAATCGTCAAGCGCAAGGCGAGCATTGATAACCGCGTGTTCACCAAGGAGGAAATCCTCAAGGCGGGGGTGAAGGATATCCGCACCGGCAAGCCGCTGACCGAAGACGATCTGACCAAGGAACAGTACACCGGCAAGGATTTTGACGATGAACTGTTCATCGAGCTGCGCACGCCGGCAATGTGCGCCGATCTCTTTCAGCAACTCTGCCAGAATGGCGGGCCGGAGCAGAAGATCATCATTTTCTGCAACCGGGAAATTCATGCTGACCGCGTGGCGCAGCACATGAACAACCTGTACGCCAAATGGTGCAAGGAGAAGGGTCGGACGCCGAAGGAGCATTACGCCTTCAAGTGCATGGGCGGTAACAATAACGGCTCGGACATGATTGAACCCATGCGCGGTTCCGGCGAGCGCGCCTTTGTGGCCTGCACGGTGGATTTGCT
>JAYRMT010000043.1:0-16741 GCA_041912575.1 Fluviicoccus sp. | reverse complement strand
GTTCGGAGGGTTCGACCTCGGGTAGCTCGCTGAGCACATCCTCGTCGCAGCAGCAATCCAGGATCAGGAACACCTGATCAAAGCCCATGCTTTCCAGTACGCGGGTAATGTCGGGATTGGTGGAAACGATGATCGGCTTGCGGCCGTTGTGGAGTTGCAGGAAAACCGCCGTCTTGGCGATCAGGCCGAGGGCCGTGCTGTCGATGTAGTCCGTGCGGGTCAGGTCTATCAGGATGGCGTTGATGCCGCCATCGATGAACATCCTTTCCAGGAAATTGTCGAGGGTCGCGCACATCGGCGCGCGAATTTCACCGGTAAAGCGCAGGACATAAGTGCCATTGTGGATGGCATACAGAATATGACCGGATGACATGTTTACCGGGCTCGCCTGATCACCAGCAACGCGACATCGTCCGGCAAGGCGGCGTCCTTGCTCAGCTTGAGCAAGGAGACCAGGTCATCCACATGGGTTACCTGCATGGCTATCTCTTGTAGTTGCTTCTCTTTCTCGCTGGCCGCTCCCTTGGGGAGCACCTCGAGGACCCCGTCGGATGCGGCGATCAGGGTGAACTCAGGAGACAATGATACTACATGTTCGTCATGATTGACCTCCTTGAAGAGGCCCAGCGGCAATCCTTTCCCGGCCAGCGGAATCACGCCTTCGGCGTTGCGCAGCAGCGGCGGCGGATAATGCGCGGCGACGCTGTAGGTCAGCCGGTTGTTTTCCATATCGACCACGCCGCAGAACATCGCCAGATGCTTGCCCATGCGCATCGTGATCAATTCGCTGTTGATATCCGCCAGCACCCGCGCCGGCGACACGAAATTCACCTGCGTCTTCTTCTCGTAATGACGCTGGAGACGGTTGGTGACAGCTTTCAGGAAAACCGTGACGAAGGCGCTGGCCGCGCCGTGGCCGGATACGTCGGCCAGGTAAAACCCGAGCTTGTTTTCGCCGATCTTGAAATAGTCGACGAAATCGCCGGAGAGATACAACGAAGGGAAAATCCGGTGGGTGACCACGCAATCGCGCACTTCGAACGGGCTCTGCGGCAGCAGCCGGAACTGCACGCGGCGACCGGCCTCCTGGTCCTCCTGCAGCAGTTCGAGACTGCGCTCCAGTTCGGCATTGGCCTCTTCCAGCTGTTGCCGGTACTGGCGGTTTTGCCGCAGCAAATGGCCGCGTTCCATGGCGCGCAGGATGCTGTGATCGAGTACGGCGGGAATGAGGGGATCAACAAAGAGGTGATCCACCGCCCCTTCCTTCATGGCCGCGACAGCCAGCTCCATGTCCTGACGTGACGACAGGGTGATCAGCGGGGTTTCCGGCAACTCGTCCCGCATCGAGGCCAGGAGGCCGGACTGGCTGCCCAGAATCAGGTCCAGATCGCAAAGGAGAATGTCGTGCTTGCCGTCCCGCAGCGACGGCATCCCGTCTTCCAGCGAGGCGGAGGAATCCACAATATGGCCCTTGAGGGTCAACTGGCTCACCAGACGTTGGCGCAGGGGTTCACTCTGTTCAATGACGAGAATGCGGCCTTGTTCTGGGGCAGGAGCCATCTTAGTCCGGAGGGAGATTACGCAATATGACCACGGACAATAGACAATGCGTAAGTAACATGCAAGCCGTTTTCATACGCGAGGATCTGTCCTCCGGCGTTACTGATCGCTATCATCCAGGAAGGTATCGCGTACCTTGCCGTCGTTGACCAGAAAATCGCGACGTTGCAGATAGATATCGCGCATCAGCAGGTATTCGTCCCCTTCGATGACCTTCTCCAGCGGAATCAGATCCGCGCGGAAATCGACTTTTTCCAGGACGAATAGACCGATATTCGTCGAGGTGTCGCTCACCAGATTCCGGGGATTGACGGTACCGTCCAGCGCAAGCATCGAACCATCCCGCAGATCCGTCGGCCCCATAAACGGCAGGACGAGATACGGCCCGGACCCCACGCCCCATTTGCCCAGCGTCTGCCCGAAATCTTCATCGTGCCGCACCAGTCCGGCCTTGGCGGCCAGATCGGCAAAGCCGAGGCTGGTCACCGTGTTCAGGATAAAGCGCGCGCTGTCACCCGCCGCCTGCCGCCCCTTCCCTTGCAAGCCGTCATTCAGTACGGTCAGCGGCTCCTTCAGGTTCTGGAAGAAACGCGTCAACGCATCATCGATCACTTGCGGCGTGACCGTCCGGTAGCCCTTGGCCAGCGGACGGAAGGCGTGGGTGTCCACTGCCTTGTTGAAGGCGTAGATCTTGCGATTGACGTGCTGCCACGGATCCGGATCATGACCGGCATTCCGGGCGGTTTCTTCGGCGGACGCCGTCATGGAGATCGTGAGCGCCAGCAGCCCGAGGACTGCCGGAATAAGCCGGTTTTGCATGTTCATGATCCTGATGACCGAGCGGGAGGAGTGATTCTAAGCAAGGCCGCCGGGAAAAACCACGCGACAAGCGCTAACCGCCCGCTTAACCGTAATCCGGCCGGACGCCCAGCAGAACGCCCGCCGCGTACAACTCTTGCAGGAAAGCCTCGGCGGTGCGGAAGTCCGTCGGACTCAAGTCACAGGCCTCAAGAAGGATGCGCCCGGTCACCCCCGTCGGATTGTCGCGTAGCCGCTCCAGAATTTCCGCGCTGCGCGGCGACAGCTCCCATGTCGATACCCGATGTTCGGTAGACCGGAAAACCAGCAGGAAGGTATCTCGCGCTGGAGTCCCTCCGCTATCCAGGGACTGCACGGGCCAGCGATAGGCCAGCAGCCAGGCATGCGGATTGAGTACCGGCACGCCCGCCATGATATCCCCGGGCTCCGCAGGCGGCATGGGTTCGTCAGCGATGTCGGCCGCCAGCATGGCCCATTCGAAATGCGCCAGCTCCAGTAGCCACGGCATGTCCTCCCACGTCTCGGGTGCTCCCTGCAGCCAAGCGAGGAACTCTCCGGGGATACCGTAGAAATACGGACTGCGACACCGGTGCTCGGCAAAGAAAGTCATCAATAGCCGCTCCCAAGATGCCTCGGGCAGCAGCGCCCGCATCCGGGGAAAGGCACTCTCGACAAATGCAGCCATGTTATTGAAGAAAAGCGACCGGTAAACCTGTAGCCGGGAGGGATCCATACCGACGGGAAGCATGGCGTCCGCGGGATGCCGGAGCCAGGCCGTTACCGCGCGTTGCTGTCGCTGGAACTCATGCATGTCGCTGCTCCGCGCTGCCCGCCCGGGATTGCAACCGGCGAATCTGCGCCAGTTCATCGAACAGAACAGGCAACGGCGGCATGTGGAAGTCTCGCTCCAGCAGGGTCGGCATCGCGCCCCACCGCTGATAAACGTCGGCCAGCAAGCGCCAGACTTCCGGACACACCGGTTCGCCGTGCGTGTCGACCAGCAGGTCGTCACCGTGCCGTTCGTGGCCCGCGACATGCAAATACCGGATCCGTTCAGCCGGGAGCCCGGAGATAAACGCCGCCGGATCGTAGCCCTGGTTGACGCTGTTGACGAAGACATTGTTCACATCAAGCAGCAAACCGCAGTCCGCGCGCGACAATACCTCCCGCAGGAAATCCAGTTCGCTCATCTCCCCGCCCGGATCGGCGTAGCAGGAAATATTCTCGATCAGCAGGGGGCGACGCAGGATGTCCTGGACGATCCGGATGCGCTGCGCGACATGCTCGACCGCCGCCTTCGTAAACGGGATCGGCAGCAAATCGTAGAGGTGGCCGTCATCGCCGCTGTAGCTCAGGTGTTCGGAATAGTGGAGTGCCTGATGTTCGTCCAGGAAGCGCGCCAACGCCCTGAGGAAATCCCTGTCCAGATCGGCCGGTCCGCCGAGTGACAGGCTCAGGCCGTGACACACGAGAGGAAAACGTTCAGTGACGGCGCGCAGCATGGCGGGATAGCGCCCGCCAAGACCGATCCAGTTTTCCGGCGCCAGTTCAACGAAATCCGGCAGCCCGGACGATGACGCCAGCAGCGATTCCAGGAAAGATCGCCGGAGACCCAGTCCTGCGCCGGAGAGTTTCGCTGTCGACACGCAGCTCATTTCGCCTTCTTGGTCGACCCGACGTTTTTCTTGCTGCTGTCCTGGTGCTTGTGCCGGGCACCGCACATGCCCTCGCCGCCGCAAGCGCCTTCCTTGACCTTGGCGGCCTCGCGTGAGGCGCCGGCAGGTTTGGAGGCCGCCGTGTTTGCTCCGGACTGCCCCTTGCCGCCGCAACCGCCCTCCTTGGCGTCCTGCCGGTTTTCACCGGCGGGCTTTTGCCCCATATCGCCGCACCCCCCTTCCGGATTCTGCGCGGCGACCGGCGGGACCGGAGCTGACTCGACGGGTCCTGCTGCCGCACCGGTGGATACCGCCGCCAGCATCACGGCCACCGGCGTCAACGAAACCAGTTTCATGAAGACCTCCTTCCATCGTGGGAACAGGCGTATTCTGCCCGAGCCGGGTCGGCTTGTCCGTATAAGGACCGCACAAAAAAGTAACGCCGGGCATGGCCCGGCGTTACAGAGATCAGCACTGTCGCGAAACGGATCAGCTGATCGCAACCACTTGCGCGAACAGAGCCTTCTGCTCGGCGCTCGGACGGGCGGTTTGCAGGGCCATCAGTTTGGTCATGTCGCCCTGGGCCTTGATCTGGCCGCTCATGAAGGCCTGCATCGCGGCGTTCATGTCGAACTCCAGGAAAACCTTGCGCATCACGTCGCCCGGCATGGTCAGGGTCGTGGTGGCGCCGGCGTTGTGGCCCTTTTCCAGCTTGCCGCCGTTGATCGCCAGATCGACATTGCCCTGTTCGGTGCCGGTCACGGTGATGTTCAGAACGATGCCGGCCAGCACGGGCGGCAGGTTCAGGTCGCCGGCGGCGGCGGTGAGTTCAGCAACCTTGTCGAACCAGGCGTCGGACAGGAAAGCGGTCATTGTTCTGCTCCTTTTACTTACTGTGTTGAGATGGTTTGGGCATGGACCGCTGTAACCTAACCTATTGGTCGCCCGCTGGCAACCGGACGATCGTCCAAAAAGATGCCATGCGCGCTTTTCAAGCACTCGGCAACGAATTCACACAAAAATTATCCAGACAGATGCAGTTTTACAAAATTTCCAATAAAATGTGGAAACAGTGGGAAAAGCTTTTCGCCCGCAGTCGGAAGCTCGTCAAAAGGAAAAAGTCAGCAGCTTGACTTGATCGCTTGGCGTCTTGCGGCTTGAGTTCTTTTCAATTCCCTTAACTTTTATGTGGTTTTAGGAGCACGATGCATGAGTCACAGCCACACAAACAATGCGCCAGTGGCGTATGAGATGGGGGTAGTCCGACAATTTGCCATCATGACGGTCATATGGGGCATTGTCGGCATGCTGGTCGGGGTGTACATCGCCGCCGAACTCGTATGGCCTGCCCTGAACTTTGACATTCCCTACCTGACGTTCAGTCACCTGCGACCGCTGCATACCAATGCAGTGATCTTCGCCTTCGGTGGATCCGCGCTCTTCACGACCACCTACTATGTTGTCCAGCGTACCTGCCAGACCACCCTGTTCATGCCGGGCCTCGCCAAGTTCACCTTCTGGGGATGGAATCTGGTGATCCTCGCCGCGGCGATCACCCTGCCGCTGGGCTATACCAGCACCAAGGAGTACGCCGAGCTTGAATGGCCGATCGACATCCTGATCACCATTGTCTGGGTGGCTTACGCGGTCGTGTTCTTCGGTACGATCGCGACCCGCCGGACCTCCCACATCTATGTGGCGAACTGGTTCTTCGGCGCGTACATCATCACGGTTGCCGCGCTGCACATCCTCAACAACCTGGAAATTCCGCTGACGATGTGGAAGTCCTATTCCCTGTTCGGCGGCGTGCAGGACGCGATGATCCAATGGTGGTACGGTCACAACGCCGTGGGTTTCTTCCTGACCGCAGCCTTTCTGGGCATGATGTACTACTTCGTGCCGATCCAGGCAGGCCGTCCGGTGTACTCCTACCGCCTGTCCGTGGTGCACTTCTGGGCGCTGATCTCCATGTACATGTGGGCCGGCGGGCACCACCTGCACTACTCCGCCCTGCCGGACTGGACCCAGTCCCTGGCCATGGTCTTCTCCGTGATGCTGTTTGCTCCGAGCTGGGGCGGCATGATCAACGGCATCATGACCCTGTCCGGCGCATGGGACAAACTGCGCACCGACCCGATCCTGCGCTTCCTGATCCTGTCCCTGTCCTTTTATGGCATGTCGACCTTCGAAGGCCCGATGATGTCCATCAAGACGGTGAACGCCCTGTCCCATGATACGGACTGGACCATCGGCCACGTGCACTCCGGCGCGCTGGGCTGGGTGGCCATGGTATCCATCGGTTCCCTGTATGTGCTGATCCCGCGCGTGTTCAACCGCGAGCGCATGTACAGCATCGGCCTGATCAACGTCCACTTCTGGCTGGCCACGATCGGCACCGTGTTCTACATCGCTTCCATGTGGGTTTCCGGGATCACCCAGGGCCTGATGTGGCGTGCGGTTAACGAAGACGGCTCGCTGACCTACAGCTTCGTGGAAGCCGTCTCCGCCAGCTACCCGTACTGGTTCGGCCGCTTCATCGGTGGCGTCCTCTTCCTGTCCGGCATGATCGTGATGCTCTACAACGTGCTCATGACCGTGAACGGCAAGAAAGCCGCTGACGCCGACACCCTTTAAGCCTGAGCAGGAGATTAGATAATGGCTAGCAACGAAAATGCTCACGGTCACGAGATAATCGAGAAGAACGTGGGCCTGCTGATGATCGGTATCGTCATCGCCATCAGCTTCGCCACCCTGGTGGAAATTGTGCCCCTCTTCTTCCAGGCTGACCTGAACAAGCCGGTCGAGGGCATGAAACCCCTGACCGCCCTGCAGATGGAAGGCCGGGACATTTACATCCGCGAAGGCTGCCACGTGTGCCATACCCAGATGGTCCGTCCGCTGCGCGCCGAAACCGAACGCTACGGCCACTACTCCGTCGCGGGCGAATCGGTGTGGGAGCATCCCTTCCTGTGGGGCTCCAAGCGTACCGGCCCGGATCTGGCCCGCATCGGCGGCAAGTACTCCAACGACTGGCACCGCGTCCACCTGATGAATCCGCGCGACGTGGTTCCGGAATCGAACATGCCCGGTTTCCCCTGGCTGGCCACGAACAAGCTGGACGGCGAGCTGACCGGCAAGAAACTGGCCCTGTTCCGTGATCATTTCGGCGTCCCCTACACCCAGGCGGACATTGACGGCGCCAAGGCGGCCGTACAAGGGAAGACCGAAATGGAGGCGCTGATTGCCTACCTGCAACAGCTCGGCACAATCATGAAAGACAAACGGTGATAGTGATGGACGGCATGACCCTGCTGCGTGTGATCGGAACCCTTTCCGCCTTCACTGCCTTCGTCGGCATCTGCTGGTGGGCCTACACGCCCGCCAACAAGAAGCGTTTCGAGCAGGACGGCCGTCTGGTTCTGGACACAGACCCTGTCTACCAAAACAAGCATCACGATTCAGGAGATAAATCAGAATGATGACCACGTTCTGGAGTTTGTACATCATCGTACTCTCGCTGGCTTGTGTCGGCCTCAGCATCTTCCTGCTGATCTGGACCCGCAAGCTCAACATCCCGAAGTCCCCTGACGGGACGACGGGCCATGAATATGACGGTATCCGCGAATTCGACAACCCGATGCCGCGCTGGTGGTACCTGATGTTCTGGATGACCATCGCGTTCGCCTTTTTCTACATGGCCGCCTACCCCGCCCTGGGGAACTACAAGGGGTTCCTGAACTGGACCTCCCATGGCGCGGTGGAAGAAGCCCAGAAGGCGTACGACGCCAAGTATGGCCCGATCTTCGCCGCTTACGCCGCCAAGCCGATCCCCGATCTGGCCCAGGATCCGGCCGCGATGAAGATTGCCGGTCGCCTGTTCGCCAACAACTGTTCGGTCTGCCACGGCGCGAACGCCCGCGGCGCCAAGGGTTTCCCCAACCTGACCGACGACGACTGGCTGTATGGCGGTGAGCCGGATCAGCTCATCGAGACCATCACCAATGGTCGCCCGGCGGTTGAAGGCGGCACCAAGATGCCGGCATGGGGCTCCGTACTCGGCGCCCAGGGCGTGCAGGAAGTGGCCAACTACGTCCTGACCCTGTCCGGTCGCAAGCTGTCCGACGCCGACCAGAAACTGGCTGACGCCGGTCAGGCGCGCTTCGTCCAGTGCGCCGCCTGTCATGGTCCGGAAGGTCGCGGCAATACCGCCGTGGGCGCTCCGAATCTGACCGACACCATCTGGTTGTACGGCGGCAGCAAGGAAACCGTGATCGAGACCATCACCAACGGTCGCAATGGCGCCATGCCGGCCTGGGGCGAACGCCTTGGGAAGGACAAGGTCCATCTGCTTGCCGCATACGTCTGGTCCCTGTCCCACGGGAACAAGTAAGTGTGACAACCGGTTCCGGCCCTGCTGCCGGAACCGGCCCCTTCCCCTCCTCTTTGCCGCCTCTTTCCTGTTACATATCAATCCCCAAGAAATCCCATATAAGCCCAACTTAAACCCCCCGGGGTATATGAATCTGATATAATCCGCTGCAAGCACAGATTTCCACATTGCCCGAAGGTGCAACCATGAGTCAGAAAATCCCTACTCGTGACCAGTCCCCCAGTCCTGTGCAGGTGTTCGAGCCGGACGCGCCGGACATGTACGCCAAGCGCAAGAAAATCCACCCCCGAAAGATCGCCGGTTTCTTCCAGAATATCCGCATCGCCACCATGAGCCTGGTGGTGGCGGCGTTTGTCCTGTTGCCTTGGCTGAATTGGGATCACCGGCAAGCGCTGCTCTTCGATCTGCCGGATCGCCAGTTCTACATCTTCGGCTGGACCTTCCTGCCGCAGGATTTCTTCTTCCTTTCCTGGATGCTCATCATCGCGGCCTTCACCCTGTTCGTGGTGACCGTCTTCGCGGGTCGGGTCTTTTGCGGCTATGTCTGTCCGCAAACGACCTGGACCAAGATTTTCATGTACATCGAGCGGATTACCGAGGGTGAGCGCAACGCCCGCATCAAGCTCGACAAGGCGGAAGTCAGTGTCAACAAGGTGTGGCGTCGGGTGGCCAAACATGCGGGCTGGCTGGCTGTCGCTTTCCTGACCGGTTTCACCTTTGTCGGCTACTTCACCCCGATCCGCACCCTATTGCCGGACTTCGTACATGGCGACTTGGGCGGATGGGGCTATGTGTTCATCGCCGTCTTTACCATTTTCACCTACATGAATGCCGGCTGGCTGCGCGAACAGGTCTGCTTTTACATGTGCCCCTACGGTCGCTTCCAGAGCGTCATGTTCGATCGCGACACCCTGATCATCAGCTATGACGCAGAGCGCGGCGACCCCCGCGGTTCCCGTAAGAAGGATGCCGACCACAAAAACGACGGTTTGGGCGACTGCATCGATTGTGATCTCTGCGTCCAGGTCTGTCCGACCGGCATCGACATTCGCGACGGGCTGCAAATGGAATGCATCCAGTGCGCCGCCTGTGTGGATGCCTGCGACAGCGTAATGGACAAGATGGGATATGCCCGGGGTCTCGTTCGTTACACGACCGAAAACATGCTTGAGCACAAGAGCGGTTACCATTGGATGCGCCCGCGCCTGATCGGTTACGCCACCTTCGCCACCCTGATGATCGTGATTTTCCTCTACGCTTTGGCGACCCGCGTTCCGTTGCTAGTGGACGTGATCCGCGACCGCGGACAGCTGTATTCCGAGGGTGGAGAAGGCGAAATCGAAAACGCTTACACGCTGAAGATCGTTAACAAATCGCAGCAGACCCGCGAGTTTCGCATCAGCCTCGAAGCGGACAACAAGGCCATCAAACTGGACGATGTCGAGAATGTGAAAGTGGCGGGTGGCGAGATCATGGCGGTACCAGTCACTGTCGAAGCCAATCCAGACGAACTCGACAAGACCAATTACAAGGTCAAGTTCAAGGTTAGCGCGCTGGATGACGCCAGTGTGACCACGCATACTGAAAGCCGCTTCCTGGCCCCGCCCCGCTAAAGGTGAAACCGATGACGCAGCAAGCGCAACCTGTCAAACCCTGGTACAAGCACGGCTGGCCATGGGTGTTTATCGGCATATCGGTCATTACGCTGGTGGTCAGCTTCGGACTGGCCTGGATCGCGGTTCACAACAAGGACAGCGAGGTGCGTGACGACTGGTATGCGGACGGCAAGTCCATCAATCAGGAGCTGGCGCGCGACGACTACGCCACCGCGCTCAGCATCCGGGCCGATCTGTCCTTCAAGGAGCGGACCGTCAAGGTCAACGTCGCCGCGCGATATGCCATTCCGACGGAATCGCTACCGGCCAGCCTGGCCCTGGCGTTTTCCCACCCCACGGACAGCGGCAAGGATGTCAGTCTGTCGCTGGCCCGTCAGGCTGACGGCAGTTACACCGGAACGCTTCCCAAAGCGCTGGCTGGACGATACTACGTCGAGCTGGGGTGCAAGAACTGGCGACTGAGGACAGAGAACATCTTTCCGCGGGAAGCACTGGAGCTCTCCGCCGAGCCGCCCCGGAGCTGATCAGGTCTGAACGCCGTTGAACGAAACCGCCTCCGCCTGCTACCACTGCGGCGAACCGCTCCCCCGCAAACCGCTCCGGGCCGAAGTGCTGGGCCAGGAGCGTTTTTTTTGCTGCGCGGGCTGTCTGGCGGTGGCCGAGGCGATTATCGCCAGCGGATTGGCCCACTATTACGATGAGCGCACGGAATCCAGTCCGCGCGCCGAATTGCCCGAGGCGCTGGAGAGTCTCGCCGGTTACGACCATCCGGACACCCAGGCGCAATTCCTGCACCGCGACGGGAACGCTGCCTGCGCCGAACTCAGTCTGGAAGGGATGTCCTGCGCCGCCTGCGCCTGGCTGATCGAGAAACGACTCCGCCAGGAGCCGGCCGTGCGTGTAGCCAGTGTCAATCTGAGCACGCGGCGACTTCATCTGGTCTGGGATGACCAAGCGCTGCCCCTCAGCCGCCTATTGCTGGCCATGGAAAAGCTGGGATACAAGGCACGCCCTTACCGCAATGATACGCACGCCGAGTCCCTGCGCCGCGACAGTCGCCGCTTGTTGATGCGACTTGGCGTCGCCGGTCTGGGCTCGATGCAGGTCATGATGTATTCCGGCAGCCTCTATCTTGGGGTGGATGAAGAACAGTACCGCCAGTTCTTCCGGTGGACCTGCCTGATCGTCACCCTGCCCGTCTTTTTCTACGCCGGCTTCCCGTTCTACATTTCCGCATGGAACGCCTTGCGCCAGAAAGCGCTCAACATGGATGTGCCGGTCAGCGTGGCATTGATCGCGACATTCGCCATCAGCGTGTACGCCACCTTCAGCCATCAGGGCGACATCTATTTCGACTCGGTCAGCATGTTCATCTTTTTCCTGCTGGCCGGACGTTATCTGGAATTGCGGGCGCGCCAGCGCGCCAGCGAAACCGCCGCCGATCTCACGCCCGTGCTGCCGCAATTGGCGCACCGGCTGGATGAGACGGGACAACCTTTCGACATCCCGGTCACCACAGTGGCCGTGGATGACCGCATCCTGGTCAAACCCGGTGAAACCATCCCCTGTGACGGCGAAGTCCTTGAGGGACATAGCGCCGTATCCGAAGCACTGCTCACCGGCGAGCCGCTGCCGGTCGGCAAGTCTGCCGGCGACCGGGTAATCGGCGGTAGCCAGAATCATGACAGTCCGCTGCAAATCCGGGTGACCCAGACCGCGCGCACCAGCACCCTGGCGACCCTGCACCAGCTCATCAACCGCGCGCTGTCCGAGAAGCCCGTGCTGGCGCAACGCGCGGACGAACTGTCGCAATGGTTTGTCGGGGCCATTCTGGGCCTCTCCGTGCTGGTGTATGCGGCCTGGACGCTGGTCCGTCCTGAAGAGGCGCTCTGGGCCACGCTCGCCGTCCTGGTAGCGACCTGCCCTTGCGCACTGTCCCTCGCCACGCCCGTTGCCTTGACCACGGCCACGCATGCCCTCGCGCGGGCAGGACTGCTCGTCACGCGCGGGCATGTCCTGGAAACCTTGTCGCGGGCCACCCATGTGGTGTTCGACAAGACCGGCACCCTGACCGGGGGGCAACCCGAGCTGGTTCGGGTCACAGTCCTGACTCCTGAGTCCGACCGTGAAGCGGTCACCCGGCTGGCCGCCGCGCTGGAACAGCATTCCGAGCACCCGCTGGCCAAGGCCTTCCTCCGTTTGGGGCTGACCGACCTTCCTGTTGTTACCAACTGCATCAGCATGCCCGGCGGCGGCCTGGGCGGCAAAATTGGCGACCGTCTTTACCGGATCGGTCATGGCGGCTTTGTTTCCGGTGCGCCGTCCGATACTCCTCCGCCCGGCCAGATTCGCGTCTGGCTGGCGGACGACCAGCATTGTCTCGCCAGCTTCGATTTTCAGGATCGCACACGTCCGGAATCAGCGGACGTGATCCGCGCCTTGAAAAACGAAGGGCTGGAACCGTGGCTCTTGTCCGGAGACGCATCGGAGGCGCCGTCCGTACTGGCCGCCGAACTGGGCATCACGCATGTGATGGCCGGTGCGAGCCCGGAGGCCAAGGCTGCCTGCGTGGAAAGCATCCAGCGCCGGGGCGGCGTGGTCATCATGGTCGGTGACGGGGTGAACGATGCTCCGGTCCTGGGTCAATCCCATGTCTCCATTGCCATGAATTCCGGCGCCGATCTGGCGCGTATCACGGCTGACGCGATCCTGCTTGGCGACCGTTTGAGCGCCTTGGTCACCGCGCGCAAGACAGCGCGGCGCTGCCAAAAGATTATCCGGCAGAATCTTTACTGGGCTTTCGGCTACAATCTGGCCATTGTGCCGCCGGCGGCGCTGGGGATGATCCCGCCCTGGATGGCCGCGGTGGGGATGTCCTCCAGCTCTTTGCTCGTGGTGCTGAACGCGCTCCGGCTCCAGAAAACCTCGTGAGGTGTCATCATGGGCATTATCTACTTGCTGATCCCGATGAGTCTGGTCCTGCTTGCGGCAGGCATCTGGGGCATGCTCTGGGCCGTGCGCAGCAACCAGTTCGACGATCTGGTCGGCCCGGCGCACCAGATCATCCTCGATGACCGGGATTCACGCCGCGAAGTGAAGGACGCCCAGTCGCGGGAAGAAAAGGATGACTGACACGCTGTTCCTGCTGACCGCCCTGTCTGCCGGATTCTTCGGTTCCCCCCATTGTTTCGGGATGTGCGGCGGCATCGTCAGTGCGCTCGGATTCGCGGTACGGACGGATCAGCCCTCCCGCCGTTTCTTCTTGCAGTGCCTGTATCATCTGGGTCGTCTCGGCTCATATACCCTGCTCGGCTGCCTGACCGGCTGGCTGGGCAAAGGCCTGTTGGCGCCGTTGGCAGGGTCCGTGTGGCCGTACGTACTGGGTTCCGGCATGATGCTGGTGTTCGGGCTTTACCTGAGCGGCTGGTGGCGGGGTCTGGATAAGCTGGAAACCTTGGGAGGCCGTTTATGGCAGGGCATGGCGCCCCTGCGTCAGCGTTTCATGCCGGTTACGACCGCGCCACGCGCCTTGGTGGCGGGCATGTTGTGGGGCTTCCTGCCCTGCGGTCTGGTGTATAGCGCCCTGGCGCTGGCCATGACCAGCGGCTCGCCCGGCCTGTCCGCGCTGGCCATGCTGGCTTTCGGGATCGGCACCCTGCCGATGATGCTCATGACCGGGGCCGCCGCCGCGACCCTGAAGCAGAAACTGAACGAACAAGGATGGCGCAAGGCCAACGGACTGCTGGTCATGGCCTTCGGCGTCTGGACACTGGTCCAGGCCCTGTCGCACGACGGACATGCCCATCATCACCACGACGCGGCCCCGGTACCGGTCACGAACGGCGTGGACCGCACGCCGGATACGCCCGCCGCCGGTCAACCCGCCCCCTCGCCAGCAACCACGCCTCCGATATCTCACGATCACCACGCCATGTAAGCGTGGGGCGACTCAACTGCGGTCGCCCTGCGCCTCCAACTGTTCGGCGCGCGCTTTCGCCTGCAGACTGACATCCAGCTTGCCCTGCCGCTCGGCCGCACTGGCCAGCAAGCGCCACAGCGCCGCCTGCTGCATATTGCCCACGGCGAAAGCCAGCCCCTTGCGGGCCAACTGCTCGGCCTCCGCCGTGCGGTTCTGGTGCAAGCGGACGCCCGCGAGACGCTGATACACGGTCGCGGATTGCGGCGCCAGCCGTTGCGCCCGCTCGAGCAATTGCGCCGCGTCCTCCCAGGCCGATCGCGCTTCAAATCCGGCCGCGCGAGCCAGCAAACCCTGGACGGCGGGAATATCCCGGCCGTCGGCCAGACGGATGTGAGGCGTAGCCACGACGGCCGGCGGCAACCGGATGCTCATCGGACGGGTATCGGGTTCAACCGGCGCCGGAACTGCGGACGGTGTCGGCGGCGCCGGCGACTCTTCACGAATAATGGCCGGCGCGGCAGGGACAATGGCCGCTTTCCTGGCGACCGGGGCATGATGCGCCGTCTGGCAAGCCGACAGAATGACCGCCAAGGCGGTCAGGGCCAGCGGACGCTGCAAGGTTTGTCGCATCACGATCATCGGAAGAGATCCAGAATCTTGTTAACCGTTCCCTTTACCACGTTGACGGGGTCTCCCCCACTCGCCTTGCCTTCGGCGCAGGCGGTACGCGTTTTGGGTAGCGAGGCGGTCAGGAAAGGGACATAAATATTGCCCGGACAGCCCTCGGCGGAAAGATTGCCTGTCGTCCGGTCTGCCCAGGCCCACTGCACGTTTTCGGGCTGGACCGGCTGCATGGGCAAGGGATGCAGGCGGCTGATCGTGTCGATCCACACCGGCAAGGCGCCGGTGGCGCCGGAGAGGCCGGTCGAGGAGTTGTCGTCGTTGCCGACCCAGACCACCGCCAGATAATTCCCGGTGTAACCGGCGAACCATGCGTCACGCAGATCATTGGTTGTGCCGGTCTTCCCCGCCATGACCAGATTGCCGGGCAACTTCTGGTAAGCCGCCGCCGCCGTACCGCTGCGCATGACCTGCTGCATGGCGTAATTGACAAGGTAGAGAGCGGAAGGATCGTACACCTGCTTGACCTCCAGGCCATAGCGCGTCAGGCGCTTGCCCTGGGCGTTCACCACCTCGCTGATGGCGCGGGGCGATGTCTGGAATCCGTTGGCGGCGAAGGGCTGGTACAACTCCAGCACCTCCATCGGCGACATGTTCACGGTGCCGAGCAACAAGGACGGATAATTCGGCAACTCTTCCTTGACGCCGAGCTGCTTGAGCGTCTTGATCACGGCCGGGACGCCGATGGTCATGCCCAGCCGGATGGTGGCCTGGTTGTAGGAATGCGCCAAGGCGTCGTAAAAGGGCACGATGCCATGATCCTGGTGGTCGTAATTTTCCGGCGACCAGACCTTGCCGCTCTGGCTTTCGACGCTGACCGCGCTGTCGTCCAGCGGGGATAACAGATTGTATTGCCCGGTTTCCAGCGCCGTCAGGTAGACCGCCGGCTTGAACAGCGAGCCGACCTGCCGGGAGGCATCCAGCGCACGGTTGAAACCGGTGAAACTCCCGGAGCCGCCCACCACCGCCAACAACTCGCCGTTCTCCGGGCTCGCCACCACCATCGCCCCCTGCAAGTTCGCCACGCGCTTGCCGTAACGGCTGCGCAGGGTCTGGATATTTTGCGCGAAGGCCGCATCGGCCGCGTTCTGGACGCGCGGATCGAGGGTCGTGAAAATGCGGAGCCCTTCGGAATTCAGGTCTTCTTCCTTGTATTCCGTTTTGAGCTGGCGGCGCACGACGTCGAGGAATGCCGGGTAAACGCTCAGGCCCGCCGTGGGCTGCAGCAGGATGCCGAGCGGCTTGGCCTTGGCCTTGTCGTAATCGGCGCGCGTGATCTTGCCCTCGTTGAGCAGATTGTCGAGGACGGTGTTGCGACGCGCCAACGAACGCTCAGGATTGCGCCAGGGATTGTAATAGGAAGGCCCCTTGACCAGTCCGACCAGCAGCGCGACCTGGCTCAGCGACAACTCGCTGATCGGCTGCCCGAAATAGAATTGCGAGGCCAGCCCGAAGCCGTTGATGGAACGGTTACCGTTCTGCCCGAGGTTCACTTCGTTGAGGTAGCACTCCAGGATCTCGTTCTTGCCGTAATGCATCTCCAGCAGGACCGCCATCAACGCTTCGTTGAGCTTGCGCTTGAGCGAGCGCTCGTCGGTCAGGTAAAAGTTCTTGACCAGTTGCTGTGTGAGCGTACTGCCGCCCTGCCGCAGCTCGCCGCTGGTCAGATTCACGAAGACCGCGCGCAGGATGCCGCGCACGGAAATACCGAAATGGGAGTAGAAATTGTGGTCCTCGGTCGCCAGCAAGGCATCCACGAGGTGCGGCGGAGCGTCTTTCAGCCGCATCAGCACGCGGTCTTCGTTCTGTTTGGGGTAGATGCCGCCGATAATCAGCGGCTCCAGCCGGATCAGGCCCTTGTCATTCGGCAGTGAGCTGGCCAGTTCACTGATCTGGTTGTCCTTGAAGCCGACCTTGAGCACCTGCGATTTTTCGGTTTCATCGCTGAAATCAAAACCTCGCGTGTGGATGTAGAGATTGCCGTCCTTTTCGACATAGACGCCCGGCGACTCGTAATTTGACTGGGGCCGGTAGTGCAGCAGATCCAGTTCGGCCACCACGTCATTCCGGTTCAGCGGGGCGCCGGCGTAAAGCTCCAGGG
>JAYRMT010000042.1:0-16987 GCA_041912575.1 Fluviicoccus sp. | reverse complement strand
TGCAGCATGTCGCTCAGCTCATCGTCGAACAGCGGCTTCTTGCTTTTCGGAGCGGCGGCGGACGCCGCAGGGGCCGCCGCCTGAACAGGCGCGGGGACGGCAGGCGGCGCGGGCTCGGGTTGCGGGGGCTGATCGAGCTCTTCCCCCAGCAGGTTGAAAGCCCAGGATTCGTCATCCGGCTTTTTCTTCTTTTTGGCTTGAGCAGCGGGGTCCGGCAAGGGCTGGGCGCTCTGAGTGCGTGCGACAATCGGCGGCGCAATCGGTTTTTCGTCAGTGTCGACGGGCGCTTGCGGCGTTGCGGGCTTGGCAGCCGGTGCAGCGGGAGCGGCGCCGCCGGCGACGAGATTCTGGTCTGCGCGGAAGACTTGCAGGCAGGCGCCGCAACGGACGTGACCGCCACGGGCCGCCAGCTGGGCGTCCGTGATGTTGAATACGCTGTTGCAAAAGGGGCAGCGTGTCTGTTTAGTCTCGCTCATCTTCCCTCAGGCTCCGCTAGATCGGCGATGTCCGCGTCAGGCCGGCAGGCGCTTTCCTGAAAGCCGGCACCAGTTTTCTTCTTTTGTCTTCAGCTCGTTCAGGGTGAACCAAGGCGCATAAGCTTCGCGCAGGTCGTCCACCTGGGACTCGATGATGCCCGAGACGGCAAGCAGACCGTCCGGCTTGCTCAATTGTGCCAGTGTCGGGGCCAGTTCTGCCAGAGGCCCGGCCAGAATATTGGCGACAATGACATCGGCCTGCACGGCGGGCATGTCTTCGGGCAGGTAAACGCCCATGCGTTCCGCGACGCCGTTGCGTTTGGCGTTCTCACGCGTCGCATGCAGCGCCTGCGGGTCGATGTCCGTGCACCAGGCCTGCTTCGCGCCGAGCAGCAGGGCCGCGACAGCAAGAATGCCGGAGCCGCAACCGAAGTCGATGACGGTTTTATCCTTCAGGTCCAGGGTGTCCAGCCACTCCAGGCAGAGCGCCGTGGTGGCGTGCGTGCCGGTGCCGAAGGCAAGGCCTGGGTCCAGCAGCAGATTGATGGCGTCCGGTTGCGGCGGCGGCGTCCAGCTCGGGACTACCCACAGGCGGTCGCCGAAGCACATCGGGTGGTAATGGTCCATCCAGGCGCGTTCCCACGCCTGGTCTTCGAGAATCTCGACCCGGTGCGGCGGCAGGCCGCCCAGTTCCTGTCCCAGGAATTCGAGGATGGCGTCAATCTCGGAGTCGATGGTGAACAGCGCGACCACGCGGGTGGCGTCCCACAGCGGGGTGGTGCCCAGCGGCGGTTCGAACAGCGGCTGGTCGGCGGCGTCCTCCATCATGATCGCGCCGGCGCCGATGAGCTCCAGCGCGGCTTCGATGCGGTCGGCCTCGGCCTTGGTGGTGTCGATTTTCAGTTGCAGCCAGGGCATCAGTGGATTCCGAGTTTCTTTTCAAGGTAATGGATGTCGACGCCGCCCGCATTGAAGGCCTCGTCGCGCAGGATCTGTTCGCGGTGCAGCGGAATATTGCTGCGGATGCCGTCGACGACGATTTCGTCCAACGCATTGCGCATGCGTTGCAGCGCGATGGCGCGGCTGGGACCGTAGGCGATCAGCTTGCCGATCAGCGAGTCGTAGTGCGGCGGCACCGTGTAGCCGGTGTAGATGTGCGAATCCATGCGGATGCCGGGGCCGCCGGGCGCGTGGTAGTAGTCGATCTTGCCGGGGCAGGGCAGGAAAGTTTTCGGGTCTTCGGCGTTGATGCGGCACTCGATGGCGTGGCCCTTGATGGCGATTTCGTCCTGGGTATAGGACAGGCCGAGGCCGGAGGCGACGCGCAGCTGCTCCTTGATGATGTCCACGCCGGTGACCAGTTCGGTGACCGGGTGTTCCACCTGCACGCGGGTGTTCATCTCGATGAAGTAGAAGCGGCCGTTTTCGTACAGGAATTCGAAGGTGCCCGCGCCGCGATAGCGCATCTGTTCGCAGGCGCGCACGCAGGAGGCGTAGACTTCCTGGCGCACATCGTCCGGGATGCCGGGGGCCGGGGCTTCCTCCACCACCTTCTGGTGGCGGCGTTGCAGCGAGCAGTCGCGGTCGCCCAGATGGATCGCCTTGCCGAAGCCGTCACCCAGCACCTGGATCTCGACATGGCGGGGATGCAGCAGGAATTTTTCCATGTACACGGTGTCGTCGCTGAAGGCGGCCTTGGCCTCGGCGCGGGTGATCGCCAGCGATTCCAGCAGCAGGGCGGGATCGTGGACCACGCGCATGCCGCGTCCGCCGCCGCCCGCCGCCGCCTTGATGATGACCGGGTAGCCGATCTGTTGCGCGAGCTGCTCGGCGTTGTCGGCGGTCACCGCCCCGTTCGAACCGGGCACGGTCGGCACGCCGGCCTCCCGCATCGCTTCGATGGCGGACACCTTGTTGCCCATCATGCGGATGCTTTCCGCGCGCGGGCCGATGAAGATGAAGCCCGACTCCTCCACCGCTTCGGCAAAGTCGGCGTTTTCCGCCAGGAAGCCGTAACCGGGATGGATGGCCTGGGCCTGGGTGGCCTCGGCGGCGGCGATGATGGACGGGATGTTGAGGTAGCTGTCCCGCGAGAAGGCCGGGCCGATGCACAGGGCTTCGTCGGCGAGGCGGACGTGCAGCAGGTCTCGGTCCGCCTTGGAGTAGACCGCGACGGTCTTGATGCCCAGCTCCTTGCAGGCGCGCAGGATGCGCAGGGCGATCTCGCCGCGGTTGGCAATCAGTACTTTTTCGATCATGTCGCCCCCGGGGCTCAGACGATCGTGAAAAGCGGCTGGTCGAATTCGACGACCTGGCCGTTTTCCACCAGGATCGATTCGATGACGCCGCCGCGTTCGGCCTGGATCTGGTTCATCATCTTCATGGCTTCAATGATGCAGACGGTGTCGCCCGCCTTGACGGTCTGGCCGACATCGACGAAGGCGGTCGCGTTGGGCGAGGGCGCGGAATAATAGGTGCCGACCATCGGCGAGCGCTGGATAAAGCCGTGGGTGGACGGCTCGACGGGGGCGGGCGCGGTGCTTTTCGGCGCCTCAGCCGCCATGACCGGGGCAGGCGCAGGAGCGGGGGCCGGGGCTTGCATCGGGGCCGGCGCATAGCCGTACGGTATGGGCGCGGGACGATGGCGGGCGATGCGCACCGACTCCTCGCCCTCGGTGATTTCCAGTTCGTCGATTTCCGACTCCTGGACCAGATCGATCAGTTTCTTGATTTTGCGCAAATCCATCGGGTTTTCCCCCTTTTTTGCAGGCTCAGTTTCGGGACAGATGGCGCACGGCGTAACGCAGGGCGGCATGGTAGCCTTCCGGCCCCAGCCCGCAGATCACGCCGACGGCAACATCGGAAAGGTAGGAATGATGGCGGAAGGCCTCGCGGGCATGCACGTTGGAGAGGTGCACCTCGACAAAGGGAATCTTCACCGCCAGCAGGGCGTCGCGCAGCGCCACGGAGGTGTGGGTGAACGCGGCGGGATTGATGATGATGAACGCGGTGCCATCCTGTCCGGCCGTCTGGATGCGGTCCACCAGCACGCCTTCGTGATTGCTTTGCAGGACGTCGAGAAGATGGCCGGATTGTTGCGCCTCCGCGGCCAGGGCGTCATTGATCTGGGGCAGGGTGGCCGCGCCGTAGATGCCGGGTTCGCGGGTGCCGAGCAGGTTCAGGTTGGGGCCGTGGAGCAGCAGGAGACGGGCCATAGACAATCCGTGGTGGTGGATGGCTGCGACTAAAGAATGATCGCCTTATGGGCGAAAATTCACGAAAAATGGCAATACTTTGCCGCTTTTTTGCCGCAAGATACATAAAGTCCCCGCATCTGGCAATGAAGGATTCGTGTATGCGCCGGCTTTTCCCGATCCCCGTCATCCCGCTTTTCCTGTTCCCGTCCGCTGTCTTCGCGGGCGAGGGCGAATCGGTCGGCGTCGCCTTGCCGCCGGTGGCGATCGATCTCTCGGGCGTCGCGCTCGAGGTTCAGCAGGCCTTCCGGGCGGACCTGGCGCTGGCCGTACTGCTCGCGGCGGGCATCCTGTTGGCGGGATACTGGCGGCTGGGCTATCCTCGCGACCGTCAGGCCGGTCATGCCGGCGACCTCGCCGCGCGGCAGGTGCTGGCGCTGTGGTCCGGTGTCGGCGCGCTGGGCTTCCTGGGGGCCGCGGTGTTGCTGCACCGGGTCGGCGTCTGGATGGCCTTCGGCGGGCACTGAAGCTTCATCCGGGAGGAGAGTCCGTCATGCGCACCACGGTCACGGTCTGTCCCTTCTGCGGTGTCGGTTGCGGCATGGGGTTGCGGGTCGAGGGCAACCGGGTGGTCGCCGTCGAGCCTGTTCCCGGTCATCCTGTCAGTCAGGGGCAGCTGTGCGCCAAGGGCTGGAATGCCGCCTTCGGCGTCGATCCCGCGCAACGCATCACCCAGCCCTTCAAGCGCATCGGCGCATCTTTTTTCCCGGTGAGCTGGGACGAGGCGCTGGACGACATCGCGGCGCAATTGCGTGATTTCCGCGACAACGACGGTCCCGACACCTTGGGCGTGATCAGCTGCGCCCGCGCCACCAACGAAGACAACTACGCCGCGCAGAAATTCGCGCGCGTCGCCCTGCGTTCCCCGAACATCGACCACTGCGCCCGCATCTGTCACAGCCCCTCGGTCGCCGGACTGGCGCAAACGCTCGGCTCCGGCGCGATGACCAACAGCATGGCGGATGTCGACCGCGCCGACCTGATCGTGGTCTGGGGCGCCGATCCCACGGAAAACCACAGCATTTTCGGCGGCCGCATCCTCAAGGCGAAACTCAGCGGCGCGAAGCTGGTGGTGGTCGATCCGCGGCGCACGCGGCTGGCACGGCTGGCTGACCTGCACCTGCCGCTGCGGCTGGGCAGCAATATCGCGCTCGCCAACGGGCTGCTGCACCTGATTTTCCGCGAGGGCTGGGAAGCGGCGGACTTCCTGGCGGCGCGCGTCGATGACGTGGACAGGCTCAAGGCGCATGTTGCCGCCTGTACGCCGGAGTTGACCGCCGCGCTGACCGGCATTGATCCCGAGACCCTGCTGGCGTTCGCCCGGATGTACGCGCACGCCGATGCCGCGTTCCTGTGCTACGGCATGGGCATTACCCAGTTCGCCAGCGGCACCGCCAACGTGATCGCGCTGTCCAACCTGGTGCTGGCGTGCGGACAGATCGGCAAGCCGGGGGCGGGCATCAACCCCCTGCGCGGGCAGAACAATGTGCAGGGCGCCTGCGACATGGGGTGCCTGCCGAATGTCTATCCCGGCTACCAGCCGGTGGCCGATGCGGCGGTGCGCGACAAGTTCGCCCGGGCGTGGAACAGCCCGCAGCCCGAAAAAACGGGCATGACTTCGCTGGCGATGATGCACGCCGCCCGCGACGGCGCGTTCCGGGCGATGATCATCGCGGGCGAAGACCCGGCGCTGACCGATCCCGATCAGACGGAAGTGGCGCGCGCGCTCAAGAAACTGGATCTGCTGGTGGTGATCGAAATGCATCTCACCGAAACGGCGAAGCTGGCGGATTACATCCTGCCCGCCGCTGCCTTTGCTGAAAAAGACGGCACCTTCAGCAATTGCGAGCGCCGCGTGCAGCGGGTGCGTCAGGCGGTGGAGCCGCCGGACGACGCCCTGCCGGACTGGCGGATCTTCGGCGAGCTGGCGCGGCGCATGGGCGTGGCCGGTCTGGACTGGACCCGCGCCGAGGATATTTTCACCGAGATGCGCGGGCTTATGCCGATTTTCAGCGGCATGAGCTACGCGCTGCTCGATGCCCGCCAGGGCGTGCAGTGGCCCTGCGACGCCGAACACCCCGACGGCTCGCCCATCCTGCATCGCGAACGCTTTCCCCTGCAGGCCTCCGGCCGCGCGCGCCTGGTGTGCGTGAACGCGACCGAACCCGCCGAGTTGCCTGACGCCGAGTATCCGTTGGCCTTCACCACGCAGCGCCTGCATTTTCATTACGGCTGCGGCTCAATGACCCGCTGCGCGCCGGTGCTCGAACGCGAGACACCGCCCGGCCTGCTGTTCATGCATCCCGATGACGCTGCCGGGCTGGGCCTGGGTCAGCACAGCCCGGTGCGGGTGGTGTCGCGACGCGGCGCGGTGGACACCAAGGTCGAACTGACGCCGGATTTGCCGCCGGGCGTGGTCAGCATGCCGTACCACTTCCGTGAAGCGCCGTGCAACCGGCTGACCAATACCGCGCAGGATCCGGTGACGAAAATGCCGGAGCTGAAGGCCTGCGCCGTGCGCGTGGAAAAGCGGGAGGAGGCATGAATAGCCTGCATCTGACCCGGCTGGAAGCCTTGCGTGCGTTCCTGGCGGCTGACCGCGAGCTGATCGAGCCGGTGCGCGGCGAAGACGGCGTGTTGCGTTGGGACGTGGCGGATGTGTCGGAACCCTTTGTCTTGCAGGAAAGCGTTCCGCTGACGTCATTGAAACCGTATTTCTTCGCGGAACGGGAAACGGTCTTTGCCTTCGACGGGACGCACTTCCGCAGCCGCTTGCCGGAAGCGCCGCCGCGTGTGTTTTTCGGGGTGAAGGCCTGTGATGCCGCCGCGCTGGCGGTGCAGGACCGATTCTTCGCGGAGGATGCGTATTACCAGGCCCGCCGCCGTCCGGCGCTGATCGTGGCTACGGATTGCGCCGCGCCTTGTGCGGGCGGTTTCTGTCCCCTGACGGATTCGGGCCCGCTGGTTCGGGAAGGGGCGGATATCGTGCTGACGCCGGTGGCCGACGGCTGGCAGGCGGCGGCGATGACCGGGTCGGGCGAGGCGGCGCTGGAGGCGTTTCTGGTCCGGGCGGAAGGCGGCGATACCGGTAGCGTGTCCCTGCTGGATGCCGGAACGGCGGTAACGCAACGCGCGGCGATCGGCGCGGCGAGTCTGGCGGCGTTTCCCGCGCTCGATGACCTGTCCGCCGGCCTGGCGCGCCTGCAGGCCGGCGAGGTGTCCGCCGCAACGTGGGAGACGCTGGCCATCCAGTGTCTCGCCTGTTCAGGCTGCGTGAATCTGTGTCCGAGTTGCTCCTGCTTCACCACGCATGACACGTCACAGGCCCAGGGCGTCGTGCGCGAGCGCGTATGGGACGCCTGCCTGTACGAGGGTTTCCAGCGCGAGGCCAGCGGTCACCATCCTTCGCCGACGCCGGGCGCACGCACGGCGCGGTATTGGTTCCACAAATTTTCCCCGGTTTTCCTGCCGCAACAGGGGCGTCTGGGCTGCACGGGTTGCGGGCGCTGCGACGCGGTCTGTCCCGGGGTGATCGGCGCGAAGGCGGTACTGCGGAGGGTGGGCGCATGCTGACGCTGGTTCCCGAAGTCGCCACGCTGCTGGCGCGATATGATGACGGCGAGGACGCGCTGCACCTGCGTTTCCGTCTCGAAGACGGCGCGCACTGGCAGGCGGAGCCTGGACAGTTTTTCATGCTCAGCCTGCCCGGTCTGGGGGAGGCAGCGTTCACCTTCGTCAGCCTGCCGGATGCGCGGGGCGTCTTCACGGCGCTGGTGCGCGAGGTGGGGACCCTGACCCGCGCCCTGCGTGAGCTGCCGTTGGGAACGTTTGTCGGGGTGCGCGGACCGCTGGGACAGCCGTGGCCCGCGCTGATGGATCAAACGGCGCTGGTGGTGGCGGGAGGCTGCGGGCTCGCGCCTCTGGCGGCCTGGGTGGATCGGCGCATTGTCGCCGGGTTGCAGGCGCGCACCGCCGTGCTGTTCAGCGCCCGCAGCGCGGCGGGGCGCATCCTGGCCCGTGAGCGCGAGGCCTGGGAGGCTGCGGGATTGCCATTGCTCCAGCCGGTGGACGATCCCGCCTGGCATACGCCGGAAGAACTGACGCAGGCCGCCGGTCACCGGCTGGACGCCGCGCTGGCACGGTTGCCGGAGCGTCCGGCCGCCGTGCTGACCTGCGGTCCCGAAGCGATGATGCTTGGCGTCGGCGCGCTGCTGGAGAAACGGGGGATTGCCCCGGAAAAGGTCTGGTTGTCACTGGAACGCCGGATGCATTGCGGGGTGGGCCTGTGCGGCCATTGTTACGTCGGCGGCGCGCTGATCTGCCGCGACGGACCGACGATGACCCTGGCGCGCACCCGGGCGTTGCTGGCGCAGCAATGTCCGGGGAAGGCGGCCTGGGTCAGCTGCTGAGCGCCGGGGACGCGGACAGCCACGGCGTCAGCGCCAGATACAGCTCCCGCCGCCGGAACGGTTTGGCCAGATAACCGTCCATGCCTGCCGCGAGGCAACGTTGCCGGTCTTCCGACATGGCGTTGGCGGTGATGGCGATCACCGGCGTGCGCGGCTGACGCGAAGCGCCCGCCGCTTCGCTGTCACGGATGCGGCGGACGGCCTCGAAGCCGTCCATCACCGGCATCTGGCAATCCATCAACACGACATCGTATTCCCGCTCGCCGAAACGGCGGCAGGCCTCTTCGCCGGTGGCCGCCATGTCCACCGTCAGTCCCAGTTGCTGCAGCATCGCCACCGCCAGCTCGGCGTTGACGGGATTGTCCTCGGCCAGCAGGACATGGCCGTGCAGCGGCTGCATGCCCTGCGGAGCGGATGCCGCTTGCGGCTCCGCCGGCGTCGCCCGCGCGTTTTCCAGCAACAGGCAGACCCGGAATTCCGACCCGCGCCCCGGCGAGCCGACCGCATCGATCGTCCCGCCCATGATGTCCACCAGCTGGCGGCAGATCGCCAGCCCCAGGCCGGTGCCGCCGTAGCGCCTCGCCATCGAGCTGTCGGCCTGCGAGAAGGGATGGAACAGCCGGTCCCGCGTCTCCTCATCGAAGCTGATGCCGGTGTCGCGCACGGTGAACTGCATCAGGTTGCCCGCCGGGTCGTTGCGCAGGCGCTCCACGGTCAGGTAGATGCCGCCGATCTCGGTAAATTTGACGGCATTGGTGATCAGGTTGCCCAGCACCTGCTTGATCCTCAGGACATCGCCGAACAGATGCGGCGGCACGTCTTCGGCCAATCGCGTTTCCAGTACCAGCCCCTTGGCGGAGGCCCGTGGCGCGTAAAGTGTGCGGACTTCCTCGACCAGCGCGGGCAGGTCGAAATCCTGCGGGGCCAGCTCCAGCTTGCCCGCTTCGATCTTCGAGAAGTCGAGGATGTCGTTGATGATGCGCAGCAGTGACTCGGCCGACCGGTAGAGCGTCCCGGCCAGATGCTGCTGGCGGTCGGACAACGGCGTGTCCATCAGCAGTTCCGCCATGCCGAGCACGCCGTTCATCGGGGTGCGGATCTCATGGCTCATCGTGGCGAGGAACAGCGACTTGGCGAGGCTGGCCGCTTCCGCCGCCTCGCGGGCGCGCACCAGTTCACCGTTGGCGCGGCTCAGCGCCTCGGTGCGTTCGGCGACGCGTTGTTCCAGGGTGCGCGCCAAGGTTTCCAGCTCGCGCAGCGCGTTGGTCTTGATCACCATGGCGGCGATGTAGAAGTGCATCGGGTCGGAACGGGGGAACTGCGACAGCGTCAGTCCGGCCTGGACCAGTTCCTCCACCGCGCCGAACTGCGGATAACCCAGAAAAAGCCAGCTGTCCTGCGTGTTGCGGTAGAACGCGCCGCCGAGCCGCAACCTGCGACCGCCGGTGGGCTGGAGCACTACGGCTTGTCCGGCCAGCGATTCCAGGGTTCCGGCGTCCAGGGGGAGCGGCGGGCTGTCGAGCCGCAGGTGCGCGCCGATCGCATCGCCCGCGCGGGCGCCGCCCAGCAGGGAGTCCACAGCAATCCCGCAGTCGAGCAGGCAGAGCCGGTTGTCCAGCCGCAGGTAGTAGGGATGGGTCCGCGCGAACAGCTCGGGATCGAAGCGGATTTCAGTCGTGGAATTCAAGCCGGAACTCGTCATGTTCGGCTCCCAGATCGCGGGAGGCCGTCTGGCTGACCTGCGCGGGCTCGTGGAAATAGTCGCTCAGGCCTTCCAGCAAACCCACCACCAGCGGAGCGAGCCCGGCGCGCGTCGAGTAGTAGCGGACGCGCAGGGCGTTCGGACTGTCGCGGTGGACGGTGAAGGAGGGCGGACGCAGTCCCGGCATCTGGTTGCCCAGCGCCGCGTGCAGGCTGTTGAGGTTGCCGAGGAAAGTTTCCAGGTCCGGTCCGTTCAGCGCGAACAGTTCCTTGTATTCCCCGGCGGAATTTTCAGAAACCCAGCGGTGACCGACAATGCGCAACAACTCAGCCGGACCTTTGCCGGTTTCCTCGCAGGCCGTCTGGACCAGCGCATAGGACCATTCGTCCGGATAGGGCTGCATGCTGGCGAAGAAGCCCGCGTCGAAGGGCAGGCGCGCGGCGATGCGCTGCCACGCCGGCTCCCCGTACTGCAGGCGGATGGTGTCCTTGAGCAGATTGTTGACCAAGCCGTACACGACCCTACCCCCCACCGGAATGTTACTTCCAGCCTAGGTCGCGCGGGGGCGCGCGTCAAACCGGCCGGTCAGCGGAGTGAGGTCGGCGGTCGGCGATTCAGGCGATGAAACTCAACACCAGCCCGATCAGCCCCCCCACCAGCGTCCCGTTCACCCGGATCATCTGCAAGTCCGGCCCGATCGCCTTTTCCACTTCCAGCACCATCTTCTCCGACTCCCAGGCCCGCACCTGGTCGCTGACAAAACGCATGATGCTGTCCGCATATTCGGTGGTGATGAAGGTTGCCGCATCGGTGAAGCCCCGGTTCAGGTCCTGCTGGAACTGTGCGTCCTGCGCCAGGTTGCGGCCCAGCATCATCAGCGCTTCCTTCACGCTGACCAGAATGGTCGGCTTCACCGAGTTCAGGTCTTTCTGCACCGCCTCGCGGATGCTGATCACGATGCTGGTGAAAAACTTCACCACGTCCGGATTGTTCACCATCTCGTCCTTGAAGGCGTTGAGCCCGCGCGACTCGGGTGAGTCCACGCTCAGCACGCCGATATAGTGCTTGGCGCTCTCGTCCAGCTTGCGGCGGAAGGGGTGCTGCGGGTCCTGGCGGATTTCGTGGATGAGGTTGATCAAGCCGTCGATGATGCGCTGCTCGACGTTCACGGCGGCGGCGATGCCGGTTTTCAGCTGCTCCACCGACTTTTTGGTTTCCGGCTTGGCGAAGGCGGTGACGCCGCTCATCACCAGCGACAGCACGCCTTGCGCCTCGTTGCTCAGCGAACTGCGGATGCGGCTGAGCACCGGGCCGATCAGCGCGTCGATCACCGGCGCCAGCAATTCCCGGGCGTTTTCGGGGTGACGGCGCAGCCAGTCATCGGTACGGTCGAGCACGAACTGGAAGGCCTGCTGGTGGTTGCCGTTATTGAACACCGCTTGCAGGAACTGTGCGGTCAAGGTGTTGGCGGACGAGGCGCGCACCCATTCGACCACGTTCTTCTGCACGAAGTTCTCGACGGCGGGATGCCGGAAGAATTGCAGCACGCGCGGCGCGATCAGGCCGAGCTCGCGCGCCAGCTTGTCGGCGTTGGCTTCCTTTTCCAGCCACGATGCCATCTGTCCGGCCACGTTGTTCTGCTGGAAGCTCTGGCGGATCGCTTCCGGCGTCAGGAAATTCTTCTGCACGAACAGGCCGATAGTGTCGGCGATGCGGTCCTTGTTCTGCGTGATGATGCCGGTGTGCGGAATCGGCAGGTTGAAGGGGCGGCGGAACACCGCCGTCACCGCGAACCAGTCGGCCAGCCCGCCGACCAGCGCGGCTTCGAAGGCCATTTTCACATGCGGCAGGTAGGGGGCGTACCCCGGAAAGGCATTCAGCAAGGGATGCTGTACCAGCAACCCCCCGACAGCGGCCACAAGGGCGCCGTTGGCGAGGTTCTGGCGGGTTTCCAGCGACGGGGCGGGCATGGGAGCGGTCCTTAGGGGATTTTTATCGGAGCTTCTGCTATTTTTAACATCAATCTTGCCCGTAGGGAGTGGTTGCCATGACAACTGGCCTGGTGTTCGGGGTCATTGCCGCGCTGATCATCGTGTATGCGGTCGGCGTGTATAACGGGCTGGTGACCCTGCGCAACCACTTCCGCAACGCCTTCGCGCAGATCGACGTGCAGTTGCAGCGCCGTTACGAACTGATTCCCAATCTGGTTGAAGCCGCGCGCGCCTACCTCGCCCACGAGAAGGACACGCTCAGCCAGGTGATCGCCGCCCGCAACCAGGCGGCTTCGCTGGAGAAAAGCCTGGCCGCCGATGCCGACAATCCCGACGCGCTGGCCCTGTTCGCCCGCGCCGAGGGCACCCTCAACGGCGCACTGGGCCGCTTGCTCGCGGTGGCGGAAAACTACCCCGACCTCAAGGCCGACCAGACCATCGCCGGGTTGATGGAGGACCTGGAGTCCACCGAAAACCGGGTCAGCTTCGCGCGCCAGGCCTTCAATGACGCGGTGATGGCCTACAACATCGCCCGCGAGAAATTCCCGGACGCGCTGATCGCCACCCTGGGCGGATTCCGGCCCGCCGCGCAGCTGGACATTCCCAACGTCGAGGCCCGCGAACCCTTGCGTATCCACATGACCTGATCATGGACTTTTTCCTGCGGCAGGCCGAAGCCCGCGTCACCAGCGCGCGGGTGGCGGGGCTGATGGTGCCGGTCGTCGCGGCGCTGTTCGCGGCCGTTGATGTCATTCTCTACCTCTTCGCCCTCCTGGCCGGCGTGCTGCGTCCCGGCGATACGCCGTGGGAGCATCTGTGGACCTTCCAGGCCCTGCTGGGCACGCTGATCCTGGTCGGCGGCGGTGCGGCGCTGGAATGGTTGCACCTGCGCGACGGGGGGCGGGCGGTGGCGGAGATGCTCGGCGCGCGGGCGGTGGATTTCGCCACCCGCGACGCCGCCGAGCGGCGTTTCCGGCATGTCGCCGAGGAAATGGCCATCGCCTCCGGCGTGCCCGCGCCCCTGCTGTACGTGCTGGACGGCGAGCCGGGCATCAATGCCTTCGTGGCGGGGTACACGCCCGCGCAGAGCGTGCTGGTCGTGACCAAGGGCGTGCTGGAGCATCTGGACCGGGACGAGCTGCAAGGCATTGTCGGGCATGAGTTCAGCCATATCCTGCACGGCGACATGCGGCTCAACATGCGCCTGCTGACCGGGTTGGCGGGCATCCTCGCGCTGGGGCAGCTGGGCGGCTTCCTGATGCGCTCGCTGACCGAGACCGGACCCAAGGGCGAACCGGTACGCAATCCGGTGTTTCCGGTGTGGCTGCTCGGCGCGTTGCTGTGGCTGGCCGGCTGGATCGGGCTCGGCCTGGGCCGACTGATCAAGGCGGTGGTGTCGCGGGAGCGCGAATACCTCGCCGACGCCGCCAGCGTGCAGTTCACCCGCAATCCCGAAGGCCTGGCGAGCGCGCTCTGGCAGGTGCTCCACCGCGGCTCGGCCCTGCACAACCTGCATGCCGAGGCCATGAGTCACCTGTGTTTCAGCCAGACGCTGCCGCTGGCGCGCTGGTTCGCCACCCACCCGCCGCTGGAGGAGCGGATCGAGCGGGTCTATCCGGGTTACCTGGTGCGCCGCAAGCACCGGCCCGAACCGCCGCCCGCGCCCGCGCCAACGGAAACGCCGCCGGTCCGGGAGGGCTTCAACCCGGAAGACACCTTCGGCTTCGCGTCTGTCACCGGTCAGTTCCCCGCGCTCAGTCTGCCGACGGCGGCCGACGCGTGGCCGGATACGCCGGTGCCTGCCGTCGATCTGGTGGGGCGGGTGGGGGAGTTGCGGCCGGAAGACCTGCAATCCGCCCGCGTGCTCCGGCGCCAGTTGCCGGTGGAAGTCGCCCGCGCCTTGCAGACGGTCACCGGCGCGCGCGCCGTGCTGTTCGCGGTGGTGACGCGGCGGCATCCGGTCGGGCGGGACGTGCTGGCGACGTTTTTCCGGGGACAGGTATCGCTGGCGGAGTGGGTGTACCAGTTACAGGAGCAGCTGGCCGCGCTGGATGTTCGTTTCAGCTTGCCTTTGCTGGAGCTGAGCCTGTCGCGTCTGGCCGCGCTGGATCGCGGGCGTCTGCGGGAGCTGCGTCAGGAGCTGGAGCGTTTCGTGCGGCTGGACCGGGAAGTGTCCCTCTTCGATTTCGCGTTGCTGACGCTGGTGTCTCAACATCTGGCGCCGCGCCCCGCGATCATCCGCGAGGTCGGCCTGCCCGCCGCCGCCGCCGAAGTGTCCCGGCTGACCGCCGCCCTGCTGACCCAGAGCAGCCTGCCGCCCGCATCGCTGCCGACTTGGCACGCCGACCTGCTCCGGCCGTTGTTCGGCGGCATGCCGTCGTGGCCCGCGCAACCGCTCGACCTGACCGAACTTGAGCGCGCCTTGCGCCGCTGTCGCCGTCTGGAGGCCCCGGCCAAGCGGACGGTTCTGGACCTCTGCGCGCGCACGGTCGCCTGCGACGGACAACTGCATTTGCGCGAGTACGAACTGGTCCGGGTCATCGCGCAGGCGATCGGTTGCCCGCTTCCTTTGTTACAAGGTGTAATCACAACTTGATTTTCCGGTTGCCACCCGTGGGAAAAGGGTGTCTAATGAATCAACCGTTGAAGCTGCAACTGTGTCGCCCGATGTTTGCTGATGTCTGGCCGGTGTTGATGTGTGTTTAGCGGCAAATCCCAGTCAGTAACATCAGAGGTTATGCAACATGTCCAATCGTGAACAAGGCACTGTCAAGTGGTTCAACGATACCAAAGGTTTTGGTTTCATTCAGCGCCAGGCCGGTGAAGACGTTTTCGTCCATTTCCGCGCCATCCGCGGCGACGGCCACCGTTCCCTGCGTGACGGCCAGAAGGTCGAATTCACCGTGGTGAAGGGCCAGAAGGGCTTCCAGGCTGAAGACGTCCGCGCCATCGACTGATTGCGCTGCGTCCCGACGCTCCAGAAAACGGCCCTTGCGGCCGTTTTTTGTTGTCCGCGTTCCGGCTTTGGAGACTGTTGTAGCGAGCGCTTGCTCGCTATGATCGGGGCTTTGTTCTTCAGAGTCTGTCGCCATGTCCAAGGAACGCTATTACGAGCCCGCCCCCGACGCCATCGACGTCGCGGAATTCCGCAAGGTGGTCGCCAGCCGCCGTTCCGTCCGCAAGTTCACTGACAAACCCATTCCCGCCGAGGTGCTTGACGACTGCCTCGACATGGCGATGCTTGCCCCGAATTCCTCGAATCTGCAACAGTGGGAGTTCTACGTGGTGAAGTCGCCTGACAAGCGCGCGAAGCTGGTGGAGGCCTGCCTGAACCAGAATGCCGCCGGCACCGCCGCCGAACTGATCGTCATCGTGGCGCGCACCCGCTCCTGGCGCGCGCATGCGCGCATGACGCTGGAACAGTGGCCGCTGCCCGAGGTGCCGAAAATCGTCCGTGATTATTACGGGCGGGTCGCGCTGTTCTATTACGCCCAGGGTCCGCTGGACAGCTGGGGCATGGTCAAGAAAGGCATCGCTGCCGTGACCGGGTTGTTCAAGGCGGTGCCGCGCGGTCCGTTCACCGAAGCCGACATGCGGGTCTGGGCTGCGAAAAGCGTGGCGCTGGCGGCGGAAAACCTGATGCTCGGCCTGCGCGCGCACGGATTTGATTCTTGCCCGATGGAGGGCTTTGACGAGGCGCGGGTGCGCCGCCTGCTGGATCTGCCGCGCGATGCCTTCGTGGTGATGGTGCTGGGGGCGGGGGAACGGGCGAAGGACGGCGTGTACTACCCGCGCCTGCGCTTCGACCGCAACCGGTTCATCCGCCGGGTCTAGGCGGGTCGAGCAAGCGCTGGGCGAAGGCGAGCTGGGCGGGCAGGGTGACCTTCGTCAGGTCGTAGCGCTCCAGGATCATCTGCCGCGCGGCGGCGCCCAGCCGGGCGTGCGCCGCCGGGGCCGCCAGCACGCCGCTCGCCAGTTCGGCCAGCCGGCCGTGATCGAAAAAGTCGAACAGCAAGCCGTTTTCTCCGTCCCGCACTACTTCCATTACTGGCGCCGTCGCCGAGGCCAGCAGGGTGCAGCCCGCCGCCATCGCTTCCAGCATCGACCAGGACAGCACGAAGGGGTAGGTCAGGTAGGCGTGCGCCCGCGACACCTGCAGCACGCGCAGGTAATCCGGGTACGGCAGGTTGCCGAGGAAATGGATGCGGCCAAGGTCCAGTCGCCCTTCCAGCTCGCGGAGCAGGACTTCGCGCCAGTGTTTCGCGTTTATCGGCGGTGCGCCGTAACCGGTATCGTCCGATCCGATGATCAGCGTGTGCGCCTGCGGACGCGCCCGCTGGATGGCGGGCAGCGCGCGCATGAAAGTGTGGAAGCCGCGGTAGGGTTCCAGGCTGCGGTTGACCAAGGTCAGCACCTCGTCGTCGCGGGTGAGCACTCGGCCGTCCGGCAAGGTCCAGCACGCCCCCGGGTCCGGGCGGACCAAGGCGGTATCCACGCCTTCGTGGATGACTTCGATCCGGGACTGCCATTCGGTCGGAAAGAGGCTTTTCTGCCATGCGGTCGGACTCCAGCCCGCATCCAGACCGGTCCAGGTCACCAGTTGCGTGGCGTTGCGGGTGCGCAGCAGGAAGCGACGGTCGAAGTCCACGGGGAACTCCGGGTCGAAACCCACGTCCTTGCCTTCGGCATGATAGAAGAACTCGCTGTAACCGACGATTTTTGCTTGCGGGAAGACATCGCGCAGGTACAGCGCCTCGCCCCAGCCGGCATGCGCGAAGATCAGCGCCGGATTGAATCCCTGCTGCTTCAAGTTCAGGCAGGCGCGTACCACGCTCTGGCCGCGTAATACGTTATCTTCCATTCCGCGCAGGTAGGGGTGAGTCGAGGCATGGGCGGTGCGCGGGAGTTCGTATCCGGCCAGCCGCAGCCCCGGAAACACGTTGGCCACGCGCTGCACCGCGCGCTTTTCCCCGAGACCCACCACCGTGTGTTTCGGGTTGCGGGCGAGGTGGGCGGCCAGGTGCCTGAACTGGCCGGGGAAATTCTGGTGGATGAACAGCAGGTGCATGTACGCCGTCCCGGGTCGTATCTTAGGCAAGCAGGTATGCCGCGAAAGCGCCTGCACGTCAACTGGCGCCGTTTGCTATGATCGTCG
>JAYRMT010000041.1:0-17016 GCA_041912575.1 Fluviicoccus sp. | reverse complement strand
CCGCTTCAAACTGCGCCAGAATGGCGTTCTGGAAAAAACTGTAGCCGAACAGCACCGCCGCCATCAGCCAGAAGATATGGCCGATAAACGGGATGCCCGCCCAGAAAAGGCAGATCATGACAGCGCCTAAACGCACCAGCTCGATACGCTTGCCGGTGGTATCGGCCAACCATCCCCAGAACCCCGGCGCGATGATCCGGGTCAGCATGCCGATGGCGGTCAGGCGGCCGATATCCGCCGGAGTGAACGCCAGACGGTCGAGATAAAGCGACCAGTACGGCATGAAGCCGCCCAGCACCGCAAAATAGAAGAAGTAGAACAGCGACAGACGCCAGTAAGGCAATCCGTTCATCTGGATGATTCCGCCTTATAAATCAGTGAGTAGAGACACATATCTGATGTTATCTCATGTCGTGTCTCAGAAGATGAATCCCTGTTTGCCAGTATCGGTTAAAAGAGACCATAATCCGGAGGATAAATATAAATCTTTCCGACGAGGAGAACCGGTCATGTCAGCCAGCGTCGAGCAACCCCACACCCTGGAATCCTACCTGCGTTTCATGGTGGACTTGGATGCCTCGGACCTGTTCCTGACGGTCGGCGCCCCGCCTTCGGTCAAGGTGCAGGGCACGATCCGGCCGATCAAGCTGCCACCGCTGCACTCGGCCGATGTACGCCAACTGGCATTCTCGGTCATGAGCGAAAAGCAGGTGCACGAGTTCGAAACGACTCTCGAATGCGATCTTGCCGCCAATTTCACCGGGCTGGGACGCTTCCGTTTCAACATCTACCTGCAACGGGGCGAGGTCGGTCTGGTCGCCCGCTATATCCGCACGGTCATCCCGCCCATCGAGGCGCTCCATCTGCCTCAGGTGCTCAACGAGCTGGCCCTGCAAAAGCGCGGCCTCGTGCTGGTTGTCGGTTCGGCAGGATCGGGCAAGTCGACCACGCTGGCGTCCATGCTGGAGTTCCGGAATCACGCCGGTCCCGGCCACATCCTCACCGTGGAAGACCCCATCGAATACATGCACACCCATCAGAAATGCCTGGTAGACCAGCGCGAGGTCGGCATCGACACGCTGTCGTTCAATCATGCCCTGCGTCACGCCATGCGGGAAGCGCCGGACGTGATCATGATCGGTGAGATCCGGGACGTCGAGACCCTGCAGCACGCCATCTCCTATGCCGAATCCGGGCATCTGTGCCTGTCCACCCTGCACGCCAACAACGCGCACCAGGCGATTGACCGCATCATCAATTTCTTCCCGGAAACGCGGAAGCGCCAGGTGCTGCTGGACCTGTCGATCAACCTGCGCGCCATTGTCGCGCAACGTCTCATCCCCGCGATCGGCGGCAAGCAGGTGCCTGCGGCCGAGGTCATGATCAACACGTCCTACATCGCGGAGCTGATCCTCAAGGGCGACATCGACCAGATCAGCGATGTCATGGCCAAGAATCGGGAAAGCGGCTTGCAGACCTTTGACGACTCCCTGTTCGATCTGTACCAGCGCGGCATGATTTCCGCCGAACAAGCCATCGAGAACGCGGATTCGCGCACCGACCTGTCCATCCGGATCAAGCTGGCGCCTGGTCATCATACCGAGGCGCCGCACTTGCGCCTGACGCCGGAAGAATAAGGGCGGACCTGTTTTACTGGCGACGCCAGGTCGTGCCCTGACGACTGTCCTCGAGCACTATGCCCGCCTCCAGCAATTCCGCCCGGATACGGTCCGCGCCGGCGAAATCCTTGGCTTTCTTGGCATCCTGACGCGCCTGGATACGCGCGGCGATCTCGTCGTCACTGAGGCCGCCGGCGGCGCTCTCGCCTTGCAGGAAACGTTGGGGATCGTCTTGCAGCAAGCCGAGAATTCCCGCCAGTTCCCGCAACCGACCTGCCAGCCCTGCCGCCGTACCGGCCTGTCCGGCCTTCTCGGCGCGATTCACCTCGCGCGCCAGCTCGAACAGCACCGCCAACGCCTCGGGCGTATTGAAATCATCGTTCATGGCAGCGACGAAGCGCTCCGTAAAGGCTTCCCCGCCAACGGCGGGAACGACAGGCAGGCCTTTCAGGGTGTGATAGAAACGCTCCAGCGACTGTCGCGCCTGCGTCAGGGCTTCGTCCGAGAAGTTCAAGGGGCTGCGATAATGGCTGGCGGTGATGAAATAGCGCACCACTTCCGGCGCAAAGGATTTCAGCACGTCGCGAATGGTGAAGAAGTTGCCCAGCGACTTGGACATCTTTTCGTCATTCACCTGAACGAAGCCAACGTGCATCCAGGTATTCACATACTGTTCGCCGGTCGCACCTTCGGATTGCGCGATCTCGTTCTCGTGATGCGGGAACTGGAGGTCGCCGCCGCCGCCGTGGATGTCGAAATGGTTGCCCAGGCAGCAGGTCGACATGGCCGAGCATTCGATATGCCAGCCCGGTCGGCCCGCCCCCCAGGGCGACGCCCAACTCGGCTCTCCCGGCTTGGCGGCCTTCCATAGCACGAAGTCCAGCGGCGATCGCTTCGCTTCTCCGATCTCCACCCGCGCACCGGCCTGCAGTTCATCCAGATTACGGCGCGCCAGTCGTCCGTAACGCGGAAAGCGGCTGACCTCGTAGTAGACATCGCCGTTCTCCGCCGGATACGCGATGCCCTTGTCGACCAGGGTTTGCACCATGTCGATGATTTGCGGCACGAATTCGGTGGCCTTGGGTTCGCGGTTGGGCTTGATCACCCCCAGTGCGGCGGCGTCTTCGTCCATGGCGGCGATAAAACGGTCAGTCAATTGCGCCATGGTTTCGCCGTTTTCGTTGGCGCGCTTGATGATCTTGTCGTCGATATCGGTAATGTTGCGGACGTAATCCACCGTGTACCCGCGTGAGCGCAGGTAACGCGTGATCACATCGAATGACACCAGCACCCGCGCATGACCGATATGGCAATAGTCATAGACCGTCATGCCGCAGACGTACATGCGCACCTGCCCGGGAACCAGGGGAGTGAACGGTTCTTTCTGGCGGCTTTCGGTGTTGTAGATCATCAGCATGCTGGTATTCCGGGCATTGGCGGGAAACGAAGCGGTCGATTATAGAGGATCGGCTTCCGGCAACACTACCATCCGCCCTTTCCGTCAGCGATAATCGACGATTCAACTATCCTTGCATGACCCTGAACGCCGGTTTCCGGCCCGGAAGGAAAACGCCGCATGAGTGAATTCGACTTTGTCCGCGCCGGCCTGCGCGTGATTGACGTGGAGCAGGCGGCGCTGACAGCGCTGAAGCCCTTCATCAACGAAGACTTTCATCGCGCGTGCACGCTGATGCTGCATTGCACGGGCCGCATCGTGGTCACCGGCATGGGCAAATCCGGCCACATCGGCAACAAGATCGCCGCCACCCTCGCCTCCACCGGTACCCCGGCCTTCTTTGTCCATCCCGGCGAAGCCAGCCACGGCGATCTGGGAATGATCACCGGTCAGGACGTCGTGATCGCGATTTCCAATTCCGGCGAGACGGCCGAGGTGCTCACCATCCTGCCGCTGATCAAGCGCATGCACGCCAAACTGATCAGCATGACAGCCAACGGTCAGTCCAGCCTGGCGCAACTGGCGGACGTCAGCCTGGAAATCGGTCGCAGCGAAGAAGCGTGCCCGCTCGGCCTGGCGCCGACGTCCAGCACGACCGCGACCCTGGTGCTCGGCGACGCCCTCGCCGTTGCGCTGCTGGAAGCGCGCGGCTTTACCGCCGAGGATTTCGCCCTGTCGCATCCGGGCGGCTCGCTGGGACGGAAACTCCTGCTGAAGGTGTCCGACCTGATGCACAAGGACGATGCCGTGCCTTCCGTTCCTGAATCCGCCACCATCCGTGACGCCTTGCTGGAAATGACCCGCAAGGGCCTGGGCATGACGGCCGTGGTCGACGGCGCGGGCCGGCTGGTCGGGATCTATACGGACGGCGACCTGCGCCGCACGCTCGATCGCGATGTGGACTTCCGGAATACTCCGATCCGCGAGGTCATGACCCGGCAACCGAAGACGCTGACCATGCACCTGCTGGCCGTGGAGGCCGTGGCGATGATGGAAGAGAAAAAGATCAACGGGGTAATCGTGATTGACGGTGACGGCAAACCGGTCGGCGCGCTCAACATGCATGACCTGCTGAAGGCGGGGGTGGTCTGATGCAATCGGTTCGCGTAACGGAAAAGGCCCGGGAAGTCCGCCTGCTGGCGCTGGATGTGGATGGCGTGCTCACGGACGGACGCCTGTATTTCGCCGAAGACGGCCAGGAGTTCAAGACCTTCGACACCCAGGACGGCCACGGCATCAAGATGCTGCAACAGGTCGGCATTGTTGTGGCGATCATTACCGGTCGCACCACGAAACTGGTCGAACGCCGCGCGCGCAATCTGGGCATCGCGCACCTGTTGCAGGGGCGCGAAGACAAGCTGGTCGCCCTGCGTGAACTGTCGGCGGAACTGAATATTCCTCTGGACGAGATGGCCTATGTCGGCGACGACTGGCCCGACCTCCCCGCCATCCGCGCCGCCGGCTTCGGGGTGGCGGTGGCGAATGCGCACGGGGAAGTCCGTCGTCACGCTGATTTCGTCACCATGCTCAAGGGCGGTCGCGGCGCGGTGCGGGAAGTCTGCGACCTGATCCTGCGCGCCCAGGATCGTTATGACGATGCCTTGGCGCCCTATCTGGAGTAAACCCCGCCATGGATGTGCGCAGTACGATCAGTCTGGCCGGCGGCCTGTTGGTGCTGGGATTCGTCGGCTACTGGTGGGGCGGTTTCGGCAAGCAGGATGAAGTCCTGGCTCCGCGCTCGACCGTGAACCTGCCGGATTATGAAATCACCGGGGTCAATGCTCTCCGCACCGATGAAGACGGCCAGATCAGCCAGACCTTGGTGGCGCAACGAATTGTGCATTTCCCCAATCCCGACCGGAGTGAGGTCGAACGGCCCCGTATCCTCCTGTTTCGCGACGGGCAGCCGCGCTGGGAGGTAACGGCGGAGGGTGCGCGCGGACAAGATGCCCGACGCGATCTGACACTCTATGGCGACGTCACCGGCCGGAGCCTGTCCGGAACGCCGCTGACGCTCAAGACCGACACCATCCAGGCCAACCAGGACAGCCGGGTGCTGTCCACTTCCGCGCCGGTGCGTATTACCAGTCCCCAGGGCGAAATCAGCAGCCTCGGTCTTTCGGCGAATATCGCTGAAGGCGCGCTGGAATTTCCCGCCCAAGTCCGAGGAACCTATGTCATTCCCCATGCCCGTTAGGCGGTTGCCGCCACTGGTCATCCTGCTGGCCTGCCAAGCTCACGCCCTGCCCACCGATCGCGACCAACCGGTCTCGGTGTCAGCAGACAGCGCCTCGTTCAATGAAAAGACCGGCATTGCACAATACACCGGCAACATCCTTATCCAGCAAGGCAGCCTGAAGATTCACGCGGATAGTCTGGTGGTCACCACGGATGCCAAGGGCACCGTGGTCAGCGCCGTGGCCACGGGCAATCCGGCGACCTTTGAACAGCAACCCGCCGCCAACAAGGGCGTCGCCCGCGCCGAGGCGCTGGAGGTCAATTATCTGGCCATCGACGGCATTGTCAGCCTGAAAGGCGCGGCGAAGCTGGTGCAGGACGGCTCCAGTTTCCGCGGCGCCTCCATCAGCTACAACCTGGATCGCGGCGAAATCGAAGCCAAGAGCGACACCAAGAGCCGGGTCGAACTGGTGTTCCCCCCGCCGCCCAAGGACAGCCGCCAAAGTCGCAAGCTCGGGGAGCCAACCCCATGATCCTGCGCGCGAAGAACCTCGCGAAAAGCTACAAGGGCCGGACAGTGGTCAAGGATGTCAGCCTGACCGTGGAAAAGGCCCAGATCGTCGGCTTGCTGGGTCCGAACGGGGCGGGCAAGACCACCAGCTTCTACATGATCGTCGGGCTGGTGCCGATGGACAAGGGCAGCATCTGGCTGGATGACGAGGATCTTTCCTTCCTGCCGATGCACGGCCGCGCGCGCAAGGGGATCGGTTACCTGCCGCAGGAGGCCTCGATTTTCCGCAAGCTGAGCGTCGAGGACAACATCATGGCTATCCTGGAGACCCGCAAGGATCTCAAGCGGGATGAGCGTGTCCGCAAGATGGAATCCCTGCTGGAAGAGTTCCACATCACCCATATCCGCAAGAGCCTGGGCATGAGCCTGTCCGGCGGCGAGCGGCGCCGCGCCGAAATCGCCCGGGCCCTTGCCACCGAACCGGCCTTCATCCTGCTGGATGAGCCCTTCGCCGGGGTTGACCCCATTTCGGTCGCCGACATCAAAAGCATCATCAGTCACCTGAAGAATCGGGGCATCGGTGTGCTGATCACCGATCATAACGTGCGCGAAACGCTCGAAATCTGCGAAAAGGCCTATATAGTCAGTAGCGGCGTCATGATCGCGGAAGGTACGCCGGAAGACATCCTCGCCAACGAGATGGTCCGCAAGGTCTACCTCGGCGCGGATTTCACCCTCTAACGTCTGTATCGCCTGATCACAAGGAATACCGGTATGTCGTCACGTCAGGCCAGCTTGCGCTTCATTCTGGTGACGGTCTTTCTCGATGTGATGGGCATCGGGTTGATGATTCCCGTCCTGCCGCATCTGGTCGGCACGCTGACCACGTCTCCGGATCTCCAGGCCCACTGGTTCGGCGCGTTGGCTACGACTTACGGCATCATGCAATTCTTCTGCGCGCCATTGCTGGGCTCCCTCAGCGACCGCTTTGGTCGTCGACCCGTCCTGCTGATGTCGATTTTCGGCCTGGGCCTCAGCTATGTGGTGACGTCATTCACCGACTCGTTGATCCTGCTGCTGCTGACGCGCGTGGTCAGCGGCGCGACCGGGGCGAGTTTTTCCGTCGCCAATGCCTACGTCGCCGACATCACGACACCGGAAACGCGCGGCAAGGGCTTCGGCGCCGTGGGCGCGGCCTTCGGTATCGGCTTCGTTTTCGGACCGGTGATAGGCGGCGTGCTCGGCGATATCAATCTTCGCCTGCCCTTCATGGTGGCGGCGGGATTGTCCTTCCTGAACGGCCTCTACGGCTATTTCGTCCTGCCCGAGTCGCTGCCCGCTGACCGGCGCTCACCATTGGACCTCAAGCGCGCCAATCCTTTCGCCGCCCTGATGTTTCTGGGGCGTCTCAAGGGCATCGGCGCGCTGATCCTGGCCTTCGCCCTGACCGTGCAGGCGCAGTTCATCCTGCAAAACACCTGGGTGCTCTATACGGAGTTCCGCTTCGGCTGGACGCCGCGCGACAACGGTCTGGCCCTTTTTGTGGTCGGTTTGACTTCGGCGATCGTGCAGGGATTCCTGCTGGGGAAACTGTTGAAGCGTTACGGCGAAGCAAAGGTGGCGGTGGCCGGACTGGCCTCCGGCGCGATCGTGTACGCCGCTTACGGGTTGGTGACGCACGGCGGTTGGCTGTATGTACTGATCCTGAGCAACTTCCTGTCCTTTGCCGCCGGACCGGCCATCCAGGCGTTGATTTCCCGGGCGGCGGATCCCAAGGAACAGGGTTATACGCAGGGTGCGCTCAACGCGATCAATAGCATCATGATCATTACCGCCCCCACCATCGGCACCTCCATCCTCGCGACGGTGAATCATCTGCCTCACACGGACTGGCGCACCGGGATGACGTTTTTCGCCTGCGCCGCGCTGCAATTCCTGGCCTTGGTGACGGCGATCGTGCATTTCCTGCGCACGCGCCGCCAGCGCTCCTGATCCGGGGGCTTATTTCCCGGCCGGATGGCCGGACTGCTCGATTGCCTGTTTCACTTGGGGCGGCATGTAGTTTTCGTCGTGCTTGGCAAGGATTTCCTCGGCCACGACTTCGCCGTTCTCATAACGACCGGTCGCCATCACGCCCTGGCCTTCCTTGAAGAGATCCGGAAGGATACCGGTGTAACGGACTTTAACTTCCTTCTTCAAGTCACTGACAACAAAGGAAACTGCCAGCGAATTGGGATCGCGCGTCAGGCTGCCCTTCACCACCAGTCCGCCGATCTGGACACGCTGGCCAGTGGCTACCTCGCCGTTGGCCAATTGTGACGGCGTATAAAAGGCGTTGATATTCTGCCGGAGTGCATACGTGGTCAGTCCGATCGCCACGCCGATGCCGGCCACCAGGGCCAGGATCAGGATCAGGGTGCGTTTACGTTTGGGATGCATCGTCGGGATTCTCCTCGGACGGGGAAGATGAACGGGCGGCTTCGCGGCGCAGGATTTGCCCCTGTTCGCGGAAAAAGCGGCGGCGTTCGGCGCGCACATGCCAGATCAGGCCAAGCACCACGGCGAAAGTCAGCCCGTAGCAGGACCAGACATACGTGCCGTGCTTGCCCATCGCCAGGAAGGCGCTGAAGGAATCAAAGGCCATGGGTTTCACCTCCTGTCCGCACCAGTTCGCGGACCCACTGGCTGCGTCGCTCGCGTTGCAGGATGATGTTCCGGGTCTTCATCAGGGTCAGCAGGCCGAACAACGCATAAAAGCCGAGCAGCATGACCACGAGCGGCATCCACATTTCCGGCGGCATTTTCGGGCGGGCGGTCAGCGTGAAAGTGGAGCCCTGATGCAAAGTGTTCCACCAGACCACGGAATATTTGATGATCGGCAGATTGATGATGCCCACGACGGACAGGATGGATGCCGCGCGCGCACCGGTCGCCGAACTTTCATACGCGCTGTAGAGCGCCACCACGCCCATGTAAAGGAACAGCAGGATCAGCATCGAAGTTAGTCGGGCATCCCAGACCCAGTACGTTCCCCAGGTCGGTTTGCCCCACACCGCGCCGGTCACCAGCGCCAGCAGGCAGAACCAGCTACCCAGTACCGCCAGAGCGCGCGCTACCATTTCCGCCGTTTTGACCTTCCAGACCAGACTGATCACGCCGCAGATCGCCAGGCCCAGATAGCCGCCCATCGCCAGGCTCGCGGCCGGGACGTGAATGAAGATGATGCGGTAACTGTTGCCTTGCAGGTAATCCGGCGGTGCGATCGCCAGTCCCCAGACGGTTCCTGCGGATAGCAGGACTGCAGCAATCACTGCAAGCCAGGGCAGGAAACGCGCGCTGATGAAATAGAAATGCTTGGGGCTGACCGATTGCAGGAACAGTTCCCATGCCTTGCGGAAAAACGACATCTCAGCCTCCGACCGCGAGACGCAGGGCCGCCGCCGCCGCCAGCGGGGCCAGGGTTAACGCCAGCGCCAGGAAGGCGCCCAGCAGGGCCAGGTAGCCGCCCGTCGGCAGGCCGTTCATGGCCGCCTGGACCGCCGCCGTGGCAAAAATGATGACCGGGATATGCAAGGGCAGCGTCAACAATGGCACCAGGATGCCGCCCCGGCGCAACGACACCGTCAACGCCGCCCCGATACCGCTGACCAGGCTCAGGGTCGGCGTACCCAGCAGCAAGGTCAGGAACAACACACCCTGCGCCTGTGACGGCAGGTTCAGCAGCAGCCCCGCCAACGGGCTCAGCAAGGTCAGGCAAGCGCCCGTCTGCAGCCAGTGGGTCAGGAGTTTCGCCAGCGCGATGATCGAGGCCGGCGTGGTCCCGATCAGCAACTGTTCAAGACTGCCATCTTCATAATCCTGGCGGAACAGGCTGTCCATGGACAGCAGCACCGACAACAACGCGGCAATCCACACCACGCCGCCCGCCATCGCGGCCAGTTTTTGCGGACTGGCGCTGACCGCCAGCGGAAACAGCGCCAGCACCATGACAAAAAAGCACAGCGGATTCAGCCAGTCGCCGCCCTGACGCATCACCAGCCGGAGATCGCGCCGCACCAACGCCGTCAGCGAGGCCCACATTTAGACGCCCTCCCGGGAGCGAAACCGGTCGAGCTCCAGCCGCTCGACGGGAAACCCTTCCGGAAAACGGTGGTGGGTGGTCATCAGGATCATGCCGCCCGCCCTTGCGTGGTCGGCCAGCCAGCCCTCCAGCCGCTCGACACCGGCATGGTCGATCGCCGTAAACGGTTCGTCGAGCACCCACAAGGGCGTCTTCTCGACAAACAACCGGGCCAGCGCGACCCGGCGCTTCTGTCCGGCGGACAACTGGCCCACCGGCGTGTCCTCATACCCTTCCAACCCGACTTTTTTCAGGGCCTTCATCAATTCGGGCGTGACCGGCGTCTGCCCGCGCAGGCTGCACAGCCATTGCAGGTTTTCCAGCGGACTCAGCAGGAGTTTCAAACCCAACAGGTGACCCAGGTAGCTGCATTCGCGCCGGAAGCGCGCGGGATCATCACTGACCGGCGTGTCGCGCCAGCGGACTTCACCGCCCTCCGGCCGCGTTAGTCCGACAATGAGGTTCAGCAGGGTCGTTTTGCCCGCCCCGTTCGGTCCGGCGACTTGCAGGATCTTGCCCGGCGTCAACGTGAACGAGACCCTCTCAAAGAGGGGGCGGTCATCACGGACAGCGTGCAGGTGGGACACGGAAAGCAAGGACGGCTCCGGCCGGGCAGACAGGCAAGGGTCTGCATTATAGCGGATCGGGCCATGATTTTTGGGGGATTCCGGTACCGGCTGTTGCACGGCGCCAACAAAAAGGCCCGGGGAAACCCGGGCCCGGTTTTACTGACGTGCGCTCAGAAGCCGGCGAGCTTCAGGCGGTTGGCGTGTTCGCGATACACGGACTTCGGATCCGTGGAGAAGATGTCGCGCAGGCCGAACATCAGGTTCACTTCATCCAGGTGATTCATCGAATAGTTGTCGCGCAGCACAACGCCCAGATGGCTGCTGCACTGACCGACCAGGCCGTCATTCGCGCCGCTGATGAACAGGCCGGTGGCGCCCAGCAAGACGTCCGTCGGATCGAGCACGTTGGTCAGACGCGACGTGCCGCCCCAGGAGTAGAAGTTGATGCCGTTCGCCTTGGCTGCACCAGCGCCGCAAGCGGTGGTCGGCACGCCCGCCGGATACTTGGCGGTGAACGCGGCGGAACCTGCGGTCGACAAGGCGGCGATGCTGTTCTTGGCGCTCTGGGTATAGCTGCCCGGGCCGTTGAACAGTTCGATGATGCCCGCCAGGGCGTTCAGGGCGGCGTACGCGATCGGGCTCAACGGGCCGGTGCTTTGCACCAGATCGGCCACCGGAGACCCCTTCACCGGACTGCCGACGCCGGTGACGGAAGCGACGCGGGTCGGAATGGCGGCAGCGACGTAACGAATCGAGTGACCGCCATGGCTATGACCGATCAGGTTGACCTTGGCCGCGCCGGTGATCGCGAGAATGTCCTTCACTTGAGACAGCAGTTGCTCGCCGCGCACTTCGGAGCTTTCCAGCGCCGCGACTTGCGTGACATAGACCTTTGCGCCGTTGGACTGCAAATCGGACGGTATCTGGTACCAGTAATCAATGGCGCCGCCGAGCAGGGATTTGAAGCCGAACATCCCGTGCGCCAGCACGATCGGGTACTTGGTTTGGGCGTAAGTCGAAGCGGCGGCGGCGTTGACGGAAACGGTGGCGGCAGTAACGGCGAGCAAGCTCGCGAGAAGAGTTTTGCGCATCATGCTGTATCCTGATGTTGTTGTTTTCTTCGGCATTCCCGGAGGAGGCCTGATTGTGTGTTGCGCTCATTTCCTGAGCGACGAACAGATAGTAACCAGCAGAACGGCGGACGAAAAGCGCTAAAAGTCGGATAAACGGCAGTTTCCGACGAATGGAAGCAATGATCGCATTCTGTCTTGTCTAATCACGACAGCGCGTTTTGCGGTGATGCGGGTGATCTGGAATTGCTTGGCCCGAGGCCTTTATGTCCAAGGATGTCCGTCAGACTGAGCGATAATGTCACTTTACAAGTGTCCATCAAATCCCTCCGGCCAAATTCTTTGCCGGCACGGCCAGACGCTGTCACATGCGCACACTGACTGCCAAGGGGCCTTTTTGATAGGATGCGCGCTGTCTTTCATGGATGTGTTTTCATGTTCCTCGTCGATTTCATTCTGCACATTGACCAGCATCTGGCGGATTTCGTCCAGAATTACGGTCTGTGGGTGTACGCCATTCTTTTCCTGATCGTGTTTACCGAAACGGGGTTGGTGGTCATGCCCCTGCTGCCCGGCGACAGCCTGCTTTTCGCCGCCGGGGCGCTGGCCGCGATCGGATCCATGAATCCCTGGCTGGTATGGCTGGTGCTGTGTCTGGCCGCCATTTCCGGTGACAGCAGCAATTACTTCATCGGCAATCATTTCGGGCGAAAGCTGGTCAGGCGGACTCACTTGATCAAGCCTGAACACCTGCACAAGACCGAGGGTTACTTCCACCGTCACGGCGGCAAGACCGTGATCTTCGCGCGTTTCATCCCTATCGTGCGCACCTTCGCGCCGTTCGTATCCGGCATGGGCGCCATGCCCTACCCGCGCTTCCTGATGTTCAGCGTCGGCGGCACGCTGGCCTGGGTCAGCCTTTTTGTCGGCCTAGGCTATTTCTTCGGCAATCTGCCCGCCGTGCGTCACAACTTCACGCTCGTGATCTTCGCCATCATCGGCCTGAGCTTCATGCCGGTGGCGATCGAGTTCGTGAAATCCCGGCTTGGACGTCAGTCTTCCTGAAAAACAATAACGGGCCGTCATCGGCCCGTTTTGCTTTCACGCGCCGGTCAGACTCCGGCAAAGGCGTAACGCGCGTCGAGATATTCCAGGATGTCCTTGGATTCGAACATTTCCACGCTTTCGTTCGGGTCGATCAGAAACGGCACCTGCACCCTGCCCCAGCGCGCCAGCATCTCGGCGCGTTTCGTGCCCGGTACCGGGCGGTACGGTCCCAGATGCAGGCGCTGTTTTGCCGGACCGATGTCCGCGACCTGCTGCTTGCCCAGATTGACCAGTCGGTACGGCAACTGCAATTCGCAGAGCTTTTCCCTGACCGGACGCGAATAGGGGCTGGACTCGAAGCTGTACAAGGTCAGCGGTTGCGCGGGCGTTTTGGATGGCTGCGCCAGCAGTCGTTTGGGACGGACGGCGGAGGCCAGGCGGGCCTGCATGAGATGCAGGGCGTTCGGCGCCAGCGCTGACGGCATCTCTTTCTCGCGATACTGGCGGAAAAGATAGGCGATGATCGCCTGCGCGCCGTCCATTTTCTCTTCCGTATTGGGGTCGTAGAGGAAAGGCACGCGGCCGCTGCCATGCGACATCTCATCCAGACGCTGGCTGAAGCGGTCGCCGGCTTCCGGACAAGGAAAGATCATCACATCCAGGTTAAGCTCGGTCAGCGCTTCGCGCACCAGGCGGCATTCGGGATCATCCTCGCGGTCGAACAATTCCGGCAGCCTGGCGGGTTGGCGAATCGTGCGACTTGCGCTCGAACCGCGCCAGCCGCGCAGCGTGGAAGCGATGACGGAAGACAGGATGTTCGCCGTATGGCTCATGACGGAGGTACCTCAAGGACCGTAGTGGACCCCGAGTATATAGTAACGACCGCGCCCTGCGGGACGCTCGACCACCACCTCGTCATCGATCCCTTTCTTGAGCAGCGCTCTCGCCATGGGTGAGTCAATGCTGATCCAATGTTTGCCCGGATCGATTTCATCCGGCCCGACGATGCGCAGGTTCAACGGTTCTCCGGTTTCCGCATCCTCCAGTTCGACGAATGCCCCGAAAAACACCTTGCCCGGGTCAGACGGCTTCTCACGCACCACCCGCAATTCGGGCAGGCGCTTCTGGAGGAAGCGGACGCGGCGATCAATCTCACGCAGCAATTTCTTGCCGTAAATATATTCGGCGTTTTCGGAACGGTCGCCCTGGGCGGCGGCTTCGCTGACGGAACGGGTAATTTCGGGGCGGCGGACCCGCCAGAGATAATCCAGCTCATCCTGCATCGCCTGATAACCTTCGGCGGTGATGAGCGGTGTGCGGGGAACCGCGGGAGGACGGTAACGGGACATGGAAGAGGCTCCGCGAGCAGGCGATCCCGCTCGCGGATAAGGAAAGCGTCAGCCCGCCAGATTGGCGTTGACGAAATCCCAGTTCACCAGGCTTTCCAGGAAGGTGCCGATGTACTTCGGACGCAGGTTGCGGAAGTCGATGTAGTAGGCGTGCTCCCAGACATCGATCGTCAGCAGGGCTTTCTGGCCATGGGCCATCGGCAGGTCGGCGTTCGGGGTCTTGGTCACGGCCAGCTTGCCGTCCTGACCCAGCACCAGCCAGGCCCAGCCGGAACCGAATTGGGTGGTCGCGGCGGCGGTGAACAGTTCGACGAACTTTTCATAGCTGCCAAAGTCAGCATTGATCTTGTCGGCGATGGCGCCGGTCGGCTTGCCGCCGCCGTTCGGCTTCATGCAGTGCCAGTAGAAGGTGTGGTTCCAGATCTGGGCGGCGTTGTTGAAAATGCCGACCTTGGCGGCGTCGCCGGCGCTGGCCTTGATCACGTCTTCCAGGCTCTTGTTGGCCAGGTCGGTATCCTTGGTCAGGTTGTTCAGGTTCACCACGTAGGCGTTGTGGTGCTTGCCATGGTGGTAATCGATGGTTTCGCCGGAGATGTGCGGTTCCAGGGCGGTGCGGTCGTACGGGAGGGCGGGCAGTTCAAAGGCCATGATCATGCTTCCTGACGGTTGGCGGGGTGGATGGTTGCCGGGCGATCCGCCCGGCCGGGTGTATCAAAGCTTGGCGGCGTTTTCGGCCAGATAGGCGGCCACGCCTTCGGGCGAGGCGGTCATACCCTTGTCGCCCTTCTTCCAGTTGGCCGGGCAGACTTCGCCGTGTTCTTCGGTGAACTGCAGGGCGTCCACAAGACGGAGCAGCTCTTCCATGTTGCGGCCCAACGGCAGGTCGTTGACGATCTGGGAACGGACGATACCGTCGCGGTCAATCAGGAAGGCACCCCGGAACGCGACGCCGCCGTCGGCCTCGACATCATAGGCGCGGCAGATCTCGTGCTTGATGTCGGCGGCCAGGGTGTACTTGACCGGGCCGATGCCGCCCTCGTTGACCGGCGTATTGCGCCAGGCATTGTGAGTGAAGTGCGAATCGATGGAGACGCCGACCACTTCGACATTGCGCGCCTTGAAATCGGGGATGCGGTGATCGAGCGCGATCAGTTCGGACGGGCAGACGAAGGTAAAATCCAGCGGGTAGAAGAACACCAGCGCGTACTTGCCCTTGATGGCGGACGCCAGGTTGAAGTCTTCGACGATCTCTCCGTTCCCGAGCACGGCGGGGACAGTGAAATCCGGGGCGGGTTTACCAACGAGAACGGCCATGGGGCACTCCTTTACATATCGTCACGCGGGCGCATGGCCCTGCGGTATCGGGAAATCTGAGGGAAAAGGTAGGGTATCCTTCCGGTAGCGGAAAGATGAGGCTTTAGCGCCCGGAATTCAAGAGACGGACCGCACGGATTTTAGTGGCGGTGCAATTTATAGCGTTTTTTGCGCGCCAGCACCCAGCCGGAACCGGCCAGCAGCAGGGTCGAAGCAGCAAGGACGTCCGGGAGCCACGGCGACAAGGGACCGGCAAAACGGAAAGCGTGCAAATCCTGCAACAGCCGCTCGCGGGTGATGCCGACTGACGGTTCGCGCGGCGTCAGCCAGCTTGCCGAGCGGGTGTCCGGCAGCGTTGCGGTAGCAATTTCAAGCAGATCGGGATTCACCGCATGGACTTTTCCGTCGCTGTCGCGCACCAGGAGGCGATCGCCCTCACGGCCCAACGCCTCGGGCGCGATGACCAGACCGTGTGCAGCGTCCAGCTGGTCCGCCAGTGCGCCCTGACGATCCGAGAGGATCAGCCGTTCGGGGCAGGCCGCCAGAAATCCGTTCGTCAAGGCTGTCACGCCGAGCAGGCGCGAGCACGGACCGAGCGGTCTGTCGCCCCACTCCAGTCCTTCCGGAGTCAGGGTCGCAATCAACGCGCCGACCGGCACACGCACCGGCGGCGTCAGACCGTACCAGCCCAGAATGCGCGCATTCTCGACCATGGTCCGATCGAAACCGAAGTCACGGGCGTGATTGATCAGGAAGCCGGTCACCGCCATCCACAGCCAGAAAAGCCCGAGCACGACGCCAAGGCGACGATGCCATTTATAGACCCGGCCGCGCCAGCCCGTCCGGCTCATCAGGGCGCCCCGCCCGCGCGCGTCGCGGCGTCCAGCACGAGGGCGCAACGGGCCATGCGGGTGACCGCCGAGACAGACAGCGTGGCCCCGGTAATGCCGTCGATGGACTTGTCCAGCTTATCCGCCGCGCCCAAGGCGCCATCCTTGAACTGTCGGGTAAAAAAGCCCTGCTGCACTTCTCCGCCCCGGCTTTCCCGGTACGCCAGGATGTCGACGCTTTCGATACGCGCCTGACGGACCACAATCCCGGCCGTGATCGGTTGTTCCTTGCCGGTTTCATCAAGCACCCACGCCGTCCTGTCTGCCGACTGCCAGTACCGGACACGCAGTCCGACATAAGGATGGCCCAGTATTCCCGCCAGACGGTTGCGGATATCCGGTGTCAGCCACAGCACGCGCGGCTCCGCCTGAGCCCCCAGACGTCCGGCCGGAAAGGCTTCAGCGGCCCCACCGGCGAACGGAAGCGCCGCAAGGTAAAACAGCCCTAGGATTTTCAGTAACAGGAAGTGGCGTCGTTTCATGACGCCATTGTATCCGCTTGGGCGGCAAACTCCAAATAGTAACGATTATCGTTTGCGTAAATAGCGGAATTGACCCGCCGGACGGGAAAAGAGCGCGCCCCGCCCTTTACTTTTGCGAAAATGACGGTAGTCTTTGATAGATATATATCTTTGGTACCCTCGTGCGCGCTTGTTGCAGCGCGATGTCGGTAGAGAATGGATTTCCCAACAATAACAATGTGTTCCAGATGACTGGATGATCGGGGTCAAACATGCTTTTCTCGGAAACCCGTGTGTCGCGCGCAGCCCAAGTTTCCCTTGCGGTTTCCCTCTTCTTCGTTGCCGGCATGGCCCGCGCCGAAATGGCCGGCAAGGTCAATTTCGTAAGCGGTGAGGTCACAGCCGTCGCCGAGGACAACAGCCGTCGCAACC
>JAYRMT010000040.1:0-17048 GCA_041912575.1 Fluviicoccus sp. | reverse complement strand
CGCGCCAAGCAGATCGCGTTCAACGCCGAGCACGGCATCACGCCGAAATCCATCGTCAAGCCGGTCACCGACATTCTGGATGTCTACGGCGATTCGCTCGGCCCGGCAATTCCCGCCGCCGCCGAGCCGCGCCCGGTCTATGCGAGCCATGATCCCAAGGCGCTGGCGAAGCGGATCAAGGCGGTCGAGGCCGAGATGCTGGCCAAGGCGCGCGACCTGCAATTCGAGCAGGCGGCCCGCCTGCGCGATGAACTGATGGCGCTCAAGGAGCAGATGCTGGTGATCGGCGGCTGATCAGGCCGCCAGGCAGACCCGGTTCCGCCCCTGTCGCTTGGCCGCGTAAAGCGCCTGGTCGGCGTGCTGGAGCAAGGTGGCCAGCGTTTCATGCGGGAAGGCCGGGGTGGCGATCCCGATGCTGATGCTGAGCGGCACGGACTGCCCGTCCTCCAGCGCGATGCGGCAGCCCTCGATGGCCTGGCGCAGGCGCTCGGCCACTTCATAACCTTGCTCCTGCGAACTTTGCAGCAGCAGGATGGCGAACTCCTCGCCGCCGATCCGTCCCGCGATGTCGGTGTCGCGCAGGCAGGCGCGGATGATGGCGGCGACCTGTTGCAGTGCGCGATCGCCGACGGCGTGGCCGAAGGTGTCGTTGATGTGCTTGAAGAAATCGATATCGCACATCAGCACCGCCAGCGGCTCGTGGTAACGGCGGCTGCGTTGCAGGGTCTGTTCGGCGCGATCCAGAAAGTGGCGCCGGTTGTAGAGGCCGGTGAGACCATCGGTGGTCGCCAGCGCCAGCAACTCGTCCTCGAGACGCTTGCGGGCGGTAATGTCGGTCATCAGCGTCAGCCAGGCGTAGACCTGACCGTCCGGCCGTTGCAGCGGCAATTGCACCGACCAGAAGTAATGCAGTTCGCCGTCCGAGAGGGGCAGGCATTGCATGCATTCGATCCTTTGCGACCCTTCGGGAACCTCCGCGAGCCAGCGCGCGTGCATGGGGTCGGCGTCCGCGCTGGCGAGGCGACCGTCAAGAAGCCCGCGCATGGCCGGATTGGCGTAAAGGTAGTTGCCGTCCGGAGCCTGCAATCCGACGCAGGCGCTGATGTTGTCGAGCACGATGGACAGGAGATCATTGCCTGCGGGCAACGGCAGGTCGGCGGGAGGGACTGACGGCATGTCGGTCATGGGGGAAGTCCTTGGCGATATCCTATTACCGGGCGACAGACCGCTAGGGGGCTGTCATCAACCATTACCAAGAGTGTAGGCATAATCCGGCGGTCGCGACAAAGCCCCCGGCGATCAGCGTCCTCCCGGCGCGACGGACGGTAGTTCCTGGGTCATGCTGATGAGTCAGGGCAACAATCATCAGCCCCTGTGACAATCGTCACAAAAAGGTGTCGTCAAACTGTCACCCCCGCTTCACGAAGCCTAAATCTTGCGCGCGCATCCTGCCGTCATGACCCCAAGCCAAGGTGATGACATGCAAGCCAGCCTGAATGCCTTTCGCACCCCCGCCGCCAACGAAGGGGAACCGGTCCGCAAGCAGCCGCGGCTGATCGCCCGGTTCGCGGGCAATACCGCCGGTATCCGGGCCGCGCAGCGCCTGCGCGCCGAGGTGTTCGGCGCGGAGTACGGCGTCAGTTTCGCCCACCCGCAGGGCCTGGATTGCGACCGCTACGACGATTATTGCCAGCACATCAACGTCTTCGACACAACCACCGGCCGCATGATCGCGACCACCCGCCTGCTGACCGGCGAGCAGGCCGCGCGCGCCGGCGGTTTTTACTCCGCCGGGGAATTCGACCTGTCGCCGCTGTTGCCGAACCTGGACGGCCGCATCTTGGAAATCGGTCGTACCTGCGTGCACCCGGACTATCGCTCCGGCGCCGCGATCACCGTGCTGTGGTCCGCGTTGGCGGATTACCTGCTGCAGGAAGACTTTGCCTACCTGATCGGTTGCGCCTCGATCGGACTGGAACGCGACGGCTCGCGCTTCAGCGCCATCGTCAGCAATCTCTGCGACGAACAGTTCGTGCAGCCGGAGTGGCGGGTGCGCCCACGCCATCGCCTGCCGATGCTGCCGACACTGTGCGGCGATGTCAGCGCCAGTCTGCCGCCCTTGCTGAAAGCCTACCTGCGCATGAACGCCAAGATCGGCGGCGAGGCCTGCTGGGACGCGGAATTCAACTGCGCCGACATGTTCATTGTGCTGGATGTCTCCAGCCTGGCCGGACGTTACGCACAGCGCTTCCTGAAGTCCGCCTGATGACAAGCCGGGCGTTCCCTTCTAACATCCCCGGCGTTCCAGCCGGGGAGAGTGTCATGTCGATTGCCCATCAAACCCTGATTCAGGCCCGCCTGGCCGGTCGCGTGGCCCGCATCGGCCTGCATATCGGCACCGGTTTCGCGCTGGGTGTCGCCAGCGGCGCGCTGTTCGTGCAGCACCTGCCGTTCCAGAAGCCGGTCATCCGTTACTGGCACCGCCGTTTCTGCGAGTTGATGAATCTGGATATCCGCGTGCACGGCACGGCGGACCGGCGTCCGGCGCTGTGGGTCAGTAATCATGTGTCCTGGCTGGATATCCCGGTCATCGGCTCGCATTTCCCGGTGTATTTCCTGTCCAAGGCGGAGGTGGCCGACTGGCCGCTGGTAGGACATCTGGCGCGGGCAGGGGGGACGCTTTACATCCGTCGCGGCGCCGGGGACTCTAACGGCGTGGCGACCCAGATGGCGGAACACTTGCAGGCCGGACGCTCCGTCCTGTTCTTTCCGGAGGGGACGACGACGGACGGCCGTCAGCTCAAGACCTTCTTCCACAAGCTTTTCCAGGCGGCCTGCATCACGGGCGCGGATATCCAGCCGGTGGTGTTGTGCTACCGCGACGAGCGGGGCGAACTGCACACGGTGGCCCCGTTCATCGGCGATGACGAATTCGCCGATCACGCGTTGAAAGTGCTGAAAGAGAGGCCGATCCGTGTCGAGCTGGTGGTGTTGCCGCGCGTGTCCGTAAATGGCCGCGACGCGCGCGCGATCTCCAAAGAGCTGCGCCAGATGATGTCGGAGACGCTGGAAAAGCTGAAGCGGGGGGAAATCGGCGGCGCGGCCTGAACCCGCCGCCGGACACGCGGGGGTCTTACTGGTAACGCGCCAGCTCCAGCGCGTCGTGCGCCGAGAAAAGTTGCACTTCGCCGACGCTGCGTTGCGCCAGTTCGTGCAGGCGGTGCAGGTTGTGCAAACGGTCCTGGTTGTTCACCGCCATCACCCGCTGGAACAGGTCCAGGCCGGGCGGGCAGGACGGCTCGTGCGCCATCTGGTTGTGGTGGAAGTAGGCGTCGCCGCAATGCAACAGCCAGCCGTCGCCGGACTTCACCGCTACGCCGCTGTGCCCGCGCGTGTGGCCCACCAGCGGCACCAGCAGGATTTCTTCCTCCAGTCCCGGAATGGCGCGGATGCACTCGAATCCCTGCCAGCTTTCCCCCTCCTCGCGATAGGTCGCCCACTGGGGACGGTGCGCCCAGTGGTGCTGCTTGTAACGCTGCTTTTCCCGGAAGGTCGGGTGCATGGCGGCCTGGTATTCCGGTTCGTAGAGGTGCACGGTCGCTTGCGGGAAATCCCCGATGCCGCCCGCATGGTCCAGGTCGAGGTGGGTCACCACGATGTGCCGCACGTCTTCCGGCTTGAAGCCCAGTTGCTTGACCTGCACCAGCGCGGTTTCCCGGTAGTCGGCGGTCGGCCGCACCAGACCCATGAACGCACGGCCCAACCGCTCCGCCGGACGCCGGACGTCTTCCACACCCATGCCGGTGTCCACCAGCACCAGACCGTCGTTGCTCTCGATCAGCAGGCAATGGCACACCATGTGTCCGGGGTCCAGCAGGCCGCCGTGGCCGTTGATGAAGGGGGCGCCGTGCGGGCACATGGTGCCGCAGTTCAGGTGGTGGATCCTCAGGGCCATGGGGGACAGTCTCCGTGATCGGTGGGCTGGCGAACTATAGCACTGTCATGCCATAGTACGCAGGCTTTGAAAATTAGAGTAAATATTCTAAACCGATGGGGCGGTTAGCAATGAAACAGTTTTACGGCAAGAAAGTGCTCGTCACCGGTGCGGCGGGCGGGATTGGCAGGCTGATGGCGCTGGCCTTCGCCAGTCGCGGTTCGGACGTGATCCTGGCCGATATCGATCTGGAAAAGGCCGAGAAAGTGGCGGAGGAAATCCGCCGGATCAGCCGTCAGGCCTGGGCCTACCGTGTCGATGTCTCCGACTCCGCGCAGGTCACTGCCTTCCGCCAGCGCGTTCGGCAGGAGGTCGGGCGCATCGACGTGCTGGTCAACAACGCCGGTGTCGTGTACGGCGGCGTATTCGAAATGGTCTCTCTGGAAAAGCACCTGCGCACCTTCTCGGTGAACACCTCCGGTCTGGTCGCCATGACGCACGCGTTTTTCACCGACCTGCTGGAAAGCCAGGACAGTCACATCCTGAACATCGCCAGCGCGTCCGGCTTCGTCGGGCTGCCCTATGGCGCGACCTTTGCCGCCAGCAAGTGGGCGGTGATCGGGTTTTCCGAATCGATCCGTCTCGAACTGGCGGAGCGCGGTTTCGACCAGGTCGGCGTAACCACGGTCTGTCCGGGTTACATCACCACGGGCGCCTTCGAGGGCGCGCAGGCGCCGCGATTGTTGCCTTTCCTGACGCCGGAACGCATCGTCAACAGCATTATGGAAGGCGTGGAAAAGAACGCCCCGTTCGTGAAGGAGCCGTTCATGGTCAAGTCCTCCGAATTGCTGAAGGGGATCCTGCCGCAGAAGGTCTGGGACCGTACCGCCAATTTTCTGGGAATATCCACCAGCATGATGCACTGGAAGGGGCACGGCAGGTAAACTCCTCCCGGGACCCGACGGGTCGGGGCAAGAACAACACATGATGAGGTTGCACGAGAATGGACATGCGGTGGCTGGCGGTTGCGCCGGTATCCCTGGCGTTGGGCTGGGGCGGTTGCGAATGGTATGCGGGACACCGGGTGATGGCATCATGGCAACAGCAACAGGCATTCTTCACCGAGAATTTTCCTCGCATTACCGTTAGCGAGCAGCATGTCCGCCCGGGGCTGGCCGGCCTCACGGTCGAGACCACCTTCGACCTGGTCTCCGATCCGTGCAAGCAGAAAACGATCCGGGTCATGCTGCGCGAGAAAATCACGCCGACATTGTTGTTCTCCGCCGGAACGGTCCGCTCGACGATCGATGTCGTGTTTCCGGGGACTGACGATCCCGAGATGGAGAAGCTGTTCCACGGTCGCAAGCCGTTGGTCATTACCGGGGAGTACCAGCCGAAAGAGCGGACCCTTTATCATCTGAGCAGTCCGGCCATGCAGGGAAATCCCGAGGCCGGCTGGACCGTGTCCTGGCGGGGCCTGGATGCCGATGTCACGCTGGAGCCCGCGCTCTCGGAAATGAAGCTCGCCAGCCGCGGCGTCGACATCGCCAAGGACAGCGGCGGCTCCTTTTCGCTGGATGACCTGACGCTGACGACCCGCAGCCGTCAGGGCGAGGGCGGGCTGACGCTCGGCGAGCATGAGGCGAGGATCGGCGAAGTCGGTTTCTCTTTGGACGGCAGCAAGCATCTGACCCTCAGCGATGCGACTTTCCGGAGCAAGATGGACGGCAAGGGCGGCCTGGTCGGCTGGAATCTGGCCTACAACATTGGCGACATCCGCATGGGCGAGCTCTTCTCCGCCAACGGCGAGGCGGATATCAGCCTGAACCATCTCCGGGCGGCCAGCCTGCGCAAGGTGCTGGATGCCATCCGCAAGGAAAACAGCGCGTGCAAACCCGATCCCCGACCCGCCATGAACGCCATGAAGGAACTCCTGGCGGGCAATGCCGAGTTGCTGGTCAACAAGCTTGACGTGAACTGGGGTGAAAACACCCTGCATCTCGATGGCCATATCAAGGGTCTGACAGCGGCGGTCAAGGCCGACAAGGACACCTCGGCGATGGCGGAGGCCGCGAAGCAGCTGGACGCCCAGCTGACCCTCAGCGCCAACGAGAGCTTCCTGAACCGCTTCTCGCACCTGCCGGCGGCCTCGCTGGTCGGCGGGGGCGCCATGGCCCAGGTCCAGACCTTGCCCTATCAGGAGTTCATGACCCGTCAGGGTGAGAATTACATGCTGGTGCTGGCGCTGAAGGATGGCGAACTGACGCTGAACGGCCAGCCGTGGAACGAGGTGGTGTCCAATTACCGGCTGTCCCATCCGCAGACTGACAGCATGCCCGCCGCCACCGACACCCCGGCGGGACTCCGTCCGGCGTCGCCGTACGGGTACTGATCATGCGGGACGGGGTTAACGCCCCCGTCCCAGCAGCCGGACCAGAATCCCTTCGTACAGCCGCGTCAGGATTTCCAGGTCCTCCACCCGGACGCACTCGTTGACCTTGTGGATGGTCGCGTTGACCGGGCCCAGTTCCAGCACCTGCGCGCCGGTCGGCGCGATGAAGCGGCCGTCCGAGGTGCCGCCGCTGGTCGACAGTTCGGTTTCCAGACCGGTCGTCTCGCGGATGGCGGCCTGCGCCGCCTCCACCAGTTCGCCGCGCGCCGTCAGGAAGGGATGACCGCTCAGGCTCCAGTCCAGTCGGTACTTCAACCCGTGCTTGTCCAGAATGGCTTCGGTGCGCTGACGCAGTTGCATCTCGGTAACTTCCGTGGAAAAACGGAAGTTGAACACCACCTTCATCTCGCCGGGAATGACGTTGTTTGCCCCGGTGCCCGCGCTGATGTTGGAAATCTGGAAGCTGGTTGCAGGGAAAAAGTCATTGCCGTGGTCCCAGACTTCGGCCGCCAGTTCCGCGAGAGCGGGTGCGGCGCGATGGATCGGATTGTCCGCCAGGTGCGGATAGGCGACATGCCCCTGCACGCCCTGCACGGTCAGGATGCCGTTCAGCGAGCCGCGACGCCCGTTCTTGACCACATCCCCGACCTGCTTGCTGCTGGACGGTTCGCCGACCAGGCACCAGGTGATCTTCTCCTGGCGCGCCTCCAGGGTTTCCACCACTTTCACAGTCCCGTTGATCGCCACCCCTTCCTCGTCGCTGGTGATCAGGAACGCAATGGATCCGTGATGTTCGGGATGCTTTGCCACAAACCTTTCGCAGGCCACCACCATTGCCGCCAGCGATCCTTTCATGTCGGCCGCGCCGCGTCCGTACAACATGCCGTCGCGAATTTCCGGGGCGAAGGGGTCCGACGCCCAGTCAGTCGCGGGACCGGTCGGCACCACATCGGTATGACCGGCGAAGGCCAGCACCGGACCGCTGTCGCCGCGGCGCGCCCAGAAGTTGTCCACATCCCCGAAGCGCAAGCGTTCCACCCGGAAGCCGATCGCCTCCAGGCGGCGGATCATGGTGGCCTGGCAATCGGCGTCGGCCGGGGTCACCGAGGGACGGCGGATCAGGTCGAGCGTGAGTTCCAGGGTCGGGCTGGACATGGGAGGGCACTCCGGGGCGGATCAAGAATGGCGGGCAGTTTATCTGTTTGCGGGGATAGCGCAACTTGGCAGGAACATTGCTAGAATCGCCGCAATTAATTCGGGAGTGGACACCGACATGAAAAAAATTGCATCCCTGAGCCTGCTGGCCGCCGCCATCGCCCTGAGCGCCTGCGGCAAGAAGCCCGAAGCCCCGGCAGCAGGTGCTGCCGCAACCACCACGCCCGCGAGTGGCGATCTGGTGGTGCGTATCGGCCATGCATCCCCGCTGACCGGCCCGCAGGCCCACCTCGGCAAGGACAATGAAAACGGCGTCCGCCTCGCCATCGATGAACTGAACGCGCAAGGCATGACCATCGGCGGTCAGAAGGTGCATTTCGAGCTGGATTCCGAAGACGACCAGGCCGATCCGCGCATCGCCACCACCGTCGCCCAGAAGTTTGTCGACGACAAGGTCAGCGGCATCATCGGCCACCTGAACTCCGGCACCACCATTCCCGCCTCGCGCATCTACAACGATGCCGGCATCGTCGAAATCTCGCCCTCCGCCACCAATCCCAAGTACACCCAGCAGGGCTACAAGGGCGCGTTCCGCGTCATGGCCAACGACGTGCAGCAGGGCAAGGTGCTGGGCGAGTTCGCCGTGAAGGACATGGCGGCCAAGAAGATCGCCATCATCGATGACCGCACCGCCTACGGGCAAGGCCTGGCTGACGAGTTCGAAAAGGCCGCCAAGGCCGCCGGCGGCGCGATTGTGGTGCACGAATTCACCAACGACAAGGCCTCCGACTTCACCGCCATCCTGACCAAGATCAAGGGCGTCGCCCCCGACCTGGTGTTCTATGGCGGCATGGACGGGCAGGGCGCCCCGATGGCCAAGCAGATGCAGACGCTGGGCCTGAAAGCGCAGTTCCTGGGCGGCGACGGCATCCACACCGCCGAGTTCATCAAGCTGGCCGGTCCGGCCGCGGAAGGCGTGACCGCCTCGCTGCCCGGCGTGCCGCTCGAATCCATGCCCAAGGGGCCGGAATTCAAGAAGAAGTTCGAAGCCAAGTACGGCGTGATCCAGCTTTACGCCCCGTACTGCTATGACGCCATGATGGTCATGGCCTCCGCTATGCAGCGCGCCAACTCCGTCGAGCCCGCCAAGTACCTGCCGGAAATGGGCAAGACCGCCCATGACGGCGTGACCGCCAAGATCCGCTTCGACGCCAACGGCGACCTGCAGGGCGGCGCCATCACCGTGTATCGCGTCACCAAGGGTGAATGGCAGGTCCTCAAGACCATCGGCGGCCAGTAATCCCCCCACGGCCGGACCTGCCACGGTCCGGTCTTCCCACCCCGAGGAGACAATAACCATGAAACAACTCTTCGACGGCTTCCGTTCGAGCACCCTGGAAGTCCTGCCCAACCTGCGTGAACGTTACGGCCTGCTGCTGCGACGCGACCTGCTGAGCGTGCAGATCGTGCATAAGGCCGGCCAGGTCTGGGTGGAATACGTGATGACCGACAAGGACAACTACTCCTTCGACAACAAGTCGGTGGTCAAGCGCTTCAGCGACCTCGACAACGAAGCGGGCAGCCCGTATTTCTCGGCGTCCGCCTCGATCTTCGAGAACGGACGCTTCCTGGTGGAAGAACTGCCGCCGACCGAGCTGGCGCGCATGGCCGACATTTTCGACGAGTCGGCCGCGTCCGCCATCCTGAACTACGCCAACCAGCGCTGAGCGCCCGCCCCGGAGATTCCCGCGCGTGGATATTTTTGTCCAACAGCTTATCAACGGCCTGATCCTGGGCAGCATCTACGCGCTGATCGCCCTCGGTTACACGATGGTGTACGGCATTCTCGGCCTGATCAACTTCGCCCATGGCGAAGTGGTGATGATCGGGGCGATGGTGTGCATTACCTGTCTCAACCTGTTGCTCGGCCACGGCGCCGACCTGTCGCCGCTGTTGCTGGTCGGCGCCAGCGTACTGATGGCGGTGCCGGTCTGCGCCGCGCTCGGGTACAGTATCGAGCGCATCGCCTACCGCCCCTTGCGCCGCGCGCCGCGACTCGCGCCGCTGATCACGGCCATCGGCGTCTCGATCGTGCTGCAGAATCTCGCCATGATCATCTGGGGTCGGCAGTACGTGCCGTTTCCCGCCATTTTCGAGAACAAGCCCTGGACCTTCCTCGGCGCGTCGATCACGCCCTTGCAGGTCAGCATCATCGTGCTGGCCGCGGTGATGATGGGCGGCCTGATCCTGCTGGTGCAGAAAACCCGGCTCGGCCGCGCCATGCGCGCCACCGCGCAGAGCCCGCAGGTCGCGTCGCTGATGGGCGTCAACGTCAACCAGGTCATCAGCATGACCTTCATCATCGGTTCCTGCTTGGGGTCGGTCGCAGGGATCATGGTCGCGGCGAACTACGGGCAGGCGCATTCCTACATGGGCTTCCTGCTCGGCCTGAAAGCCTTTTCCGCTGCCGTGCTGGGCGGTATCGGCAACATTCCCGGCGCGGTGATCGGCGGTCTGCTGCTGGGCATCATCGAAAGCCTGGGGGCCGGGTACATCGGCGACCTGACGCATGACTTCCTTGGCAGCCAGTATCAGGACATCTTCGCCTTCCTGGTGTTGATCACCGTGCTGATTTTCCGTCCGTCCGGCCTGATGGGCGAAAAGATGTCGGAGCGCCCGTGATGAAGAAAATCTGGGGCTCCTATGCGCTGATGGCGGTCGGTCTGCTGGCCCTGCCGTTCCTGGTCGGGTATTTCGGCCAGTCCTGGGTACGCATCCTCGATTTCTGCCTGCTCTATACCATGCTGGCGCTGGGACTGAACATTGTCGTCGGTTATGCCGGGTTGCTCGATCTGGGCTACATCGCGTTTTACGCCGTGGGCGCGTATGTGATGGCGCTGCTGGCTTCGCCGCATTTCGATCTTCACTGGTCAGCGTGGATGATCCTGCCGGTGGGCGGGGCCTTCGCCTGCATCGCGGGTGTCCTGCTCGGCGCGCCGACGTTGCGGCTGCGCGGGGACTACCTGGCGATCGTGACCCTCGGTTTCGGCGAGATCGTCCGCCTGTTCATGAACAACCTCGATCGTCCGGTGAACATCACCAACGGCCCGCAGGGTATCAACATGATCGACGGCGTCTCGCTGGGCGGCTACCGCTTCGAGCAGGGCTTCGATCTGGCGGGCACGCACTTCGGCTCCGCGCACGCTTATTACTTTTTGTTCCTCGCCTTGACCTTGCTCACGGTCTTTATCTGCATCCGGCTGGAAGATTCGCGCATCGGGCGCGCCTGGATGGCCATCCGCGAGGATGAACTGGCCGCCAAGGCGATGGGCATCAATACCCGCAACATCAAGCTGCTGGCCTTCGCCATGGGGGCGAGCTTCGGGGGCGTCGCCGGAGGGCTGTTCGCCAGCTTCCAAGGCTTTGTCAGCCCGGAAAGTTTCAGCCTGATGGAGTCGGTGATGGTGCTGTGCATGGTGGTGCTCGGCGGCATGGGACACATCGGCGGCGTGATCCTGGGCGCGGTCCTGCTCACACTGACGCCGGAGGCGTTGCGCGACATCATCAACCCCCTGCAGCGCAGCCTGTTCGGCCGCATGGTGGTTGATCCGGAAAACCTGCGCATGCTGCTGTTCGGGCTGGCGCTGATCCTGGTGATGCTGTTCCGGCCGGAAGGGCTGTGGCCGTCGCCGCGCCGTCGCGAGGAGCTGCATCATGACTGAGCTCCTGAAACTGCAAGGCATCGGCAAGTGTTTCGGCGGCATCCAGGCCTTGAAGGATGTCAGCCTCTCGATTCCCGAGCACTGCATTTACGGCCTTATCGGCCCGAACGGCGCGGGCAAGACCACGCTGTTCAATGTGATTACCGGCCTTTACGAGGCGGATGCGGGCGTGCGCGAGTTTCGCGGCAAGCCGTTGCCGCTCAGCATGAAGCCGCATGAAATCCTGCGGCGCGGCATTGCACGGACCTTCCAGAACATCCGCCTGTTCAATGACATGACCGCGCTGGAAAATGTGATGGTGGCGAGACACAGCAAGACGAAAGCCGGGGTCATCGGCGCGATCCTGCGTACGCCCGGCGTCCGCGCCGAGGAGCGCGCGATCCGGGAAAAGGCCGAGTCCTTGCTGGCGTATGTCGGCTTGGAGGGGAAGGGTAACCGGATTGCCAAGACCCTGTCCTACGGGGATCAGCGCCGTCTGGAAATCGCCCGCGCCCTGGCGGCCGAACCGGCCTTGCTGACCCTGGACGAGCCGGCCGCGGGCATGAATCCGACTGAGACGGTGGAGCTCGCCCGGCTGATCCATCGCATTCATGAGGACGGCGTATCCGTGCTGCTGATCGAACATGATGTCAAGCTGGTGATGGGGCTTTGCCATCGCGTGGCGGTCCTGGACTTCGGCGAAAAGATCGCCGAGGGCGAGCCCGCCGAAGTCCAGAAGGATCCGCGCGTTATCGCCGCCTATCTGGGCGGGGAGGCAGCAGCATGAGCCTCTTGAAGCTATCCGGGCTTGCGATCGCCTATGGCGGCATCCAGGCGGTCAAAGGGATTGAACTTGAGGTCAGCGCGGGCGAACTGGTCTGCCTGATCGGTGCGAACGGTGCGGGCAAGACCTCTACGCTGAACTGTCTGGGCGGTTTGCTCAAACCGGCGGCCGGGACCATCACGTACCAGGGGCAGGATCTGGCGGCGCTCCCGGCGCACGAGCGCGTACGGCGCGGACTGGCGCTGGTGCCGGAAGGGCGGGGGATCTTCAGCAAGTTGACGGTGGAGGAAAACCTGCGCATGGGCGCGTATTTCCGTAAGCTGGAGCCCGGCGAACTGGAGCAGGCCTACTGCCGTTTCCCCCGCCTGCATGAGCGGCGGGGGCAGCTGGCCGGTACGTTGTCCGGCGGCGAACAGCAGATGCTGGCGATTGTCCGCGCCTTGCTGGGGAAGCCGCGCCTGCTGCTGCTGGACGAGCCGTCGATGGGGTTGGCGCCCATCATGGTGGAAAAGATTTTCGGCCTGATTGCCGAGGTCACGCGCGATGGCGTGGCCGTGCTGCTGGTGGAGCAGAACGCTCGCGCCGCGCTGGCGCTGGCGGATCGCGCCTATGTCATGGAGAGCGGCCGGATCACGCTGTCCGGCCCGGCTGCTGAATTGGCAAGCGACGCCCGGGTCCGCGCCGCCTATCTGGGCGAGTAAGGTCCTGTTTGGGGCGTGAGTGCTCGCCAAGTGTGCAATTTTCCTGCCCATCTTGTCCCGGTGGCTGGATGTTGGACCGTGGGTTGCTTTATAATCCACTGTTAATTTATGTAAGTCATTCCGGCCGCTTTACGCGGCCGCGTCGTACCTGACGCAAGCCGCCCTGTGTAACGATGCCAGGAGAGTTTCCCGCATGACCCCCGCCGCTGCCGCGCAGAACTGGTCCGTAGGTGTTTTTGTTTTCGGCGTAGTCTTCATCTGCGTCTTCATGCTTTTCATTCCCCGCTTGCTGGGCGGCCGTGACTGGGGGCGCGCCAAGAATGAGCCCTTCGAGTCCGGCGTGGTGCCGTTCGGCAGTCCCCGGCTGCGCTTGTCCGCCAAGTTCTATCTGGTGGCGATGTTCTTCGTGATCTTCGATGTGGAAGCCTTGTTCCTGTACGCTTGGTCGGTGTCGGTCCGTGAGTCGGGCTGGGCCGGGTTCATCGAGGTGACCATTTTCATCGCGATCCTTCTGGCTGGCCTGGTCTACATCTGGCGCATGGGCGCCCTGGACTGGGCGCCCGCCGACCGCCGCCGCTTCCATCGCGCCGAGCGCGAGGAACTTCGTGCCAAGGCGCATGCCCTTGCGGAAGAGCACGAGCGTCACGCCCATCATTCCCATTCGCCGAAAAAGCATTGAGTCCGAGGTTCGACCGATGGATTACACCCTGACCCGCATTGATCCGTCCAACCCGGGCGACCGCTATCCGCTGCAGACGCGCCAGACCGTGCGCGACCCGCTGGAAGAACATGTTCACAAGAACATCTACATGGGACGCCTCGAAGAGATGATCCATGGCGCGGTCAACTGGGGGCGCAAGAATTCGCTGTGGCCGTACAACTTCGGCCTGTCCTGCTGCTACGTGGAAATGGCGACTGCCTTCACGGCGCCGCACGACCTGGCCCGCTTTGGCGCCGAGGTGATCCGGGCCTCGCCGCGCCAGGCCGACCTGATGGTCGTGGCCGGTACCTGTTTTATCAAGATGGCTCCGGTGGTTCAGCGCCTCTACGAGCAGATGCTGGAGCCGAAGTGGGTGATTTCCATGGGATCGTGTGCGAACTCCGGCGGGATGTACGACATCTATTCCGTGGTGCAGGGTGTGGACAAGTTCCTGCCGGTCGACCTGTACATCCCCGGCTGCCCTCCGCGCCCCGAGGCCTTCCTGCAGGGCCTGATGCTGCTGCAGGAGTCGATCGGCAAGGAGCGTCGGCCGCTGACCTGGGTGGGTGGCGACCAAGGCGTGTACCGCCCGGTGATGCCGGCCCAGCGTGATGTGCGCCGCGCCGAGCGGATCCAGGTGACCAACCTGCGGACGCCGGACCAGGTCTGACGACCGGATAATCCCCATTTCCCGCCGGGGGATGCGTCTCCCGGCAGACAGTTTTTGAAAAATTGCGACGGCAGAACCGATGGCTGACGATATTCCTGTGACTTCCGCGCCCGGCGCGAAGTACGACGTGGTGCGCGAGCTGTACGCCCGATTCGGGCAGGACGCCTTTGTCTTCCAGCCGACCAAGGATGATGTGCCGACCCTGTGGGTCTCGCGCGGGCAGGTGATTGAGGTGTTGCGCTTCCTGCGCGGCGCGCCCAAGCCGTATGTCATGCTGCTGGATCTCAGCGCGGTGGACGAGCGCCTGCGCACCCACCGTCGCGGCTTGCCCTCCGCGGACTTCACGGTGTTCTACCACCTGCTGTCCATCGACCGGAACAGCGATGTCCGCATCAAGGTCGCGCTGTCGGCGGATGACCTGTCGATGCCGACCGCGATCAGCATCTGGCCGAACGCCAACTGGTACGAGCGCGAAGTTTGGGACCTGTTCGGCATCACCTTTGACGGGCATCCGCACCTGTACCGCATCATGCTGCCCCGCACCTGGGTCGGCCATCCGTTGCGCAAGGACTATCCTGCCCGCGCCACCGAATTCGATCCCTTCAGCCTGAGCGTCGCCAAGCAGGACGCTGAGCAGGAAGCGCTGCTGTTCCGTCCGGAAGAGTGGGGCATGAAGAAGGGGAATGCCGACGAGGACTTCATGTTCCTCAACCTCGGGCCTAACCACCCGTCCGCGCACGGCGCCTTCCGGATCGTGCTGCAGCTGGATGGCGAGGAAATCGTCGACTGCGTACCGGATATCGGCTATCACCATCGCGGCGCCGAGAAGATGGCCGAGCGCCAGTCCTGGCACAGCTATATTCCCTATACCGACCGCATCGATTACCTCGGCGGGGTGATGAACAACCTGCCGTACGTGCTGGCGGTCGAAAAGCTCGCGGGTATCACGGTGCCGGAGCGCGTGCAGACCATTCGCGTGATGATGGCGGAATTCTTCCGCATCACCAGTCACCTGCTGTTCCTGGGCACCTATATCCAGGATCTGGGCGGCATGACGCCGATCTTCTTCATGTTCACTGACCGCCAGAAGGCCTATGACGTCATCGAGGCGATCACCGGCTTCCGGATGCACCCGGCCTGGTTCCGCATCGGCGGCGTGGCGCACGACCTGCCGAAGGGTTGGGACCGTCTGGTGCGCGAGTTCGTCGAGTGGCTGCCCAAGCGTCTAGATGAGTACGTGAAGGCGGCCGTGCGCAACGGCGTGGTGAAGATCCGCACCATCGGCGTGGCGCAATACAACGCCAAGGAAGCGCTGGAATGGGGCGTGACCGGGCCCGGCCTGCGTGCTACGGGTGTGGATTTCGACCTGCGCAAGGCGCGCCCGTACTCAGGCTACGAGAACTTCGATTTCGACGTGCCGCTCGCACACAACGGCGATGCCTATGACCGTTGCCTCGTCCGCATCGAGGAAATGCGTCAGAGCGTGCGCATCATCAAGCAGTGCCTGGAAAACATGCCGGCTGGCGATTACAAGGCCGACCATCCGCTGACCTGTCCGCCGCCCAAGGAAAAGACGCTGCAGCACATCGAGACGCTGATTACCCACTTCCTGAGCGTGTCCTGGGGGCCGATCATGCCGGCGGGCGAGGCCAGCCAGCTGATCGAGGCGACCAAGGGGATCAACAGTTACTACCTGACCAGCGACAACAGCACGATGAGCTACCGGACACGGATCCGCACGCCCAGTTTCGCGCACTTGCAGCAGATCCCGGCCGTGGTCAATGGCAGCATGATTTCTGACCTGATCGCGCACCTGGCGAGTATTGACTTTGTGATGGCGGACGTGGACCGCTAAGCGAGAGAGCTGCCCTGATGATTATTTTTACCGACAAGCGTTCCAAGGTCGATGCCTATAGCATGACCCCGGAAAATCGCGCCGCCATCGAGCACGCGATCGAGCATTACGAGGATCCGCGCGCGGCCTCCATCGATGCGCTCAAGATCATCCAGAAGAGCGACGGCTGGGTCTCGGATGGCGCCATCTACGCCATTGCCGAGGTGCTGGGCATTCCGGCTTCCGATGTGGACGGTGTGGCGACGTTCTACAACAAGATCTACCGCAAGCCGGTCGGCCGCAACGTGATCATGGTCTGCGACAGCATCGGCTGCTTCCTGACCGGTTACGAAGACCTGATCGACGCCATCAAGAAGCACCTGAACATCGAGTACGGGCAGACCACGCCGGACAACCGCTTCACCTTGCTGCCGATCTGCTGCCTGGGCAACTGCGACAAGGGTCCGACGCTGATGATCAACGAAGACACGCACGGCCCGGTCAGCATCGAACAGATTTCTTCCTTACTGGAGCAGTATCCATGACCGTGGTATCTGCAGACACCCGGCCGCTGACTTGGCGGCTCCAGCACGGCGAGGCCATCCTCGACATCAAGGCCTACGAGGCGCTGGAAGGCTATGCGGCAGTCCGCAAGGCGATCAAGGAAATGAGTCCTCAGGACGTCCAGCAGGTCGTGAAGGATTCCAACCTGCGCGGTCGCGGCGGCGCGGGCTTCCCGACCGGCGTCAAGTGGAGCCTGATCCCGATGGGACCGGACGCCGGCGTCAAGTATCTGGTCTGCAATGCGGATGAAATGGAGCCGGGCACCTTCAAGGACCGCCTGCTCACCAGCTGGTCGAGGCGATGATTGTCGCCGGTTACGCCATCCAGGCGACCCGGGCCTACATCTTCTTGCGCGGTGAGTACATCGAAGCGGCGGATCGCCTGAATGACGCCATCCGTCAGGCCAAGGCGGCGGGCTATCTGGGCGAAAACATCCTGGGTTCCGGCTGGAGCATGGACCTGTATGTCCACACCGGCGCGGGCCGTTACATCTGTGGCGAGGAAACGGCGCTGATCAACTCGCTGGAAGGCCGTCGCGCCAATCCGCGCGCCAAGCCGCCGTTCCCGCAGATCGCAGGCGCGTGGGGCAAGCCGACCATCGTCAATAACGTCG
>JAYRMT010000039.1:0-17146 GCA_041912575.1 Fluviicoccus sp. | reverse complement strand
ACCGTCAGCGCGTGCTTGCCCAGATAGAACATCAGCGCCCAGAAAAAGCTGGTCAGGCCCAGGGTGAGCCACGTGGTGCGGGTCATGTCGGTGTCCTCCTCGTACAGGACTCCACCTTAGCAATTGCCGGATATGGAAGAGAATGCCAATATCCGGGAAAGCATTTTCCGCTGATGGAAAACACGCATGGACTGGAACAACCTGAAATTCTTTCTGGCCGTGGCGCGGCTGGGCGGCCTGACGCCCGCCGCGGCGGAGCTGGCCACCAGCGTCTCCACGGTCTCGCGGCACATCGATGCACTGGAAGCGACGCTGGGCGTCACGCTGTTTTTGCGGCGGCAACAGGGCTATCTGCTGACCGACGCCGGGTCGGCGCTGCTGGGGCATGTGGCGGAGGTGGAACGCAGCATCCGCGCGGTGGAACGGCAGGGCGACGCGGTGCGCGAGGTGACAGGCGTGGTGCGGCTGGCCACCTTCGAGTCCATCGCCCATTACCTGCTGATGCCGGCGCTGCCCGCCTTCACCGCCCGCTATCCGCAGTTGCAGGTGGAACTGCTGGTGAACCGCAATCTGGCGGATTTGTCACGTCGGGAAGCCGAGCTGGCCTTGCGGATCATGGATCCCAAACGCGACAGCCATGACCCGGACACCATTGTCCAGCCGATGGGCCGTTTCCGTTTCGAGCTGTATTGCACGCCGGAGGCGCTGGCGCGGGTGGACGGCGACTGGCGGCTGTTGCCGCATGTGTCCTGGGATGCGGCCTGGTTCCGCCTGCCGATGGTGGACTGGATGAAGGAGCTGTTTCCTGGTCGCGCGCCGGTGCTGCGCGGCAACAGCATGCAGACGCATCTGCTGGCCGCCACGACGGGGCTGGCGGCGGCGTTGCTGCCGGATTTCATGGGGGACGGGGACAACCGGCTGGTGCGGGCGACAACGCTGGCGGCGGATACGCATCAGGAGTTGTGGTTGCTGTATCACCGCGATTTGCGGGCCAGCGCGCGGGTGATGGCGATGCGGGATTTCTTGACGGGGTTGTGTCGGGGGGTGTTTGGAGAAGACTGAGATTTCAATGGGATGGAGCCAGTGCTTCCTGTATAACCCGTTTCATTAGCTCATCATCGTTGAGTAAATTAGCGAATACATGGTATGGCAAACCTCCATCATTCACCTGACGTTCAATAAAAATACGCAGTCGCCAAGGATCGGGGTCAGGCTTATCAAAGTCGAAATCTATTCCGCCCACATCGGGTGTCTTATAGATATCAACGCCCACTCCATGTGTGCAAAGAAACCAGGCAGTACCGGGAATATTACGCCTGCCCCTATTCTCTGATAGAAGGATGTCCTCCGCATTAGCCAACCCGAAGCTTCGTTGAATGAGCTCCCTCGCCCATGTGATTTGGGCATACCAGAGAGGGATGACGGCAACAACCGGATTAGTGCTCATGCGAATTTCACTCTGGGTGTCCATTGAGCCCGTAGGATATGGGTGGCGGAAATAATACCATCTCTTTGATTTAATTTAAAAATCCTTGGGAAAATCCTGACAGGTCTTCAACCTCACACCCAATTCTCCACCACCAACCCCGGCACCCGCTCGAATTCCCGGACATTGTTCGTCACCAGCACCGCCCCTATCGCGAGCGCATGCGCCGCAATCAGCGTATCCATCGAACCGATCGGCCGCCCTTGGCTTTCCAGCAGCGTGCGAAGCTCACCATACCGCCAGATCGCCGACTCATCGAACGGCAGAATATCCAGCGGCGCCATGAACATCTCCAGCGCCTGGCGATTCCTCGCCGAACCGCTTTTCACCACACCATAGGTCAGCTCGGAAGCCGTGATGCTGGAAATCGCGATATTGCCCAAGCGCTCCCGTCGAAACCGGGCCAGCACCTGCGGCGGCCTTTCATTGATCACGTAGATGCAGATATTGGTGTCCAGCAGATAGATCACGGCGCGATGTCCTCGCGCACCTGCGTTTCCGGCTGGTCACGCTGCATCTTGAATCCCGGCTCAAAGGCGGCAAGCCCTGCCTCCAGCGTATCCCACGGATTATCCACCGGCAGCAGCAAGACGCCGTTACCGAAATGCTTGACCATGACCTCCTGCCCGCTGAAGCGGTACTCCTTCGGCAAGCGCACAGCCTGGCTACGGCCGGATTGAAACAGGCGGGCGGTATCCATGATGACCTCACAACAGATGGTATCTATCAATGATAGATACCCTGTCCCGGAAAAGCAAACGACCGGACTCACTCCCCCCGCATCCGCCCCGCAATCCGCACCCGCAACTCCCGCTTCGGATCACGCTCCCGCTCGGCCAGCAGATCCCGCAAGCCCCCGCTGACAATCGCCTCCACCCGGTTGCGCAGCGCCAGCGCGCCCTCCTCGATCGGCAGGCGGCGGAATTCCTCCGGATACACCGGCGGGAAAAAACGGAAATACATGCGCTGCGGCTTGGGCAGTAGCGTCGGCCCGAAGCCCTTGAGCACCGGCGGCAACTCCTCCGCCTTCAGGTCGGTATGTTCCAGCAACCACCGGCCCAGACGGGTGTCTTGCAGGCGGCTGTTGTCATAAAGAATGTCCCAGCAATCATCCGCGCCGACGGTGGCAAAGGGCTGGATCGGGTAGTTGTTCTCGATGGCCATGCGCGCGAAGCCGGTGCGGTGCTTCCAGCGCAGGGTATGCTGTTCCCCCTGCCGCTTCATTACCTCCCCGCCGCCGCCGGGATAGACCAGGATATGCTCCCCGGCCCGCATCATCGCCGCGCAGTTCTCGCGGGTGCCGTCCACCGCGCCGTTGGCGACCAGCCAGGGCCCCCAGCCGGGAATCCGGAAATGGGCATGTTGCCCCAGCGAGCGCATGACGATGCCGTGCCGCAGGTACAACTCGCGCATCATCAGCGAGGCGTCGGCAAAGGCCAGGATCGAGTGGTTGCCGACCCAGAGCGAGGGCCGTTCGGCCTCCACGTGCTCGTGCCCGGTGAATTCCGGGCTCACGATCCAGTCCCAGGCGGCGTAAAAACGCCGCCAGCGCTCGCCGATCTTCAGGCGCTCCCCGTCGCTGAACGGATGATAGTCCCCGGCATGCATCGTCGTTCTCCCCGTGTCAGCCCGTCACCCACTCCACCGCAAACGCATACCCGCCCAGCACCTCGCGCAGCTTCGCCGTCTCGGCCCGGACCGCCAGCCGCGCCACCAGCCCGCGCTTGCTGTCCTGGAACACCTCCAGCCCGGCGGGCTCCACCCCCAGCGCCTCGCACTCGCGGCGGATGACGCTCTCGATCTCCCGCATCTGCAAGGTCGGCTTGAAGATCTTGCCCACCGCCGTCACCGGCATCGCGTCGAGGAAGCGGATCGTCTTTGGCAGCGCGGCGCGCTCGGCGATGCGCGTGCTCAGGAATTCCAGCAACTCCACCTCACTGGCCTGCATGCCCGGCTTCAGCTGCACATAGGCCACCGGCAGTTCCCCGGCGTAGGCATCGGGCATGCCCACCGCCGCCGCCATCGCCACCGCCGGATGCGCGTGCAGCGGCTCCTCGATCATTTTCGGGTCGATGTTGTGGCCGCCGCGGATGATCAGCTCTTTCTTGCGGCCGGTCAGCCAGAAATAGCCGTCGCTGTCCTGACGGCCCAGATCACCGGTATTCAGCCAGCGCTCGCCGCCGATCTCCACCCACAGCCCCCGGTTGTGCAGCGGATTGAGGTAGCCCGCGAACACGTTCGGCCCCCGGATCACCAGCACCCCGACCTCGTCCGTGGCGGCGTCGCGGACGTACTGTCCGTCCTCGTCCAGCACCACCGCCTTCATCGCCTGCCAGGGCAGCGGCAAACCGATGGAACCGATGCGCGACTCACCGTGCGGCGGGTTGATCGACGACACGCAGGCGCCTTCCGTCAGGCCGTAACCTTCCAGGATGCGCACGCCGGTCGACGCCTCGAAGGCGCGGAACAGTTCCACCGGCATCGGCGCGGCGCCGCAGATGGCGAATTCCAGTGAGGAAATATCCAGCCGGTCATGCGGCTGCTGCAACAGCGCGGCGTACAGCGTCGGCACGCCGGAGAACAGGTTGATGCGGTAATGGGCGACAATCTCCCAGAAGCGCGGGATCAGGTTCTTGCCGCGATAGCCCTGCGGCGTGCCCAGCACGACATGGTCGCCGCGCATCCAGCTCATCAGTCCGGTGACCAGCTGGCCGTTGACGTGGAACAGCGGCAGGCCGCAGAAAATGGTGCGGGTGCGCTCACCGCCCTCACCCTCCATCACCCGGTTCACCGCCCAGGCGTCAAAGACCTCGCTGCCGTGGGTGCGCACCGCGATCTTGGGCAGGCCGGTGGTGCCGCCCGTGCAGAAATACGAGGACGGCTCTTCCGCCCGGATCACGCGGCCGCTGAGCAGGCGGTCGGCGGGCTGGCGCTTCATCAGGCCGCCCAGATCCACGAGGGTCAGGTTGCGGACGCTGTGCCGCTCGTGCATTGCCAGATAGCGCAGCACCGGCCCCTTGAGTCCGGCATAGGGCGCCATGTTCGCCCAGACCACGGTGCGCACGTCCGGCATGTGGCGCAGCTGTTCCTTCAGTTTCGGCCACAGATCGACGCCGGGCGTCGGGGCCACCGTCACCAGCACCTTGGCGCGGGCGGTGCGCACCAGCTCGGCAATCTGCGGGCCTTCCAGCAGCGGATTCACCGCCATGACGATCCCGGCCGCCTCGCCGCCCCAGATGGTGAAATGCGTTTCCGGCAAATTCGGTAGTACGAAGGCCACCACGTCGTCCTTCGTTACGCCCAGCGCGTGGAAGGCGTTGGCGGCGCGGGTGATGTCGGCGAACAGTTCGCCGTAGGTCCACGTATGCGCGCGGGTGAAACGGTCGGCGTCGAGGAAGAAGCTCAGCGCCTTGGCGGAGGGCGTGCGCCGCGCCGCCTCTCGCAGGGCGTCGTAGGTGCTGGCGGGCAGCGCGGCCGGGTCCAAGGCATGCGCTTCGAGCGCGCGGATGTCGTCGAGTCGGCGAACGGTCATGACCGGCTTACCCCCGTCCGGCCAGCAGGGCCAGGCTTTCAGTCACCAGCGCGTCGATGGCCTCGACCGGGCCGTCATGGACAATGACGCGGTCCGGGCGCACCACCGCGACCCAGCCGACCGGGGCCAGCTCGGGCACCAGCTGTCCGGTGATATCTTCCCAACCCGACGCCCCGGCCTGCCCGCGATGACGGAGATGCAGGCACGCCCCGCCCGCCGCTTCCCAGGCGGCGCGTTGCGCCGGGCTCAGCGCCCGCGCCGGATCGACCCCGAAACCGATCAGCGTCCATTGCTCGCCCATCACATCGTCGCTCCAGAGCCCGCGACCGTCCGCCGCCCGCAGCCAGGCCTGCGGCAGGTGGTTGCCCCGGTCCAGCCGGGCCTGCCGGACGCGCGGCATGAACAACCCGTCCTTGAAGCGGTTGCGCGGCTTGATCTTCAGCTCGTCGAACAGCGGGCGCACCGGCGACAGGCGGCGCAGGTTCTTCACCAGCTGCGAGGACAAGGCCCCGGCCGCCGGATTGACCGGCTTGATCAGCAGCCCCATCGCCCGCGCCAGGTCGATCATCGCCCGCGCGTGCGGACGGCGCTCGCGGTCGTAGCTGTCGAGGATGGCCGGTGAGGCCCGTCCCTGCAGCACCCAGGCCAGCTTCCAGCCCAGATTGGCGACATCACGCAGACCCGCCACCATGCCCTGCCCGACAAAGGGCGGCGTGATGTGGGCGGCGTCGCCGACCATGAACACATTGCCCTTGCTGAAGGATTGCGCCACCCGCGCGTGGAAGCGGTAGACGGCGGTGCGCTCGATTTCGAGCTCATCGGCATTGGCCCAGGGCTTCAGCAAGTCGCGGATGAACGCCGGTTGCAGCACCTGCTCGCGGGTCTCGCCCGGCTTCAGCATGAATTCCCAGCGTTCGCGGCCGCCGGGCGCGGTCATGTGCGGCACCGGGCGTTCGGGGTCGCAGGTGAACTCGACATCGTCAATGGGCGCGCGCACGTTGCGGGCGTCAACGATCAGCCAGTCCTGCGGGTAGGTGTCGCCGCCGAACTCGATGCCCAGGCGGGTGCGGATGGTCGAACCGGCGCCGTCGGCCGCCACCAGATAGCGGCAGGTCATGGTCTGCGCCGCGCCTCCGGCCACCGATAACTGCAACTGCACCTGCCGGCCCTGATCGACAAAATCGGTCATCTCGGCGGAGACGACGGTGCGCACGTGCGGATAGCGCGTCAGCGACCGGCGCAGCGCGCGTTCCAGTTCCGGCTGGTAGAAAGTCACCAGCTTCGGATGGCCGTCCAGACAACCGGCGGTATTCATGCGGACGAATTCCCCGGCATAGGGCGATTGCAGGCGCACGCGGGGAATGGCGATCTTCTCGAAGGCATCCTCGGCCAGCCCGGCCATTTGCAGGATGCGCAGCGCCTCGTTGTCGAGGGCGATGGCGCGCGGCATCGGCAGGATGTCCTCGGCCTTGTCCAGCACCAGCGTGTCGATGCCGTAACGGCCCAGCAGGTTGGCCAGCGCCGCGCCCGCCGGACCGAATCCGACGATGACGACATCGGCGTGCGCGGGCAGCGTCACCGGCTCGGGGGAAACGACGTTTTCACCCGCACGGACTTTCTTGGCGGAAGCGGTCATGGCTTATTTCTCCGTGACGATGGTATGACGCTGGACCCCGAGGTCCAGACGGCCGTTGGCGCTGACGATCCGCGCTTCCACCACATCGCCGTCCTTCAGGTACTGCGGACGGCGCTGCTGCGCCTTCAGGAACAGGCTGAAGCGGACGGGATCGGGCAGCAGCGCAGTGGCGCGCACCACGGCGGGCGACGGCAGGCCCAGCGCGCAGCCCGACGGCGTGCCGGTCATCAGCACATCGCCGGGATTGAAATCGGCAATCTGCGAAAACTCGGTCAGCGTCTCGGCGGGCTTGAACACCAGGTTGCGGGTCGAATCGTTCTGGCGCACCTCGCCGTTCACGCTCAGGCTCAGGCGCAGGTCGTCCAGCAGCGGCAGGTCGTCCTTTTCCAGCAGGCACAGCACCGGCCCCAGCGGGCAAAAGGTGCGATAGCTCTTGCCCTTGTGGAACTGCATCTGCGGAATCTGCACGCAGCGCGCGGAGACATCGTTGCCGATGCAGATCCCGGCCACGTACTCGTGCAAGTTGGCGGAAGTCACGATGACCGACGCGGTGGTGCGCTTTCCCAGCACCAGCGTCAGCTCGACTTCGTAGTCCAGCAGCGTCACGTGCCGGGGGCGGACAATCGCGCCGACCGGATCGTGGATGGACGCCGAGGACTTGGTGAAGAACATGTTGAAGCGCTTGGCATCCGGGTCCACGCCCGAGTCGATCATGTGCTGGCGGTAATTGGCGCCCTGACACAGCACCTTGCCGTCGCGGGTCACGGGCGACAGCAGCGTCAGCCCTTCCAGCGGCAGGGACGGCTGCCCCGCCGCCGCCTCACGCAGCGCGGATATCCCGACGGCGATCAGCGCCGCCGTGGTCTCGCAGGGAATTGCCAGCGGCGTCACCCGCTGCTCATGGAGGACGCCCCAGCGGGGGGCCTGGTTCGGCTCGGCAAAACGGACAATCGACAGGGACATGATGCAAACTCCGGAATGTAGTGTTGTGAACCGCTCAACCGGCGGCGCGGACCAGGTCGATCAGGCGGCGCAGGCTGAGGTCATCGCCGGTACGGTCGCGCAGACGCGAAATCACGGTCTGGATCAGGTGCGCCGACGGAATCTTGCCCGCCATGTCGGCGGTCACCGCCGGTCCCCACTGGTGCAGGGCCTCGCCGTCAAAACGGTGATAGCCGGTCGGCACCGAGGCATCGAACAGGTCGCCGTCGGCGTAATGCTCGAACATGTCGCCCTGTTCATCCCGCCAGTAGTCAAAAATCTGGCTGCCGAGGATGTGACGGCCGATGCCCCAGGTATGACGGTACTTGCGCTGTTTCAGCAGCTCGCCCGCCGCCACCACCGCGTCCAGGTCGGGCAGTTCGAAGGCGGTGTGCAGATGGCCGATCTCCACCGCCGAGCCCATCGCGATCGTGTGATGGTCGGTGGGCGTGTCGCCGCGATCGCAGCGGATGAAGGCCACCACCGGCAGCGGATCGCCGTCCAGCATCTGGAAGTCGGAGACGATCAGCCCAAAGTTTTGCTGGTACCATGTCAGACTGTTGACGAAGTTGGTCACGCCCATCACCGTGTGGCCCAGCTTGAAGATGCGCGGCGGATGATCAAAATCGAGGCGCACGGTGCGGTTGATGCGCGGCGTGTGGCCGGGACGGTTGACGGACACGGACTCGCCATGCATCAGTTCCGGCAACGGCGTCCAGCCGTGCATCACCTCCACCGTCAGGTTGTCCGGATCGCGCAGCGTCACCAGTTTGCCGCCCCGCTGCGGCAGGTTGTCGGTGACGTTCACGCCGTGGGCCGCCGCCAGCCGGTCGAGGTCGTCCGCAGAATCGACAGTGAGGCTGAAGCCCAGATAACGCGCCGGACCGCGCTCGATGACGACGCTGGCGGTGCGGTCGCCGGTGCCGCGCAGCAGCGCGAGGTTGCCGTCGTTATAGATGCAGGTCAGGCCGAAATCGCTGAAGAAAGCCACCGCCCGGTTCAGGTCGGGGCGGGACAGGCGGATCGAGGCCAGGCCGCTGACCTTGCACACCGGATTTTCGGCGCGCGGGGATACGGCACAGAGACGGGCGAGCGGATCCGGGGAGACAGAGGGGGAAGACATGGCAGGGCTCCGGGTGTATGATGTCTTTATGAAACTATTTCATTTTTGAAAGACTTTCAATTGTTTTTCCAGCCCTGCCCTGAATTCCGATGAATGGGAGCCATGCCATGACCATCCGCAAGCGGGACCGCACCCGGGAAAAGCTGCTCAGCGCCGCGCAGGAACTGTTGCTGGAGGGAGGATTCGCCGCACTGGGCATCCAGCAGCTGACCGAGCGCGCCGATGTCGCGCTGGGCACCATCTACAACTATTTCCGCACCCGGGAAGAAGTGGCGGACGCGGTGGTGGAAATGCTGATCCAGTCCTTCCTGCAATCCATCAGCCGGATCACCGCAGGTCTGACCGATCCCGCCGAAATCGTCTCGGCCTCCATCCGGCAGACCTTGTTCTGGATGCAGCCCGGCGGCGAATTCGGCCGCATGCTGTTCCTGAGCGGCCTGCCGCTGACGCGCTACGTCTACCAGACGCGGCAAGGCTTCATCGCCGACATGCAGCAGGGCCTGGCCGGCGGTCGCTTCCGGGTGGCGCACGAATCGGTGACCGCGTCGATGGTGGCGGGCGGGGTGATGGCGATCCTGATGGACCTGTTCCTGGGGCAGGTGCGGGACGATGCGATTCCGGATGCGGCCGAGCAGTCGCTGACGCTGCTGGGGATACCGGCGGAGGAAGCGCGGCGCATAGCGCGCCTGCCGCTGGATTTCGAGCCGGTGCCGGATTTTCCGTTGTCGGCGATCAAGTACCTGCCGCCGATGGAGGCCGCGTGAGGGGCGGCGACATCATCCCGCGCTTCCGTATGCGCACGGCGTGAAGCCGATCCGGTCTTTTTCCCGGCCCATCCGGCGTATAATCCGCGTTTTTACGGCCGATAACCGAAGGGGCGCCTGATGAAGAAACTTTGCCTGCTGATGATGATCTGCGCGACGCCCATGACGGCCGGCGCATTCGAGCTGGGGTTGTTCGCCGGACAGCAAGCCTACAAAAACGCCTCGCAATTCAAGGATGACCACAAGATCACCGCCATTCTCCGGGCGGGGTATTCCGTGGTGGACCTGGGTCCGGCCCTGATCGAGCTGACGGCGGGCTACCAGCCGGAAACAACAGCCAAGCTCACGAGCGGGACAGATTTCAAGAACAGCCATTTCTCGGTGGGCGCGATGGCCAACTTCAAGGCCTATGTCTCGACGGGTGTGGGCCTGGAGTACCGCTTCGAGAAGCTGGATACGGGCACGTCCACCAATTACGGACGGCCTTGGGCCCGGGCGAATGTCGGCATCGCCATTCCGTCGCCGGTGCTGAAGCCCTTCATCGGTCTGGAAGCCGACATTCCGCTGACCTCGACCAAGGGCAGCCTGGTCACCCAGGCGAAGGACATGGCGCCCAAGAGCCAGATCGGGATTTACGGGGGGATCCGTTTCTAAGCGGGCGTCAGAACCCGTGGGCTGACTGCGCGGATTCTCTGTCCTGTGTGGAGAATCGAATCCGCGCAATCGCATACTCTGACGTAGGGTGGTCGAACAAGGGACGCGACGGAATGTGTCGTGCAAACCGCCGGAGCTATACCGAATCCACCGGAAACCGGACTATCCTTCCGGATTGCCACTCACCCCGCCAAGGATAGCTCATGACCGACCCGACCATCCCTCCCGGTGAATTCCTCCTATACCAGACCGAGGATGGCCGCACCCGCGTCGAATGCCGCTTCGTTCAGGACAGTCTCTGGCTAAGCCAGGGACTCATGGCCGAACTTTTTCAAACCAGCAAGCAAAATATCGCCAAACACCTCAAAGCCATCTTCAACGAAGGCGAGTTGCAGGCCGATGCAGTTGTCAACCAATGGTTGACAACTGCCTCCGACGGCAAGAGCTACCGCGTAGCCTACTACAACCTCGACGCCATCCTCGCCGTCGGCTACCGCGTCCGCTCCACACGCGGCACCCAATTCCGCCGCTGGGCCACCGAACGGCTGCGCGAGTATCTGGTGAAAGGCTTCACCCTCGACGACGAACGCCTGAAGAACCCGCCGGTGGCCGGTCATGGCTCGCCCGACCGTTTTGACGAACTGCTGGACCGCATCCGCGACATCCGCGCCAGCGAACGCCGCATGTACCTGCGCGTGCGCGAGATTTTCGCCATGGCCGCCGACTACGCGCCCAGCCTGGCCGAAACCACCCGCTTTTTCCGCGTCATCCAGAACAAGCTGCACTTTGCCGTCACCGGCAAAACGGCAGCCGAACTGATCCATGAACGCGCTGACAGCACGCAGGTCCACATGGGGCTCACCAGCTGGAAAAGCAGCGATGTGCGCAAGGCAGACGTGACTGTCGCCAAGAACTACCTGAACAGCCATGAAATTGATGAACTGAACCGCATCGTGGTCATGTGGCTGGATTTTGCCGAGGATCAGGCCAAACGGCGCAAGGAAATTTTCCTGAAGGACTGGGCGGAGAAACTGGACGCTTTCCTGAGCTTCAATGACCGGGCCGTGCTGGAAGGCGCGGGACGGATTTCCAAGGAGCAGGCCGATGCCAAGGCGACCGCCGAATATGAGCGTTTTTCGCAACAGCGTCGGCAGTTGCTGGAAGCGGAGGGCGAAGCTCTGGGGATTCGGATTCTGGAAGACGTTGAGGAGATGTTGCCGCGAAAAGGATCGAAGGCCTGACCCCCTACCCCAACCGCATCGCCCGGAACTGGCTCGGCGTCTTCCCCGTCCACTGCCGGAACGCCCGCGTGAAATTCGCCGGGTCCGCATAGCCCAGCAACTCCGCCACCCGCTGGATCTCCAGCCCCGGATTCTCCAGCAACTGCACCGCATCCCGCCGCCGCACATCCTCCAGCAGGCGCTGGTAACTGCCGCCCTGCGCCTGCAGGCGCCGCCGCAGGGTCCGGGGCGACAGGTGCAGCCGCGCAGCCAGCGCATCCGGATCGGGATAACCGCCCGGCCCCAGCAGCATCGCCGCCCGCACCTGCGACAGCACATCGTCCCCCGCCTCGCCCACGCCCAGCAGGGCCAGCTCGCGCTCGCACTGCGCCACCGCCAGCTCCAGTCCGTCCGGACTCGCCATCTCCAGCCGATGGTCGCGGAAGGCCGCCGGGATGCGGATCTGCGTCGACGGCATCCCGAAACGCACCGCCGGCAACCGCTGGCGGAAACGCTCGAAATACGGCGGCGCGGGCAGGTTGAACCAGAACTCCGCCTGCGGATCCATCCCGCCCAGCAGGAACAGCAGGCCGCGATAGCAACTGGTCAGGATGGATTGATACATGGTCTGCAAGAGCGGATCGGGCATCGGCAATTCGCTGTGGAACTCGAAAACCAGCCGGTCGCCCTGCTCGCGGTAGGTCAGCCCGATGCCGCGCCCGCGCAACAGCCAGAAACGTTGCAGCATGCGCGCCGCCTGGTCCACCGTCTCGCTGCACATCAGCAGGTAGCCCAGGCTGCCGTGGGCGGTCAGCGGCTGCTGCGCCCCGACCTCGAAGCCCAGGCCCTCGTCCCCGGCCAGCTGCATCACCGTGGCCACCAGTTGCGTGAATTCCAGCGGGGTCAGTCGACCGGCGGGATCGGCAAGCACACCGGATTGCAGCGCGGCGGCCGCCAGCACCCGCTCGGGCGGGATCCCGCGTTCGCGGGCGCGCTCCAGATAATGCTTGGCGTAGGTGACCGGCATGTGCGGCTTGTTCAGCCAGTCCGATCTGTCCCGCGAAAGTTGCATGATGTCCGCCCATGACAAGTGGCTTGTCACAAGACACTCGCACGGAATGCGCCGCCGGGCAAGCGCCCGGGCGACAAATGTGGAACCCGCCGCCCCGGACGCCCGCCGCTCAGGCGATGTGGCGGAAGGCGCGCTTCCCCGCCTCGGGCTCCAGGCCCTGTTGCAGCAGTCGACGGATCCAACGCGTGTTGAAGGCGCGGCTGAACGCGGCCTGACCCGGCAACCGGTAATGCGCCAGCGTCGCGGCGCGGTTGGCCCATTGCAGCGCCGTCACGGCGGCGGTCCAGCGCGGGTCCGGGTTCAGGCCGTAGAAATCGGCCACCTCATCGCCCAGGCACACCCGCGCCAGCGCGTGCAGGAAACCCTCCGGCAAGTAGAACGGTGGTTGCCCTGAGACGGCGGACAGCACCGTGCGCCCCAGCATCCGGCTTTCCTCGGTGAGATGGTACTGGTGCTCGCAAACGCGGTCGTAGAGGTACAACTCCTCCTCGACGGAGTCGGTGAGCAGCGACTCGTCCACGCCGTGCAGCCAGCCCGCATAGCGCCACAGGTGGTGCAGCGCCTCGCGGTCGGCGCGCGACAGCGAAGCGCCCAGACGGTCCATGCCGCGCGTCGCCAGCGTGTTGAACTCGATGACGGTGAAGGCCATGTCTTCCTGGTTGATCGGTTCGTCCCACTGCGCGACATCCCAGCCGCGCGCGCGCAGGTACTTGCGCACCATGGCGTGCAGCAGCCGCACCTCCAGGATGATACGGTGACCCGGCGCGCCCGGCCGCATGCCGCCGGGCTGGAACATGTTGTGCGACATCTGCGCGGTTTCGTTGAGCCGGTGCAGCACGTCCTGGTGCAGGCGGCCGGTGGCGACCAGCACATGCACCGCCTTGCCGCCCATGTAGCCTTCCACCAGCGAGCCGGTGAGCAGCGCCAGCGAACGCACGTTGGTGAAGGCGAGGCTGACGCGGCAGGCCTGGTCGATGCGCGCCCAGTCCACCCAGTCGGGCACGGTGTTCACCGTGTCGAGGAATTCCCGGAAAGGGCCGCCTTCGCTCGCGGCGCGGCGTTCCACCTCGTCAAGCATGGCCGAGGGCCGCTGGCGGTCCAGCCGGGCGGCGACGGCGTCGGCCAGCGGATCGCATTGCTGTCGCCAGGCTTGCAGGGCCTCGGTGCGGTACTTGTCCGTCCAGTGGGCGGGCACGGCGGCGGGGGTGGTCATGGCGGCGGTCTCCCGACCTTGCTTGGGATGATGCGGCTGAGCATAATGCAAGTCTTTGCTTACATTAAACTGACTTTTACCCGCCATGACCGACACCCCCGCCAACGCCCCGCGCAAGCAGCCGCGCCAGTTGCGCGCCCGCCAGACCGTGCAGCGCCTGTTGCAGGCGGCGGCGGACCTGATCGAGGAACAGGGGCTGGAAGCCCTGACCACCAACCGCATCGCCGAACAGGCGGGGGTGAACATCGCCTCGCTGTACCAGTACTTTCCGCACAAGGATGCCATCGTGGCGGCGCTGGTGGAATCGTGGCTGCAGGAGGTGACGCGGACGCTGGGCGCGATGCTCGACCTGCGTATGACCATGCCGATCGCCGAATCGACGCGCTTATGGTGCCAGGCCGGGCTGGCCTGGTTCCGGCAGCGGCCCGCATTGCTGGCCCTGCTGCTGCGCGTGCGCGAGCGGCCGGAAGACTGGCCGGCGGCGCGCCAGCTTGAATTCCGGCTGATGGAGATCATGCGCCGCTTCCTGCTGCCGCGCCGCGACACGCTGGCGACCCCGGACCTCGATCTCGGCATCCAGATCGCCTACACCGCCGCCGCCTCGGTGCTGGTGCGGCAACTGGCCGATCCCGCCCCCTATTACCGCGACGAGCAGATCATTGACGAGGTGGTGCGGCTGATGACCGGTTATTTCGAAGGGCCGAACGGTCCGGCCGCACCGCCTGACCGCGAATGACAAGCGGCTTGTCCGCCCGCGCCCTCACGTCCCGAGCAAGCCGCTCGCTAGTCTGGCGAAATAACAAGCACTCCCCCAGCTGAAGGAGTCCCGCCATGACCGCGGCCGCGAAGATCCGGAACCATCACGAACACGACCTGAAAGTCCGTCGCATGGACTTCGACTTTCCCGACGACATCCCCGATTTCTGGTACGGCAACGACCCGTTCCGCACCCTGCTGCTGGCGACCCTGTCCGCCGGTTTCCCCGATGGCGAACGTTTCTTCATCGACTCGGTCCGCCACTACCGCGACCGCATCACCGACCCGGCGCTGCAAAAAGCGATTTCGGCCTTCATCGGCCAGGAAGGCCATCACTCCAAGGAACACGACGTCCTGAACCGGATGATGAAGGCGCGCGGCTTCAACCTCGGGCGCGTGGAGCGCAGCGTGAAGATCGGCATGGACATGTTCCGCCAACGCCTGAGCCCGGAGCGGCAGCTGGCACACACCGCCGCCGCCGAGCACCTGACGGCGCTGATGGCCGAAGGCTTCATGCTCGACGAAAACATCCTGGCCGAAATGGACCCGCGCATGGCCGCGCTGTGGGCCTGGCACGCAGTGGAGGAAACCGAGCACAAGGCCGTGGCCTTCGACGTGCTGCGCACGGTGAGCGGCGACGAGTGGGTGCGGCGCTCGCAAATGGCGCTGACCACGGTGCTGTTTGTCGGCTACACCAGCTACGACTTCTATCGCCTGATGAAGGACTCCGGGTATGCCCGGGATGTCGGACTCTGGCTGCGCGGCATGGATTACTTCTGGGGCCGCAAGGGCGTGTTCCGCAAGATGATCCCGGCTTACGTGCAGTATTACCGCCGCGACTTCCACCCGTGGGACCATGACAGCACCGCGCTGGTGGCGCGGATCAAGCGCAAGTATCTGGGTGACAAGGCCTGAATACCCACCCCACGCCACCGCAGTGCAGCCGGGTAACCGCCGCCCATCGCCCGCCGCCGCCTTCGGGACGGACGGGACTGGCGACCCCGTGTTCGCCTCCGTATGATACGGGCTGCCCGGAAATACTATAACAACGGATAATGCCCATGTGGCGCGCGTGGCTCCTGTTCCTGCTATGGCTGATGCTGCTGCCTGTCCGGGCGGACACCCTGTCCCTGCCCGCCGGAGACGAGCCGGTACAACCCGGCCCGCACATGGAATACCTTGCCGATCCCCTGGCGCGCCTGACCGCCGGGGAGGCCCGGCGCGCATCGGGCTGGCGTCCGATCGAGGGCGACTCGCCCAGCTTCGGTTACCGCAACGGCGCGTACTGGCTGCGCCTCTCCCTGAAAAATCCCGGCGCCCTCCACTCCCAGCGCCTCATGGAGGTCGCCTATCCCGTGCTGGACTGGCTCGATATCTGGATTACCGGCCCGGAAGGCGCAATACATCACGCCCTGGGCGACAAGCATCCGTTCTATGAGCGGCCCGTTTTCCACCGCCATTTCGTCGTGCCGCTGTCACTCGCGCCGCACAGCACGACCGACCTGCTGCTGCGCGTCAGCACCAGCAGCTCGGTGCAGGTGCCGGTGACGATCTGGACGCCGGCCGCCTTCCAGGAACATGACCAGCACAGCAACCTGATCCTGGGCCTGTATTTCGGCATCATGATCAGCATGCTGCTCTACAACGCCTTCCTCTGGGTCTCCCTGCGCGAGAAGACCTACGGCTATTACGTCGGGTACGTCGCCGGGCTGGTGATCTTCCAGGCCGCGCTCAACGGTATCGCCTTCCAGTACCTCTGGCCCTACGCCACGCACTGGAACGATCAGGTCATCGTGCTGTCGCTCGGGCTGGGCCTGTTCTTCGGCGCGCTGTTCACCCGCGAATTCCTGCACATCGACACCAGCAGCGGCCCGGTTGTCTGCCACTCGTTGCGCATTTTCCTGTTCGCGGTGGGCGGCGCCGGGCTTTCAGGCCTGTTCCTGCCCTACCGACCGGCGATCCAGCTGGTGGAGATCGCCGCCATCATCGCGTTGCCCGCCATCATCTACTTCTCCAGCTACCGCGCCTGGCAGGGCTACAGCCCGGCCCGCTTCTACGTCGCGGCCTGGTTTTTCCTGCTGCTGGGCGGACTGATCCTCGCCCTCGACAAGTCCGGCCTGATCCGCCACAACCCGCTGGTCAGCGCCGCCGTGCCGATCGGCTCCTCGCTGGAAATCCTGCTGCTGTCCTTCGCGCTGGCCGACCGCATCCACCAGGAGCGCCGCCTGCGCGAGGACGCCCAGGCCGATATGCTGCGCATCCAGCAGGAGGCCAACGCCATCCTGGAAAACCGCGTGCACGCGCGCACTCAGGAATTGCTGGAGGCGAACCAGCGCCTGCAGGCGCTCAGCATCACCGACCCGCTGACGGGCGCCTTCAACCGCCGCCACTTCGACGATGTGCTGCAACAGGAGGTCAAGCGCGCGCTGCGCAGCGGCGACACCATCGGCTTGCTGGTGATTGATGCCGACCACTTCAAGCAGATCAACGACAACCACGGCCATCCGGTCGGCGACGCCTGCCTGAAGATGATCGCCCAGACCCTGCAAGCGGGCGTGCAACGCGAATGCGACACTGTCGCCCGTTTCGGCGGCGAGGAATTCTGCGTCATCCTGCCCAGCACCAGCGCCGAAGGCGTCGGACATGTCGCCGACGCCCTGCGGCGCAGCATCGAAGCCCAGGTCGTCCGCCAGGCGGGCGAGGAGATCC